>NZ_DRGY01000153.1 GCF_011049865.1 Marinobacter antarcticus | reverse complement strand
CCGGCGATGTGCTGGTTTCCGGCTACACCGATGACCGGCCCATCTCAAGCAGCCGGTATCGTTCCAATTGGGATCTGTCCGCCGCACGCGCCGTATCCGTTGTGCACGAGCTTGTCCTGAATCAGCAGGTGTCTGCAGAGCGCGTAGTGGCCGCAGGTCGCGCAGAAACCAACCCCCTTGCGCCAAACGACACGGCTGAAAACCGCGCGTTGAACCGCCGGGTGGAAATCGCCATCCGCGACCCCGAGTGTGACACATCCGTTTCCACGGGAGATTTACCGGTAGACATCTTGCCCTGAGTGACAAGAGTCAGGGATTTTGACCAGGAAACATACGGCGCCAGGCGGTTGTTCAGACCACAGGTTTATTGGTCGGCAAGGTACGTGTCTTTCAGTCGAACGTAATTTGCAGCGGTGTACGCAAAGAAATCGCGCTCTTCCTCCGATAGGGCCCTGGCCTTTTTGCAGGGAGAGCCGACATAAAGATGACCGGATTCAAGAGTTTTTCCCGGTGGTACCAGGCACCCGGCCGCCACAATCACTTCGTCCTCAACCACCGCACCATCCATGATGATGCAGCCCATGCCCACCAGCACACGGCTGCCAATGGTGCACCCGTGTAGCAGGGCTTTGTGGCCCACGGTCACATCGTCACCAAAGGTCAGCGGATAGCCGCCCGGGTTATAATCACTGGCGTGGGTTATATGAAGTACCGAACCGTCCTGAATGCTGCAACGGTCACCGATGCGAATTTTGTGCATATCACCCCGCACCACGGTCATCGGCCAGATGGAGCAATCGTTACCGGTTTTTACGTCACCGATCACCACCGCACTGGCATCCACCAGAGTGCGTGCTCCGAAATCTGGCGTGGTACCCTTGTGAGAACGTACATTCGTCATTACATATACCTGATAGATGAAATTATTCCACTAGCGACACGCTACTTTACCAACTCGTTGCTGAGAAGGGGACCTATGAATAACCCGCTACTGACTGATGATTTGTTGCCCAGGTTTGACCATGTGCGTACTGAGCACATGGAAACCGCGATTGACCAGATTCTCAGCGAAAACCGCGTGAAAATTGCGAGTCTTGCCCAGAACGAGGATCCTGATTGGGACACCCTCGCCCAACCCATGCAGTCTCTGGAAAACAAACTGAACAACGCCTGGTCTGTCATCTCCCATCTCAACGGAGTGATGAACAACGACGACCTGCGCAAAGTGTATAAAAACTGCCTGGAGAAGCTCACAGAGTACAGCACCGAACTGAGCCAGAATTCCACCCTCTGCGAAGCCTACAAAAAGCTGGCCGCGCGGGACGATTTCAAGGAGCTGACCGAAGCCCAGCGCAAGTCTGTGGACAACACCCTGCGAGACTTTCACCTTGGCGGTGTCGATCTGCCAGACGACCAGAAAAAACAGTATGCGGCTCTCTCCCGCGAACTGGCAGAACTGTCCAACAGCTTCAGCGACAACGTTCTGGACGCCACCCAGCATTGGTTCAAACACATTGCCAATGTGGAAGAACTCGCCGGCGTGCCGGAATCCGCCATTGAAGGCGCGAAACAGGCCGCCAGCCAAAAAGAGCTGGATGGCTATGTGATCACCCTGGATTTCCCCAGCTTCTTCCCGGTAATGACCTACGGCGACAACCGAGAGCTTCGTCGCGAAGTCTACGAAGCCTTTGTTACTCGGGCGTCCGATATGGGTCCGGATGCAGGAACCTGGGATAATACTCAGGTGATGGCCGAAATCCTCAAGCGCCGGCACGCCCTTGCCAAATTGCTCGGGTTCAACAATTACGCCGAGCGCTCGTTGGCCACCAAAATGGCCCGTGATACCGAGGAGGTTCTTGGTTTTCTCAATGAACTGGCGGCCAAATCCAGGCCAGTGGCCGAGAAGGACTTTGCGGAACTCAAGGCATTTGCCAAAGATGAACATGGTATTGACGATCTGCAAGCGTGGGACGTGGGCTATTACAGCGAAAAGCTACGCCAGCAGCGCTACGACATCTCGCCCGAAACGCTTCGCCCCTGGTTCCCGACAGACAAGGTTGTGCCAGGTTTGTTCCGGGTTGCCGAGAAGCTGTTCGATGTGCAAATTGAAGCCAAACCGGATGTGGAAACCTGGCACGAAGACGCCACCGCTTACTGCATTAGCCGCAACGGTGAGCCAATCGCCTGGTTCTACCTGGATCTGTTCGCCCGCCAAGGCAAGCGCGGTGGCGCCTGGATGGCAGACTGTCGGGTACGCTGGCGCAACCTGCGTGGCCAGTTGCAGTTGCCAGTTGCCTTCCTTACGTGCAACTTCACACCACCGCTGAATGGCAAGCCATCGTTGCTCACCCACGACGAAGTAACCACCCTGTTCCACGAATTTGGCCATGGGTTGCACCACATGCTGACCCAGGTGGAAGTCATGGATGTCTCAGGCATCAATGGCGTGGCTTGGGACGCGGTAGAACTGCCCAGCCAGTTCCTGGAAAACTGGTGCTGGAACCCCGAAGCCCTGGCGTTGATTGCCAGCCACCACGAAACCGGAGAACCCTTGCCAGAGGATCTGCTGCGCAAACTGCTGGCGGCCAAGAACTTCCAGCCGGGCATGGCGATGGTGCGGCAGCTTGAATTCTCTCTGTTCGATTTCCGCATGCACGCGGAATTCAATGAAGAGGCTCCGACCAACCCGCTGGCGGTGCACCGCAAAGTACGCGAAACCATCGCGGTTGTGGAGTCTCCGGAGTTTAATCGCTTTCCGAATTCGTTCTCGCACATATTTGCTGGCGGATACGCGGCTGGCTACTACAGCTACAAATGGGCGGAAGTGCTGGCCGCAGATGCCTTCTCGTTGTTTGAAGAAAAGGGCATTTTTGATCCTGATACCGGGCGAGCGTTCCTGCAGAACATTCTGGAAAAAGGCGGTTCACAGGAACCCATGGAACTGTTCAAGGCGTTCCGTGGGCGCGAGCCTCAAGTAGATGCTCTGCTGAGGCAGACGGGTATCAGCGACGAAGCGGCCTGATCCAACTTGCTCCGGTGGTCGTTATAGCCACTGGAGCTTTTAATCTGGAGTCACGTTATGGCAACCCCTAAGCGTTTTATAGCCGGAGCCGTCTGTCCCCGCTGTGCGGAGATGGACAAAATCATGATGTTCACTGACGATGCGGATGAACAGATTCGCGAATGTGTGGCTTGCGGTTTCACCGATGCCGTTTCGGATGCCGAGACCCCTGCGACTCCGGAGCTGGATACGCGGGTTAATACCCGTGACAACGAGGATGATCATACGGTTAAGCAGGTTGTGTTTTTTAAGGCTGGGTCTGAGGACTAGAGATTTTAAGGATTGTAGCCTGCTGGCTTGGAGGGTTTCGAGGTCGCGGCGGTATATTTTTCTTCTGGGAAAAAGCAACTCGCTGCGCTCAAACATCTTTTTCCCGGCAGAAAAACATCCCCCCACACCCTCTTATTCTCATTGCACGGACAGGCCGGCTTAAATAGTAAATACTCTTTATAGTAAATACTCTTTTTTGTTGCTGTGAGGCTCAGGTTTTATCCATACGCGCAAAGCGTGGGACCTGTTCTCCGGCAACGTCGACGGTTTCGCGGAACATGCTGAGCGGGCGCACCCAAAGGCTGTAATCCCCGTACAGGCAGCGGTAGACCACCAGTTTTTCCTCTGTTTCGCTGTGGCGGGCAATGTCGATGACTTCGTAGTCCTTACCCTTGTAGTGCCGGTACAGCCCCGGGCGAATATCGTCTTTTCTTTCACTCATTCTGGTGTTCTCCCACTCACTCACAGGTGCCGAATATCCGGGTACATCGGCAACAGCCGTTTGATTAGCCGGTTCTGGGCCGCGGTTGGTATGTTGTTTTCTTCCATGGCCAGGATCAGATTTTCGGCCAGGGCGTTAAACTGGGTGTTTGTAATCCCCATGGATTGATGCACCTCGCGCATGTCGCGCCCCGAATATTCACAGGGGCCGCCGCTGAGTTCACACAATTGATCAGTCAGATTGCTATGGAACTGCGCCACATTGATGCCCTTGAACTGTGCATTGATGCGGTCGTCATCCACAATCAGATAGAGCAGATCTTCCACAATATTGGCGATTCCTGACCGTTCGCCGAGTTGCAGGTACAGGCTGTTATCCGGCTCGCGTTGAAAGTTTTGGCAACCGCTCAGAACAAGGCCCATCGTAATAGCAAGTAGTATAGTGCACGTCTTCGCCAGGCTCCGGCCCATGATCAGAAACTCCCCTGAAGAGACAGATAAACACCCTGCTGGTCGGTCAAAGTGGCAACGTCGCCAAGATTGACGAACGCTGCCGTTACCGCAAACCGACGATCTGGTACCCAGGCAATAAACACGTCCCACCAGTCGTCTTCGCGGGCAAAGCTCAGGTTGTCCGGTTTTTGTCGGTACTCAGCGCCCAGCAGCCACTGCCGGTTAATAAACACGCCTGCGCCGGCTTCAGCCATGAACTCATAGCCATTATTTAGGTCGCCGCCAAAGCCCAACAGCCCGCCCTGGTTAGCGCGAGTTCCCCGCACCGTGGCGTTCACCAGAAGGTTGCGGCCAAACACAGCAGCAAAAAATACTTTGGAGCCGGAAAAATACACGTCCGTGCCGCTGTCGTTGCGGGCACCTATGGCCTCCGGCACGGTGAAATCTCTCTGCCGTTTGTACTGCAGGCCGGCAGACCACTGGCCCCAGGGGCTATACAGAGCGTCACCAAACAGCCGCACTTTTACCCCGAAAATGTCCTGGTTAAGTTCATCTTGCTCCAGACCAAATCCGTCTTTGAGAGTGAATGCCAGGCTGTCCAGATCGAGAGTTTGACGGGCAACCGTCACCTCGATTCGGTTATTCCAGTTAATGCCCGCACCGGTAACCGAAAGCGTGTAGTCGTCCACTTCCGCGCGGCTCAACGCCACAGTGCCGCCCCACTCTTCATCACTGGCGTAACTGCCCAGCAGCGCCCAGGGCACCAGCCCTCCGCCTGCGCTGCCTTCTATGCTGGTAACGCCGCCGGTTGCCCAGATTCGGCTGCCAATATCAGCCATCGCCGAGGGCGACGCGAGAAGGCCCAGTATCAGCAGGGGTGCGACCCTGACAGCACGCGGCTTGTTGAAAAAACGTGTCATGACGAATGCTCCAGCGTAATGTCGGCCAGCTCTTGCTGACGCGCTGCAATAGCCGCGGCCGTCTGCGCGAGATCCGCGACAGCAACCGGACGGCTCAGATAGAAACCCTGGCCAATGTTGCAGCCCCAGGATTGCAGCAGTTTCCAGGTTTCCAGATTCTCGATACCTTCTGCGACCACCTTGAGGCCAAGGCCATGGGCCATATCGATGGTGGATTTTACAATCAGTTGATCCTGAGGCTCAGCATTCAGTTTGAGCACAAAGGATTTGTCTATTTTCAGTTCCTGAACCGGCAGCTTGCGCAGTTGTGACAGCGATGAATAGCCAGTACCAAAGTCGTCGACAGACAAAGTGACACCGAGAGCCCGCAGACGGTTTAACGTGGCCATGGCCTCTTCCGGATCCTCCATGAGGGCGCTTTCGGTCACCTCCAGGGTGATGCGGTCCATATTGTGGTGCCAGCCGCCAAAAATGCTGGCTATACGCTCGGTCAGCCCCGGCCAGGTCAGGTCCATTGCTGAAAGGTTGATCGCAACGCCTGCATCCAGCCCACCGTTGAACCAGGCGCGAGCATCGTCGGCAACCTGCTGTAATATTTGGTCCGTCAGATCGTGAATTTGCCCCGACTGCTCTGCCAGAAAAATGAACTCGTCCGGGGATATGAAACCCAGCTCCGGGTGTACCCAGCGCACCAGAGCCTCCACTTGAAGCAATTGTCCGGTGCGGCTATCCAGCTTGGGCTGGTAGTTCATGTGCAGACCGCCGTGCCGGATTGCACTGTGCAAATCGGAGACCAGCTTCAACTCCCTCAGGTGGTTCTCATCCCGGCCCGGCTCGTATCGTGTGACCGCTACATCGTTTTGCACGGCCTGCTCGAAAGTAAGATTGACGCGCCTTCTCAGTTCATTGATCTGGCCGGCATCGGCAGGCAACTGCAGTGTTATCAGGTTTGTGCGCAGTGAAAACGGCGTTTTGTCGATATTCAGCGGCAACACGGCGCTGCTGTGCAGAGCCAAGGCCCGCTGATCCAGCGCCTCAGGGCTATGGGCAGGGATCAGGGCCATAAACTCGCCGCCGCCGGTGCGCGCAATCAGGCTGGCGTCCGGGAGTTCCACGCGGATTCGCTCGGAAAGGCTCAGCAACACTTTATCTCCGAACTCCAGGCCAAGGGTGTCGTTGATGTTGGAGAGATCACTCACACGCAGGCCGATCAGGCTGAAGGATTTGCCGGCGTCAAAGTTTTCGTTCGCGGCGTGCATCAGGGCGCTACGATTACCCAGCCCGGTGACTTCGTCATGGGTTGCGGCGTGACGAATTTCGGTTTCGCGACCAATGAGCCGTGCCAGCGTGTCTCGCAAGGCATCCCGCAGTTGACGCAACTCGCCGCCGGTGCGAATGTCAGGCGCTTGCGGATTGTCTCCCCGGCCGACGGCCCGGGCGTATTGCGCAAGTTGCAAAACCGGCTGGCCCAGATACCTCGCTGTCAGCAGTGCCAACACGATGGCAAGCACCATGATGGCAGCGACCAACAGGGCTATTTCCAGAGCCCGGCTGTAGTAGTTCTGGAGGCTGGCTTCCCGACTGCTCATCAAAAGTGCCTCAAAGGTGCCTTTCTCGGAGGTCCCGAGGCTCAAGGTGCGAGTGAAGTATCGGGTGCTTTCGATAAAGTTCTGGCCACTTGAGGATTTGAGCAGGGCAGCCACCCCGGCGGTATCGACATCGGAAGATGCCGCAAAGCTGGTGAACTCGCCGGGATCATTCGCGTTGCTTCGGAAGATAACGGAACTGCCGCTGAGCCGGGCAATGATATTAGCCAGTTCCTGATCCAGCTCGAAGCCGGCGACCAGCCACGCTCGTAAACCGGGCGCCTCTACAGGCACAATAAGCACTTCGTATCCGCGCTGATTGATCGTCACCAGCGAGCGGTTCACCCCGCCACTGCTTACATTGGCCAGTTGTGTAGAGGTGATGTCGGGGATGTCCTGAGGCAGCGTGGACGCCAGCGGCTCTCCCTGGCGGTCCAGCAGCAGCGCAAAATCTGCCCCCACCCGACCGCTGTGATTTTCCAGAGCGCTGCTGAGAGTTGCGGGGTCGCGACTGGCGATAGCCGAACGGAAACCGAAGTCGCGAACAACAACGCTCAACCTGGAGAGTTCAAGGTCGGTGCGGCGCTCGATGACCTCGGTGGTCAGGCGTTCAGCCACGCTGAGCTGCTCCAGCGCGCGGCGCTGCTCATCCTCAAACAGGTACACCATTAACAGCGCGCCGATCAACAGGCTCACCAGGGCGACCAGAGCAACCATCGCGATAACAAGCCGGCCGCGGAAGCCGATGCGGTTTGCGAGCCCACCCATCAAAGATCCCGAAAGCGTTTCTGAAGGTTGTCCAGCGGGCCGTCGTGACGCGGCTCTGGCTGCAGTTCGATGTTGACGATGTCTGCGGTCGTATTGGCGAGGCTGGCGGTATCGATTTTCCGAACCACGGGCCGGGTGTTGTTTTGCAGGCGGGCGTGCCAAATGTTCAGGCTGAGCGAGTCGGGTACCTTGGCTGCGCCAAAGTCCAGTGCGAGCGTTACTTCTCCGCGCTCATTGGTTTGCCCGATCGCTCGGGTGCTGGCGACAACAATAAACGCCTGCATGTGATCGTGAATATTGCAGCCAAGCTCGACAATACCGGGCTTGTCGAACACCACAGGTGATTCGGGCTTGCCGGCATACAGTTCGAGATTGAAAGGCTTGGCCGGCGAAAAAGAGTAAACGTGGTGCTGGGTGTTATCACGATTGGGGAAATCCACGCTGGAGCCGGAAGGCAAAATCAGCACATGGGGGTGGAACATACGGTCTTTCTGGCTCACTTCCGCCCGCACGGGGGCGGCTTGGCTGCCATCGTTCACATAGACAACGGCGTCGGTCACCGGGCCGACATCATCCACGAGCTGAACCCGCACCGTCAGTTGCTCTGCCAAAACATGAGCAGACATCAGGAACCCGACCAGCAGCAAAACCGTTTGTTTTCTCATTTTGGGTATAAACCTTTCAATTGCTCAACACCTCCCACGACAAGGCCTTAAACGGAGGCCGGATCAGGCCTCGCCAGAGCCCAGGGAAAAGCGGATGTGATTTCGGATCAAAAGATTCTCCCAATAATGCCGCATCCAGTTCCAGGCGTCGTTGTTTACCTGTTTTACGAATGGATCCAGATTAAGTTCGTAATAGTCCGGTGTGCCAGCAATCTGGAGCACGGTAACGACGATTGAATCGTCCAGCTCGTTTGCAAAAGGCTCGCCAATGAGTCCATGAACCAGCAGGTTAGCACGAGTTGCTTCTATATCGACAAGCCCCCCGGATCTCATGGAGTGATTGTTCTCGTGCATCTCCTCCATCAGGCGATGGCACAGGTAGGCCCTTATCAGAAGCCCGTCCAGACCATCGTAACGCACCAGCAGCGCTGACGGTTCAGTGAAGTAGCCCGTTGCCGCTTTAACGAACGGATCGAACAGCCGTGCTGTGCCTGCCTCGCGCGCGCACGCATTCACGCATTCAATAAGCCTGGGCGCCATTTCAATGTATTCGATGGCGAACTGGAACAGGCAATTTGCGGGTTGATACCCCTCGATCATGACAGTTGACGGCAAGTTGGCTGCGGTTTCATGCAACTGCCGCAAAAACGTTCCCGAGCGGGCCTCTTTGCGCCGCGCGTGATCAATGATCTCTAAGACTGCCTGTGGAGTCATTTGAGGACATGCCAGTGTTTGAACAAGGTGAGGTCGCAAAGCGCCTCCTTTAAAAACGCGCAACGATGAGCAGGGCAACCATTCTGCAGCAGATTATTAACATGACCACTGAGAGACGCCCGTCTTTTCCGACAAGTGTAGACGAGATTCTGTCAGCTGCGATTTCCAGACTGTTAGAAATTGTGAACAATCGTGTCGGAATTACCAGGTGCTGAACCATCGATCGTTCCGTGTGTGTGACCAGCACAACCACCCCATACTGACGGCACGTGCGAGCATGAGGCATATGAGCGAGAACCAGAGCCCATGGTTACCCCAACTTGTGGTCAACCACCAAACCGGTGCAAAAATGCCCAGCGCCGAAAACAGCATGGTGTTTTGCATATCCCGGGTGCGTGTCGCGCCAATGAATACGCCATCGAACAGAAAGCCCCAGACAGATGCGAAAGGGAGCACCCAAAGCCAGGGTAAATATTGCCAGGCAACCGTGCGCACTTCCTCAATGCCCGTCAGCATCGCGATTAGGCTGCGGCCTCCAACCACGAACACAATGGTGAGCAAAAGCGACCCCCACAGCGACCAGCGCAGCGCGCAACGCAAGACCACGAAGAACTGGGGCTTGTTGTTACCGCCCACCGATTCGCCGATCAGAGCTTCAGCGGCATTGGCGAAGCCGTCCAGAGCGTTGGAGATCAGAAGCAAAAACGTGATCAATACCGCATTGGCCGCCAGTATGGTGTCGCCCTGACGGGCTCCCTGAGCCGTAAAAAACGCCAGCACCAGCAGCAGGGCAATGGTGCGAACCATGATGTAACGATTTATTCTCAGGAGCGCCAGATAATCCTCAAGCTGACCGAACAGTTCCCGGGTCAGGCGTTGTCCGTCCGGCATGCGCCGTAGCACGATGACAAAACCAATGATTGCGGCACCGTATTCGGCGATCACTGTGGCAATGGCCACACCTCGGCTGTTCCAGCCCAGCACGGTTACGAACAGCACATCCAGAACGATGTTCAGACCGTTGGCTACGATAAGCATAATCATGGGGCCGCGAGCAAACTGGGTTCCGATCAGCCAGCCCACAAGGGTGTACTGGCACAGTACGGCGGGCGCGCTCCAGATTCTTATGGCGGCGTATTCAGCGGCAAGCTCGGTAACGCCCGCGCTCGGATTCATCAAGGCCAGCCCGATTCGGATCAGAGGTTGATGAAACAGAATGAGCAGCAGGCCAATACCGACCGCCAGCATCATTGAGCGCAGCAGCAGCGCAACCTGACCGAAACTGTCGCGTTTGCCCCAGGCCTGTGCTGCAAGCCCCGTTGTGCCCATGCGCATGAAACCGAAGGTCCAGTACAACAGGGTGAACAGGTTGGCGCCAACCGCCACGGCGCCAAGGTATTCCGGGCTTTCAAGATGTCCAAGCACAGCTGTATCCACCAGTCCCAGTAACGGAACGGTGAGGTTGGTGAGCATCAAGGGCCATGCCAAGGCCCATAAGCGTCGATCAGTCACCGACAGTTTGAAGATCATATTCTGTTTTCTTCTTAAAAATTAATGGTTAGCATTTTTGGGTTTATCCAATGTTTTCGTATTTTGCCGATCTGTGTCTATACTGGCCCACGAGTATCTATAAGCAGGCTTTCACTCTGAGCTTGCCGGTGAATGCGAGAGCACCGGTAATACATCAGAGGGTTAACGCAAAATCCGACAAGAATAACACTCTGTGGAGACACAGTATGCGCGTGCACGCTCAGCGGGCAGGTGCCCTTTTAGGCGGTCTGTCGTTTCCTGCCCTGTCCCTGGCGGACTGGACGGTAAATATGACCCCCGGGGTAACCGGCACCAGTAATGAGATTTTCGACCTTCACATGACCATCTTCTGGATCTGCGTCGCGATTGGCGTCGTGGTATTCGGGATCATGTTCTGGTCTATTTTCGCCCACCGCAAGTCCCGGGGGGCGAAACCCGCAAACTTTCACGAGAATACGCTGGTTGAGATTCTATGGACGCTCATACCGCTGGTCATTCTTGTGATCATGGCCATCCCCGCCACCTCAACCCTGATCGACATGTACGACACCACCGAGTCGGATATCGATATCAAGGTAACCGGCTATCAGTGGAAGTGGCAGTATGAGTATATCAACGAGGATTTCGGTTATTTTTCAAGCCTGACCACGCCGGCAGAACAGATCAGCAACCGACAGACCAAAGGTGAACACTATTTGCGTGAAGTGGACAATCCGATGGTTGTCCCTGTCGGGAAAAAGATCCGGTTTTTGCTCACGGCAAACGACGTTATTCACTCCTGGTGGGTTCCCGATTTCGGTTTTAAAAAAGATGCTATCCCCGGCTTCATTAACGAAGCCTGGACCCGCGTAGACAAGCCCGGTATCTATCGGGGCCAGTGCGCGGAGCTCTGTGGCAAGGACCACGGTTTCATGCCGATTGTTGTCAAGGCGGTACCGGAAGACGAATACAACACCTGGGTTGCAGATCAGAAAGCGGCGGCCGAAAAAGAACGTGAGCTGACCCAGAAAGACTGGACCATTGACGAGCTGATAGAGCGTGGCGAGAAAGCCTACGCAACGACCTGTGCGGCCTGTCACCAAGTCGACGGCAGCGGCGCGCCACCTACTTTCCCCGCACTCAAGGGCAGCAGTATTGCCACCGGCGACATCACCGCGCACATCGATATTGTGGTGAACGGTAAATCCGGTACAGCAATGCAGGCTTTTGGCGGCCAACTGAGTGAAGCCGATCTTGCCGCGATCATTACCTACGAGCGTAATGCCTGGGGTAATAAAATGGGCGACATGGTCACGCCGAAAGAAATCTTCGATTACAAGAACAAACAGTAATCAACGCCAGATAACAGATATCACCAGCCACAATAATTGGCGGTAACGGGGGTTTTAATGAGTGCGGTTGCAGATACCCACGCCCAGGATCATCATCACGGTCCGGCCAGCGGCATAACTCGCTGGCTGTTTACGACAAACCATAAAGATATCGGGACAATGTACCTGATATTCAGTTTCACCATGTTCCTTCTGGGTGGAACCATGGCGATGGTTATCCGGGCGGAATTGTTCCAGCCGGGGCTTCAGATTGTTCAGCCGGAATTTTTTAACCAGATGACCACCATGCACGGCCTGATTATGGTCTTTGGTGCGGTTATGCCGGCGTTCGTCGGGCTTGCAAACTGGATGATACCGCTGATGATTGGCGCGCCGGACATGGCGCTGCCACGGATGAACAACTGGAGTTTCTGGTTGCTTCCCTGTGCGTTCCTGATCCTGCTTTCGACCTTGTTTATGGCCGGTGGTGCGCCCAACTTTGGCTGGACATTTTACGCACCTCTGTCCACCACCTACGGGCCGCCGAGCACAACCTTCTTTATTTTTGCCATCCATATTATGGGCGTGTCGTCCATCATGGGCGCCATTAACGTCATTGCCACGATCTTGAACATGCGGGCACCGGGTATGACGCTGATGAAAATGCCCATGTTCGTATGGACCTGGCTGATTACTGCGTTTTTGCTTATTGCCGTAATGCCGGTGTTGGCGGGCGTGGTAACCATGATGCTGATGGATATTAACTTTGGTACCAGCTTCTTTAACGCGGCCGGTGGCGGCGATCCGGTTCTGTTTCAGCATGTATTCTGGTTCTTTGGGCATCCAGAGGTCTATATCATGATCCTGCCGGCGTTCGGCGCCGTGTCGCATATTATACCGGCGTTTTCCCGTAAGCCGCTGTTTGGCTATGCCTCAATGGTTTACGCGGTGGGTGCCATTGCGATGCTTTCGTTCCTGGTGTGGGCACACCACATGTTCACCGTAGGAATACCGGTAGCAGGCGAGCTGTTCTTCATGTACGCCACCTTGCTAATTGCCGTACCGACAGGCGTGAAGGTGTTCAACTGGGTGGCGACCATGTTCCGGGGTTCGCTCAGCTTTGAAACACCTATGCTGTTTGCCGTCGCGTTTGTAATCTTGTTCAGCATCGGCGGTTTTTCCGGCCTCATGCTGGCGATTGCCCCGGCGGATTTCCAGTATCACGATACGTACTTTGTGGTAGCTCACTTCCATTACGTACTGGTACCCGGTGCGATATTCGGTATCTTTGCGTCCGCATACTTCTGGTTGCCCAAGTGGACCGGCAACATGTATGACGAAACCCTGGGTAAAACCCATTTCTGGCTGTCGTTCGTCGGAATGAATCTGGCTTTCTTCCCGATGCATTTCCTTGGACTTGCCGGAATGCCCCGCCGAATTCCCGACTATGCTCTGCAGTTTGCTGATTTTAATATGGTTTCAAGCATCGGGGCGTTCATGTTCGGCTCCACCCAGCTATTGTTCCTGTTTATTGTTGTGAAGTGTGTGAGAGGTGGCGAAAAAGCGCCCGCCAAGGCTTGGGAAGGCGCAGAGGGCCTTGAGTGGACATTACCGTCGCCGGCGCCCTATCACACGTTTGCAACGCCACCAGATGTGAAGTAGGAGGCCGGGGGATATGT
>NZ_DRGY01000152.1 GCF_011049865.1 Marinobacter antarcticus | reverse complement strand
CATGCTGGCCAGCTTTCCAGTTACCTTCACCACCTCGTAAATCCCGACGCGGCCTTTGTACCCACCATTGCATTTATCACAGCCCTTGGGGTGGAACAACGTAAAGCCTGTATCAATTTGTTCCTGTGTGAACCCTTCGGACAAAAGCACCTCTTTCGGCACATCGCCTGGCTGTTTGCATGCACTGCACAGTTTTCGGCCCAGCCGCTGGGCAATAATCAGGCTTACCGACGTTGCAATATTGAATGCCGGCACGCCCATGTTCATCATTCGCGTGAGAGTTTCTGCCGCACTGTTGGTGTGTAGGGTAGAGAGAACCAGGTGACCGGTTTGCGCGGCCTTGATGGCAATATTGGCGGTTTCAAGATCCCGAATCTCACCCACCATGATCACGTCTGGATCCTGGCGAAGGAAAGCCCGCAGCGCTTCCGCGAAACCCAAACCAACTCTGTTGTTTACGTTAACCTGGTTGATGCCCTCAAGGTTAATCTCGGCGGGGTCCTCCGCTGTGGAGATATTGATATCCGCCGTGTTGAGAATGTTCAAACCTGTATAGAGCGACACGGTTTTACCGGAGCCCGTTGGCCCGGTAACCAGAATCATGCCCTGTGGCTGGGCCAGCGCATCCATATACAGCTTCTTCTGATCTTCCTCATAGCCCAGCGCATCAATGCCCAGCTTGGCCTGGCTGGGGTCCAGAATCCGCAGAACGATTTTCTCACCCCAAAGCGTTGGCAAGGTGTTAACCCGGAAATCAATCGCTTTGGTTTTGGACAGCTTCATCTTGATACGGCCATCCTGAGGCACCCGGCGCTCGGAAATATCCAGTTGGGCCATAATCTTTATGCGCGCCGAAATCTTGGGTGCCAGCTTGATGGAGGGGCGAGACATCTCCTTCAGAATACCGTCAGTTCTGGAGCGAACCCGGTAAATTTTTTCATAAGGCTCAAAGTGCACATCCGAGGCGCCCCCGCGAATGGCATCCAGCAACATTTTGTTTACATACTTTACGATAGGTGCGTCGTCTACATCGTTCGTAGTAACAACGTCTTCATCGTCGTGCTCGCCGCCCTCGGTTTCCACACCGTCAAGGTCCGCATCATCCAGATCGCCCATGCTGGTGTCGTGGGACTCCAGATACTTATCGATCGCTTCGCGGAGCCTCGCATCGTCAACCAGAATGGGGTCGGTGCTCAGGCCGGTGTTGAACTTGATTTCATCCAAGGCCTGAATGTTCGTGGGGTCAGATACCGCAATAAACAGTCGGTTGCCCCGCTTATAAAGCGGAAGAGCGTTGTGCTTTCGCACCAGCTTCTCGTCGACCAGCTTCTCCGGCATCATTTCCGGTAAGAATGCCGAGAGATCCAGCACCGACACCCCAAACTCCATCGCCGCCGAAAAAGCCAGCTTGGAGCTGTCTGCCAGTTTATTCTGGGTAAGGTAAGTAATCAGCGGAATACGGTTCTGGGATGCCTGTAAAAAAGCATCCTTGGCGACGGCCTCTTCGAGAAGCCCGTCATCCACAAAGCGACGGGCCAGACCGGTAAGCGTGATGTTGTTTTGATTAGTAGCCATAAGTTAGGTAAAGAGCGCTGCCCAGGTTACTGAAATGAGGTTGTGTTGATTGGGGAGAGTTTAGATGGCTGGTCTGGGTTTGGAAAGGTGTGTGTTGGTTTGGGGTAGGGATTGGAGTTGTTCAGGCGGAAGGTTGAGCAGGGTGAGTGACAAAGTTTGTCAGTGGGTGACAGGGAGGGGCTTTACGTATGCAAGTTAGAAGTGTCGTGTCAGGCGTTAGTGTATGGCTTAGTTGACTGATTCTTGGCGGTTTATGGGGTTGGATTCATGGTTGGCACGCTAGATGCTTTATGAACTTCAGGCTCAGTAAAACTGGTCGCGGGATTAACTCCACCGACTCCGGGCCATCTCAGATTTCTTAACGACAAAAGCAGAGGTCGAATATGAAGAACATGAAAATTAATCATGCTCAGAAGGGTTTTACGCTGATTGAATTGATGATCGTTGTTGCGATCATTGGTATTTTGGCGGCTATCGCTATTCCGCAGTATCAGGATTATATTGCTCGGTCGCAGATTACCCGAGCGGTTAGCGAAGTGTCTGCTTTGAAAACAGCAATAGAAGAAGAGCTTCTGAGAGGCAATAATCCAAGCGCAATCGACGACGCCAGTGCAAGTTATACTAGTGCTGCTGACGAGCTCGGTTATACGTCTTCCGATCTTTTTGCGGCCGCACCTACAATCAATATTGATGGCACTGGTGGCAAGACACTTGAAGCTACATTAGATAATAATGTGAGTTCTGGTATCAAAGGTACAAAAGTGATCCTGACGCGCACTGCAGAAGGCGCTTACACGTGCAAAGTAGATGGTGGCAGTGCAGCAGCGTTCAAAAAATCATTTGCCCCCTCGGGTTGTCCTGCATCTTAAGAACAATCACATTTAGGGACTAGCGTATCTGATTACAAACGGCCCGGAGGTTTCGACCCCGGGCCTTTGCCGTTCTGGTGTGTATGCAAAAGCCATGGGAAAGCAAAATCTAGCCCCTCCATTTGCGTCCGCGTCGCCTGTGATGAATCGCATCTGTTGTTTGTGGATGAGAGAAAAGCTTTTGAGCTTTTCTCTCCACTCTATACACAATGCTTAACCCTTTGGCCAGAGGACGTAATGCAGAGAATTTGGAATGCAACTCTTTGGTTACTTGTCGCCGCGGAGTTTGTCAGCGTTTTATTTGCAGATTTTCTATCGCTGCCAGTCGGTGGTTATGCGTCACAGCGGTATTTGTTGGTAGGCTTATTGGGGTTGTTAGTTAGTCTGTCGGCAGGGGGGGGGATTTATCAGCGCGGCTGGGCTCTGCACGCGCGTATGTGGCCTGCCGTCTTCATTGCGGGTGGATTTATCATATTGGCATTGCCTTTTGGTGAAGTTCCTCATAATTGGACAGACCCTGGAATGTATGCAGCATTTTTTCTTGGCTTTGTGTTGGTCGGTAGCTTGCCGAGAAATGGCCAACAGAAGCAATACTGGGTCGTAGTTTTCGTCAGTGTCGCAGCGGTCACAACTGCCTTTTATGGCGGCGCCACTATAACGGTTTATTTTTTTGCACTCTCTGATCGGGTAGCAAACCTTTCGAACTTTATTCCCTGGGGCTTTGTAAGTATTCGCTATTGGAGTCACATCGCCACGTGGCTGCTTCCATTGCTTCCCCTAGCCGTGCTTGTGGGCCCGCTTAGAAACCAAAGGCTATGGCGTTTTTTTGTTGCTTTGGGAGCGGCACTTTGGTGGTGGATTGTGTTCCTTTCGTCTTCTCGGGGAACTATGTTGGGAATCGCGTTTGGAGTTTTTATTGCTGCTATGTTGATTGGTCGCCCGGCGCTACCTTGGTTGAAGGTGTTTTTACGTTATTTGGCGTATGGCGTAATTGCGTGGCTACTCCTTTCCGTGGTTGTCCCCTGGTTGTTGCTAGATGAAATTAGTCTTCGCGCGCTGAAGGCAGACACATCTGGCCGGATGCCTCTGTTTCTTGAAGCGTGGCAAATGAGTTTGAAGAATTTTCCGTTTGGCATGGGGCCTCAATCGTGGCTAACGCATGAAATATTGACGGAGGAGTACCAGCGGTCTCCCAAGTTTGGCCATCCTCACAATATGTATTTGATGTGGGCGGCAGAGTATGGATGGTTGCTAATGGGTGCTCTTTTAGTGCTGGTGGGCCAGGCAGTGCGACTTTTCTGGCAGCGGCGGAATGAAGTGCGTGCTGATGAAAATAATGATCTTGCGCTGCCGCTTGCGGCTTTTACTGCATCGGTTTCAGCTGCTCTATTACATGCCGGTGTTTCTGCCGTATTTATGGCGCCAGGCTCGATGTTAATCGGCTTTCTAGTGCTTTGTGTGTTTTGGGCACTGATTACACCAAACGTTCCGAAAGTCACGCCCAGGCACCCTAAAGCCAGAGCTTTTGCAGCCGCGTTGGTTGGGCTGCTAATAAGCGTGCCATGCTACTATTGGTTGAACGAAGTGGTGGCGTATCACAAAGCTATGGAGAGGGACCTAAACTATTATAATGATAATGTGCCAACTGGAGCTCTGCCCAGGTTTTGGTTTCACGGGAACTTTCCTCGCCGTCCGAGCCAAATGCCAGAGTAGGGCCCTCGGAATTAATCATGGATAGGCACAGCTTAGCCTGGCGTGATTCCCAAAGGCCCGACGGTTTCGACCCTCGGGCCTTTGTCGTTTTTGATGCGTTTATTTCGGACTCATGGCCAATCTACGGCAGCACTTCGGTGGAAAATGCCGGAATCACTGGATTTCAGGCAGGGGGCGTTCTCGGCAGAGGTGCCGATGGGTTGTCGATCAAGGGATGGGGGAGTCTAGGCCGCTTGTCCCCGGCCAGCGGGGGCTCGATAATCCTGATAGCTGTCCTCAAACGCCGTCGCCCGATGGCACCATCGGCCTGGGTCCAGGTTCAGTCTTTCCAGAATGGGCAGCGCTTTTTCATCAATGGCCCCGCGTTTGTCGTTCCGGCTGACTCGTCCGGTGCAGTCTACCAGTTCAAGATAATCTTCAAAGCTGAACAGTATCCTGCGCTGAACGCTGTTGCGGATAACACCTTCGAAAGCCAGCAGAGGTTTCAGCGGCATCGCAAATTCCGTTAAAGCCTGTTGCTCCGTTTGCCCCGCAATCGCTTCAGCCAGATTAAAGGCAGGCTGGATGCGTTCTTTGATGCTGGTGTGATCCGACGTTTCCGGGGTATCTGCCATGGCAGCCCGTATGGGATTCAGGTATACATAGGCCATGCAGGCGAGCAGAGCTTCTTCTGTTTCTAATGCCTGGGATTTGAATCTACTTTCCCAAAAGTGACCTGTGCATTCATTTTCTTTGTTGGCCTGTCGAGCTATAGCTTCATTCAGACATTTCATAAACCAGCTCAAGTCTCCCAATCGCTGGCGGAAGGTTTCTGCGTATTCATCGATTCGACGCAGTTCGGCTGGGCAGAGGTGATCCCCCCGATAATAACGCTGCACCAGTGGTGGCCCCTTATAAAGACTGCACCAGCGCGCCAGAACCTCATCATTGCCCCAGGAGTCCACTTCATCCGGGCTGAGTTTTACCACCAGATGATAGTGGTTAGACATTACCGCATAGGCTGCGATATCCACTGAAAACACGGATGACAGAAGGCGTGTGCGCTCTTCAATCCAGACTTCTGTTGATGTTTGCAAGGAATTTGGTTAACAGTATGGCGAACGCGCCCGCCAGGAAACCGTTTTGAGCATCTTGGTGGAAAGTTGGCTGGGTTGTGCTCTATTCGAGTGAATAAGCAATATCGGCTTATATTGGGGGGATTACCCTCCGAGTTACCCAAACGCCTGCTTGTTTTCACCGCCGTTAGGATCGTCATCCCCAAGAGCACGTATTTCTGCAGATTTTTCACGCAGTATCCGTCGCTTTTCTGAGTCCGCAAACCGTTTCAACACCTGGCGAATCAAAGGCTGGTACCCAATGCCATTGATCTCCGCGATCATCTTGAAATCTTCAATCAGTGATTTTTGCAAACGAATAGAGATTGGCTGTAGGCCGGCAGCTTCATTCAGCGCGGTATCGTCAACGTTTTTGGATACACGGACAAATTCTTCGTTTTGGCCCAAGTCGCCTTCTTCCCAGGCTTCCGAGGTCCCTACTGTTTTCTTGCTCATATTAACTCTCCCGTCGCTTCGGATTTCTTCACTTACTTTCTGCGACTATCACTGATTAGTGGGCGTATTTTGCGTAGATGGCTTCTTCTTTCGCGTTCGGGCCATACGCCGTCTTTAATAAAATATCGCCATTCTTGAGGATAAATATTATCTTTAGGAGGCGACCGTAATCCGTTTCAGCAATAAACCACTGTGTTGCTGGGTCGGTCTTGTGATCCTCTCGTGTGTCTTCAAGTAGACCAGCTTCTCGGTTAGCAAAACACTGCTGAATCTCTTCCAAGCTGACGCCGTGCTTCTCGGCCAGCTTCTGCTTTACTGCAGATGAGCATTTGAGTGTCATTGTATTCCTTAATCCAGTTGTATATACAAAGAATATACGAGTCTGAGTGTAGACGCCAACAATCTAACTCAAAATAGTGATCATGGACAGGCACAGCATAGCCTGACGTGATACCCAAAGGCCCGACGGTTTCGAACTTCGGGCCTTTGTCGTTTCTGATGCGTCTATTTCGGAGTTACGGTCAATTCACGGCGGCATTCCGGTGCAAAACGTCGGAATCACCGAATTTCAGGCAGGGGGCGTTCTCGGCAGAGGTGCCGATGGGTTGCCGATCAAGGAATGGGGGAGACTAAGCGGCCTGGGTCCAGGTTCAGCCTTTGTAGAATGGGCAGCGCTTTTTCATCAATGGCCCCGCGTTTGTCGTTCCGGCGTTTCTGGAGTATCTGCCATGGCAGCCCGTATGGGATTCAGGTCTACATAGGCCATGCAGGCGAGGAGGGCTTCTTCTGTGTCTAATGCCTGGAATTTGAATCTGCTTTCCCAAAAATGACCTGTGCATTCATCCTCAATCCAGGCCCGTCGATGCTCGTAACTGCGCCCGGTAACACGGTCTTGGTAATGCCCCTATTTCACAGAATACGAAAATCGCTTTCCAGTTTGCTCCAGTGTTTTTTGAGCTTTCGCTTGTGGCCTTCATTCATAGGTAGGTTTCCGATGGCCTTTGGCCACAGATCTCTTGCTTTTTCCATTGTGTCATCCAGGTGTGGCTTAATTGCTCTCCACGGAATGTCGGACCGGCCAGCCCAGGATTGGAAATGCGCATATGAAACGCCATACCAGTCTTTGGTTTTTGCCAGGTTGAGCGCGTATTGTGTTTCATTCTCAATGTAAACGCTGGTTGTGACGATATCGTAGGCAGGCGAGAGCCGGGGGGTAACCTGGTCGGAATAAAGCAGGCTCCAGTTCTTTAGGTGCGCATCGCCATTAGCGAGAAGAATATTTACCAGCAATCGCCTGGCGAATTGTTGCGCATCGACTAGCCCGTCGCCGGAAAATTTGTAGAGAATTCGGCCGATTTGTTCATAACTTGCCGAATTATATTTCTCGTGAGGGTACTTCATTAGCACTTGGGCGAAGTCTTCCATGTGGATGCGGGTGCCATTGTCGCGATCAAAGCGCTTGATCGCAAAAGCCTGTTTCTCATCGGGCAGGTTTATCTGGGGGAGGTTGTCCAGGTTGCTTAATTCAACCAGTTCGATGTCAGGAATATTGATTCCGGCGAGTGCCGCCAGCGTCATGGCGGTGAACTCGTTGGCTGGTACATTTCTGTGTAACGTAGACGGTGTTTTAACAATCCAGTCGCCCAGAATATTGCCTTTTGAAAGAGTGTAACGACCATCAATGGCTTTCATTGAAAACTTCATTTGAACACCGGCCAGAGAAAACTTATTGCCGGAAGAGGTTTTCTGAAACGTAACGGCTCTGGCGTTGCCACGAGTGCCAAGAACACTCTTTGGTACATCTTCTGGCTTCATGGGCTCGGCTACTAAAGCGCCTGGCAGGTCTTCCCCCAGATGAGAAAAAATGTGGAATTCATTATCGGTGTGAACTTTGAGCCCTTGCGCAACTAACGCTCTCAACGCCCCTTCGGGAAGCAAATTAGACAGTACGGGATGCAGTTTTTGAGTTCTTGTCCAGGCTTCGGCAATCAATTTCTCTGCGTGTGGGAATACCGGGTGAGTAATCAAGCTGAATGTGGGACGGTTCGTATCTGTTCGGAAGCTCTCAGCAAAGCTTAAAACATTGCGCCCGCCCTGAAAACCGGCCAGGTAGCCAACCAGTTTACCGTGCAGCGTCAAGCGGAGTGCGCTCACTTCTTCCGTGAAATCATCGCTCATCAATGTCTTCCCCCAGTAAACCTTGCCATGGGTTATCAACCAGGCTTTGTTTCCTGTTATCTTTGGCAGATTCTGGCGATTTATCCGGTGTGGGTGAACCCATATCAGAATTTCCAACTTCTTTCTCCAGCACGGCGCGAACCGCGCTGAGCTTATCTTCGGGGATAAGCATGAGTGTGCTGTTAAGGCCTTTCGCTATCAGTTCCAGAGTATCCAGCCTGGGATTTCCCTTGGATTCCAAGCGTTGGTACTGTTGGCGCGAGACCCCAACGCGTAGCATCATATCGCGTTGCTTGAGGCCGAGCGTTAATCGTCGATGTTTGAGTTGTTGCAGTAGTGGGGTCATTTATGTAAACGCATAAGTTGCTTTTTAAGTAATAAGAAACATATTAGATGCTTTGAAAAGTAATAGCAACAAATGTGTTGCTATAAGTGGTCATGGACAGGCACAGCAAAAGAGGGGCTTGATCCTTTGTAAAGTCTCCGGCGACCACAGCCTCTGTCTCCGCAGCGTACCCTCAGGCCTCAGGACTATGCCGCCCCTCTATAACCGACGAACGGCCACCCCCTTCCGCATCCATCTGCACACTAATCCTCGGTGCCGCAACATCAATATAGCGCTCTTCCATGTTGCGCTTAAGCAACAGATTAAACGCCCGGGAAACATCCCACTGGCACTCGGGTTTTGTGCGCATTCGCATCCGCAACACCGGGCAGCCTTCCTCAAATGAGTGAATGCCCTGCATTTCAAGCGGCGACCAGATTAGCCATCGCATATCCGGTTGCGTGCGCAGCTCTTCTGCGGTTTCTGTCATTAACAGTATGGCGTCATCAATGGGCAGTTCTCTCGGAATCCGGATCTTGATCAGCGCAATACCAAACTGCCGCGACATGTTGTGAATGGAGCTGATTTTGCTGAAAGTGATGTGGTGAACAACGCCTTCAAGGTCCCGTAGCCGCACGGTGCGCAAGTTGAAGCCTTCCACGGTTCCCATAAAACCGTTGATCTCCACAAAATCGCCAACTGACATGGAGTCTTCAACCACAATGAACAAGCCGGTGATCAAATCCTGAACCAGAGTCTGGGCGCCAAAACCGACCGCCAGGCCGATGATGCCGGCACCCGCCAGCAGTGGCGTTACGTCGACGCCTAAGGAAGAGAGCCCCACTAATATAGCGACGATTATGATGATGACCAGCAGTGTGTTTCTTGCAATGGGCACAATGGTTTGAGCCCTTGCCGGGTTGATTCGCGTTTTGCGATCTCCGCCGTGCAACGCCCGCTCCAGAAGTTCATCCACAAAAATCCAGACAAGATTGGCAATCAGCCACGTGAGGATCACGCCAACCACGCTGCCCGCCAGGCCAATGCTCACCGGCGGTTTGCCTGCCAAACCCAGTAGCGACAAGTCCCATATCTGCAACACCAGTTCAAAGAAAATCAGCCACGCAGCGGTTTGCACCAAACGGTAGCCGAAGCGCACCAGCCTTCCGCTGAATTTACTCAGTGCGTGGTGTTTGGGCCGAGTTTCCTGAATGCCAATCAGGCCCTGAATCGCGAGTGTTGCTGCAAGCAGCAGCGCGCAGATCATGGCTTTGCCCAGCGCCGCATCGGCCTCTCCGCCGTTTGCAAAAACAGCGACCACCGAGGCGCTGATAGCCACTAGCATGGGTATATGCCAAAGCCGGGCCAGAAGGGCGGTCACTTCCCGCCACACACCCTGGTTCTGGCGTTGCGTGTAAGGGCGGTTGCGAATCAGGTGAGTAACCGGCCGGCGGTTTCGAACGATAAGGAAAAAGCTCAGCAGGGCGGCGATTATGCTGAAGGTCAGCGCAAGCGCGCTGGCCAGTTCCACGCCGAGTTGGTCGGTGAGTTCGCTTGTACCCAAAGCATCCTCAAGGGCGAATAGCACGCCGATGATGAACAGCGGCACCAGCATTCTGCGGCGAAGGATAAGAACGGCGGTCAGGCGATGGCCGCTGGAGAAAACAGAAATGGTCACATCAAAGAATGTGGTCAGGCCTCGGGCGCTCAGAGCGGCGTAGGCCAGAATAAGCACGGTGTTTTGAGCGGCTTCCGACATGCCCGACGTCGGCAGGCCGGCTAAAAGCGCTGTAAAGGTAATCAGCCAGGGCAAAAGCCGCCGCGCCAGATGCGCGATCAGCATCCACGGCCTGGGCTGCCTTGGCATCTGCACCGGCCAGCCCTGCCATGCGTACAGCAAGCGAGCCAGACGGGAAAGTCCCCACAGTGCGATCAACCATACGGTAACGCCGGCTATGGTTTCGGCGAATACGCGAAACGACATCCCGGTTAAGAGTTTTTCAGCCGCGAGATAAGCGTTGCGAAAATTCGACTTCCACTTGCCCAGAGAGGTTTTTTCGGAGCTGTCGGGATTGGCCGCTTCGCCGAAAAAATTGGCAAGCGCACCCAGCAGCCCGTGGTCAACGGCCGATTCATTGGCGGCTTGCAACGATTCCGCCTGCAGCCCTTGCTGTATGGTTTTGAGCTGCTTGACCAGAGATTCCCGGCTCTCATCATCTTGCAGGGCTTGTATTGTGGTATTCAGTGAGGCTTCCAGCTCCTCAGGCGACGCCTTCTCTGGCTCCTGCGTTTGCGCTGAAAACCCGGGTATGCCCGGCAGCGTAAACGGCTGGGCTTGAACTGAACCGGCTGCGATCATTAGCAAAATTGCACCAAGCGCCAGGGCAGCGAGCCCGGGGTTACAGCGCCATGAGCCCAAAAATAAGCCGGCCGTGCCTCCGGTAGAGTGACGTTTCATGTACAACAGCCTTCTATCTGTTAGGGCTAGAGCGTTCGGGGAATCAGATCGACCAGATTGCCTGAAAGCGCCCGCTGGGGAAAGCTTGCGTGGGGCAGGGGCTCACTATTTGATACTCTTGATTGATTCTTTTGATTAATAGCCTAAAACACCAAAAGCGAGACAGGATGCAAACCATGCACCACAGCTCAATTCTTGCAGACGTGCTCAAAATAGCCGACAGGGCCGGCGCGGAGGTGCTGCGCATTTACCAATCGGATTTCAACGTGAGCTATAAAGAAGACCAATCGCCGATCACCGCAGCAGACGTGGCCAGCCATGACATTATTCTGGAAGGCCTGCGACACATCAGCCGGGATATTCCAATCCTCTCAGAGGAGGGCGCTCAGGCCCCGTGGGATGAGCGCAAACATTGGCAGCGGTTCTGGCTGGTGGATCCCATTGATGGCACCAAAGAATTTACCCAGCGCTCCGGGGAGTTCACAGTCAATATTGCTTTGATTGAGAACGGCGAACCGGTGATGGGTGTTGTCACGGCCCCGGCGCTGCAAGAGGCATTCTGGGGCATCAAAGGGGAGGGCGCCAGCAAGCGTGACCAGGCAGGGCAAATTCAACGCATCGGAGTGGCGCAACCGCAAACAACCAGGCGCGTTGTTGCGAGCAAGAACCACCTGAATGATGAAACCCGCGCTTTCATCGAATCGCTGGGCGCCCATGAAACAGTCCAGGCTGGCAGCTCGCTCAAGTTTTGCCGAATAGCCGAAGGGCAGGCCGACATATACCCGCGCATGGGCCCTACCTGCGAGTGGGATACCGCCGCCGCACACGCCGTGTTGCTTGCCGCAGGCGGTAACGTACACACCTTGGAAGGCGCGCCTTTGCAGTACGGCAAAGAGAATGTGCTAAACCCGTATTTTATTGCGGCAGGAAACTGGTATTTTTGATGCGCTTTTAGAATCAACGTTCCCCACTAACTGACATCGGAACCGTATGACTTGGTACGCTCTCCAGCACAAGCCCGCACAAGGCGATCGGGCGCTTGCCCACCTGCAGAATCAGGACGTTGACTGCTTCTACCCGAAAGTTCAGGTAGAAAAAATCAAATCCGGAAAACGTGCCCAAAAGCTTGAACCACTGTTTCGTGGTTATATGTTCGTCAATCTCGAACAGACCGATCCCAACTGGGCAAAAATTCGCTCAACCCGCGGCGTTCTAAGGGTTGTCAGTTTTGCGAACAAGCCGGCAGCCATCTCCGATGAAATTATTCAGCACGTCAAAGACAGCCTGAATGCCATTACGCAGCAGGGCGGGCTCAAGCATGGCGAAGCGGTTCAAATGAGTGAGGGGGCGTTTGAAGGCATCAATGCAGTATTTCAGGCGTATGATGGCGAAGAGCGGGCCATCGTGCTCATTAGCTTTATGCAAAAGCATCAGCGGGTGAAGGTGCCGGTTTCGGCGATAAAACGTTAAATCGGGGAATTTCCTTATCTGATGACGGAAATTAGTAGGCGGAATCTGTAGAATACAGTCCGAATAAAGCTGGCATCTGATTTAGCTGAATCACGTGCCCAGATCACAAGCTATTTTTGGGACTCGACGTTAATGCAAGATCAACAAATGACTTCTCCTAACAATCACCGGACAGACTATTCTGATGAGATCAGCCTGGTCGATCTTGCCGCGATCTTTATTCGCAGGCGCCGGGCCTTCTACGCCGTTTTCGTTGCAATTACGCTTGCGGGTTTGGCCTACGCGCTGTTAACACCGAACGAATACCAATACGTTAGCCTGGTTCAGGTGGCCCAAAAAGACGGCGGCACCTTTGTTCAGCCGCCTACAACGGCAATTGCAACACTGGAAAATCGTTGGTTGCCGGAGGCGCAATCGGCTTATCGAGCCGAGCATGATAAAAAAATGCCTTTTGATGTGTCCTTCAGTAATCCTGAAGATACCGGCCTTATTCAATTCAACAGCAGTACTACGGCTGAAAATAGTAAATCCGTAAAAGCTGTTCATGAAGCGTTGATAGCCAAAGTTGCTGACTCTCAAGGGCGCCTAGTAAAAGTAGAGCAAGCCAGTCTGGAGAGCCAGATACAATCACTGGGAAGGACTGTTGACTTGCTGAAAGGTGAAAAGGATGCCGGTGAAGCAATTGCCAGTGCAATTGAGAATCGTTCGAAGCTTGAGCTTCAGCTCGTGGGTCTTGATGACGTTGAACTACTCGTTACCAGCCGTCAAAGCGCTGAAAAAATAGCCCCGAAGCGCAGTTTGATTATGGCGTTGGCAGTGTTGTTGGGGCTCATGATAGGCGTTTTGGTGACTTTTATGAGTGAGTTTGCGTCTTCAGTGAGAGATCGCCTGGCGAGTGACGGCGCTCAGTGACGACGAATTGAAAGCGTTCATCACTCGGTGACGCTTTTCGTTTCGTCGGTGTGCTTATTATTCCTGTGACCTTAAAACGCTGAGGCTTGGTCGGTGGGGCGGTAGCGTGCCAAAACATGCGACTTAGAAACATACAAAATTCAGAACCAGAGAACCAGAGAACCCTATGTCGACTCTAGAAGTTTTACTTTCGAAGCTAAAAAACAAAGAGGCCGTAATAGGCATTGCAGGCCTTGGCTATGTCGGTTTGCCGCTAATGCTGCGATATGCTGACGTCGGATGTAAAGTAATCGGTATCGACATAGATATCGCAAAAGTTGATCTCTTGAATGCCGGCAAAAGCTACATTGAACATATCTCATCAGACTTGGTGGCGAGTGCTTTCAAGAGTGGTTTCGAGGCTACTACTGACTTTAGCAGGGCCCGCGACTGTGACGCATTGATTCTATGCGTGCCTACACCTCTGAACAAATACCGCGAGCCAGACATAAGCTACGTCACCAATACCATGGACGCTCTCAAGCCGTACCTGCGAAAAGGGCAGGTGATCTCGCTTGAAAGTACAACTTATCCTGGTACCACCGAAGAAGAGTTGCTGCCAAGAGCTGAAGAAGGCGGCCTTACGGTAGGCGAAGATATATTTCTGGTTTATTCACCGGAGCGGGAAGACCCAGGTAATCCGATTTTTAAAACCCACACAATCCCTAAAGTGGTTGGGGGCCATACCGCCGCTTGCCTGGAAGTAGGCATTGCCCTTTATGAGCCCGCCATCGACCAAATTGTGCCGGTTAGTTCCACTAAAACCGCAGAAATGACCAAGTTATTAGAGAACATACACCGCGCAGTAAATATCGGTTTGGTCAACGAAATGAAGATTGTGGCTGATCGCATGGGCATCGATATTTTTGAAGTGGTAGACGCGGCCAAGACTAAACCGTTCGGTTTCACTGCGTATTATCCGGGGCCGGGGCTGGGTGGCCATTGTATTCCCATAGATCCCTTCTATCTCACTTGGAAAGCTCGCGAATACGGGCTGAACACCCGTTTTATCGAACTGTCGGGTGAGGTAAACCGGGGTATGCCCGAATACGTGATTAGCAAATTGATGGACGGCTTGAACGATGCTGGCAAAGCCCTAAAGAACAGCCGGGTGCTTGTGTTGGGCATTGCCTACAAAAAGAACGTGGACGACATGCGGGAGTCTCCTGCAGTAGAAATCATGGAGCTGATCCAAGGCAAAGGCGCAATTGTGGCCTATTCGGATCCCCATGTGCCCGTATTCCCGAAAATGCGTGAGTACAGTTTCAAGCTCTCCAGTGAGCCACTGACTGCTGAAAATCTTGCGACCTTCGATGCGGTATTGTTGGCAACCGATCACGACCGCTTCGACTATGACATGATCAAACAACATGCCAAGCTAATTATCGACAGCCGTGGCAAATACCGCGAGCCAGCTGAACACATTGTTAAGGCGTAATAAAAGGATATGCAGAACATGAAGAACTTTGCCCTGATCGGCGCAGCCGGTTATATCGCTCCACGGCATATGAAAGCGATCAAAGACACCGGCAATGATTTGGTAGCGGCGTTGGATATTAACGATTCCGTCGGCATTATCGACAGCCATTTTCCGGATGCCGACTTCTTCACCGAATTCGAGCGTTTTGATCGTCATGTTGACAAACTTCGGCGAGCCAAAAGCGATAAAAAAGTGGACTATATTGCGATCGCTTCGCCCAATTATCTGCATGATTCCCATATGCGTTTTGCCTTGCGTTCGGGAACCGATGCTATTTGTGAAAAGCCGCTGGTGCTGAACCCCTGGAACATTGATGGTCTACAAGAGATCGAGCGAGACACGGGCCACAAGGTCAACACCATTTTGCAGTTGCGACTGCACCCTTCGATAATCGCTTTGCGCGATAAGGTTCAGAACGGTCCTAAAGACCGCAAATACGAAGTGGACCTCACGTATATCACGTCGCGCGGGCACTGGTACCTGCAGTCCTGGAAAGGCGATGCCAAAAAATCCGGTGGCATAGCCACCAATATTGGTGTGCACTTTTACGATATGTTGCATTTTGTTTTTGGCGATCTGCAGCAGAATGTGGTGCACCACAGCTCTGATACAAAAGCGGCGGGTTATCTTGAATATACCCAGGCGCGAGTGCGCTGGTTCCTGTCGATTGACATCAATGATGTACCTGCCGATGTACGCGCCGCTGGCCAACGTACCTTTCGCTCCATAACCTGTGAAGGCGAAGATATTGAATTCTCTGGCGGTTTCACGGACCTGCATACTCGCAGTTATGAAGAGATTTTAAAGGGAAACGGCTTCGGCCTCGAAGAAAACCGCGTTGCCATCGACACCGTCTCGCATATTCGTGAAGCTCAGTCGCAAGGACTGACTGGGGACTACCATCCCTTCTTGAAAAAGGTGCTGGTATGAGCGTAACGGTTCACCCTAGTGCCATCGTAGATGAAGGAGCCCAAATCGGCGAAGGCTCCCGCGTATGGCACTTCGTGCACGTATGTGGCGGCGCCAGAGTCGGCAAGAATGTCTCTATGGGGCAAAACGTTTTCGTTGGCAACAAAGTCACCATTGCCGACAACTGTAAAATCCAAAACAACGTCTCCGTGTACGACAACGTACACTTAGAAGAAGGCGTGTTCTGTGGCCCCAGTATGGTTTTCACCAACGTATACAACCCACGCTCATTGATTGAACGCAAAAGCGAATATAGGGAAACCCTGGTGAAAAAAGGCGCCACCCTGGGAGCCAACTGCACTGTTGTGTGCGGTGTTACCATCAACGAATATGCTTTCGTGGGCGCCGGAGCGGTTATTAATAAAGACGTACCAGCTTACGCTCTCATGGTAGGCGTACCCGCAAAGCAAATTGGTTGGATGAGCGAGTTTGGCGAACAAATCGATTTGCCAATAGAAGGCGAGGCAGAATCAATTTGTCCTCACACCGGCACTCGTTACGCACTTAAAGGTAGCAAAGTCACGAAAGCATAAATTGGCTTTTGTGTTTGTACTCTTTCGTATTTTTAGTGGCTAAAAGAGCTCTTTTCTAATGCAATTCATTGATTTGGCAGCACAACAAGCCAGGATTAAAGATAAAATTGACGCCAACATCCAGAAAGTCCTCGCCCACGGCAAATACATCCTGGGCCCGGAAGTAACTGAACTGGAAGAAAAGCTTGCTGCTTACACTGGCGCAAAACACTGCATCACCTGCGCCAACGGCACAGATGCCCTACAGATTGCTCAGATGGCGCTAGGTATTGGCCCGGGAGACGAAGTTATTACCCCGGGCTTTACCTACATAGCCACCGCAGAAACTGTCGCGTTGTTGCGTGCCAAGCCTGTTTACGTGGACATCGATCCACGTACTTACAATCTGGACCCAACTAAACTGGAAGCGGCAATCACCCCGCGAACCAAAGCCATCATTCCTGTATCGCTTTATGGTCAGTGCGCGGATTTTGATGCAATTAACGCCATCGCCTATAAGCACGGCATCCCGGTCATTGAGGACGGCGCACAAAGCTTCGGGGCCAGCTACAAAGGTAAAAAATCCTGCAATCTTTCCACCATTGCCACTACCAGCTTTTTTCCCAGTAAACCCCTTGGTTGCTACGGAGACGGCGGGGCCATGTTTACCAATGATGATGAGCTGGCTAAAATTTTGCGACAGATCGCCTGCCACGGCCAAGAGCGTCGTTATCACCATGTACGTGTGGGTGTGAACAGCCGTCTGGATACTTTGCAGGCCGCAATTCTATTGCCAAAACTGGAATTACTGGATGAAGAAGTTCAGTTGCGTAACAAAGTAGCAGAAATCTATACCCGGTTGCTGAACAACGCTGGATTTGATGAGACGCCTCACGTGGAGTCTCATAACAGGTCTGCGTGGGCGCAGTACACCATTCGGGTGCAGGGTAGGGATGGAATCCAGGCAAAACTCAAGGATGTCGGGATTCCGACAGCAGTGCATTATCCGATCCCTTTGAACAAACAACCTGCAGTACTGGACGAGCGCGCGACGTTGCCTGTAGGGGATTCAATGGCACAAGCGGTGATGAGCATTCCAATGCATCCGTACCTGACAGAGGATGAACAGAGGAAGATCTCGGCGGCACTCACACAGTGAGTGGAACCCACTACCGCTCCGATATTCAGGGACTAAGAGCCATCGCGGTGCTTGCTGTGATGGTTTTTCACTACAATCCCACGTGGCTGCCAGGGGGGTTCATCGGTGTGGATGTATTTTTGGTGATTTCAGGTTTTTTGATCACCAGTATTTTGTTGAAGAAAAAAGCTCAGCCTGGCTATACCCTGAGTGCCACATTCAAGTATTTTTATAGTAGTCGCCTTAAGCGCATCGCTCCGGCCTACTTTTTCATGCTGGTGTTAGTAGCGTTTGCAGGTGCTGTATTCTTCATCCCGAAGGATTTCAACATCTTCAAGGACGGGCTGGAGAAAGCCGCCTGGTTCACAAGCAACGATTATTTCGCGGGTTTTGGCGATTATTTTGCCCCAGCTAATCACGAACAACCCCTACTGCACACTTGGTCGCTGGCGGTTGAAATCCAGTTTTACCTGCTGGCTCCGCTACTGATACTGCTGCTACCCATTAAAACCCTTAAATATACGCTGGTTGCATTGTTGGTTGGCTGCACGCTGCTGGCCGAATACAGGCTGCGATTTTTGGGAATTGAGCAAGCCACCTATTATAGCCTGTACGCTCGCCTGCCCGAGTTCTTTGCAGGTTGCCTTGCAGCGCTGTTTGTAACCTCAACAACCTGGAGGGAGAGGGGCAGAATAACCCAGTGGCTCAGCAGCTCAGGTTTATTAGTTATTCTATTGGCGGCCATCGCCCAACCCAAACTCGGCCACTTCCCAGGCTTACCGGCGCTGTTGCCGATAATGGGCACAGTTTTTCTGCTTATCGGTACTTCGAAGGGACTTACTGCGCGTTTGCTATCAAATAGAGCTCTTGTATGGATTGGGGCATTGTCTTATTCGCTTTACCTCTGGCACTGGCCGGTGCTCGCTTTTTTACGCTACTACACCGGATCTGAAGTGTTGGACTTATCGTTTAGTCTGCTATTCATTGCCCTGACATTTCTATTATCAATGGTTTCTTACTACTGGTTAGAGCGGCCATTCCGGACAGAGCACGTTCACAAGAGGCAGGCACTAAATTGGTTTTTACTAACTACAGCAGTCCTCGGCACCTCACAAGTAATGGCTAATGTGAATGAAGCCTTTACGCCCGAACAGTTACCAATTGAGTATCAGCGCTATGCAGACCCGGCCGGTATCTGTCACGGTAAAATTGTAAGTGACTGTCTCCAAGGTGACCTGAGCAGCGATAGAGAGGTGCTGGTACTGGGTGACTCCCACGCAGCAATGCTAAACAACTTTTTCGCTTACCTTGGCAAAGAGCTCGGCTTTAAAGCTCGAATAATCACGGCTAGCAGTTGCGTGACTATTCCAGATTTCGATTATAAGCGCATTGCTGAGTGGGCACACCAGCAATGCCAAGACCAAATTAAGATCGCCAATGAGCATCTGGCGAAGGCTAAAATTGTGTTTCTTGCAGCCTTGTGGAACTGGCAGTTGAAAAGCAAAGACTTTGAGAGCGCCTTGGTTGAGTTTTTCCAAACGATTACGTCAAACGGAACACATGTTTACATCATTGGACAAGAGCCGTTATTAAATAGTAATCCACTGCGCGTTCTTAGATTCAATAATTTGGGATTAGTCGTTGAGTCGCAGCGTAATCCTGACTATGTGCGGACGAATCGACTTTTGAGAAAATTCGCAGAGGAAATACCTAAATTGGATTACCTTGGTTTTGATAATTTACCAATATTTGAGAAAGCACCAATTTATCAAGGAGAGCCAGTTTACTATGATAATAATCACATAAACGAAATCGGTATTATCGAATATGCTAAACAGGCAAAGAGTGTAATAAAAAATTCAATTTTTAATAACAAATATTCTCATCCGAAAGGTCGTCTTCATTGAAATTAATTTTTCCTTTTCGGTTACAGTCGTTGTTGTTGAATGATTATGTTCTGCGGACCTAAGAATTAGAAGCTTCGAAAAATCGATTTACTAAATCAATAAAAAGATAGCTTTAGATGACAAATTATTGGAGAAGTGTAAAGTCCGTGCTTACGGGGTCAGTCATTGCTCAACTAATTCCCGTGCTGGGGTCGCTTGTTATTGCACGGCTCTATGCACCCGCCGAGTTCGGTATGTTCTCTGCTTGGCTTGGACTTGTTATGCTGCTTGCTGTTTTATTGACTTGTCGATACGACATGGCGCTGGTTATTGAAAAAGACGGGGTGGAGCGTCGGTTAGCAGTGTTATCGACTTTGGTAGTGACTGGGTTCGTGAGTGCTTTTTTTACAATCGTCGTCTTCGGTGGGGTTTTTTTCCTGCCAGACCTGCTCGCCCGATACCCAATTGTACTCGTGTTGGTGTGGCTTCCCGCCGCACTATTTTTGGCGACCAACAATATATGGCAGTCGTGGGCGGCTGCGGAGGGTGAGTATCGTAAGCTTTCTTACATGCGGATTGCGCAGGCTGGTCTCATTACACTTTTTCAGATTATAGGCGGCCTTTTTTCTTCAACAGCTTCCGTGTTGGCATTGGCTCATTTGCTCGGCTTGATACTAGCACTTGTTTTATCATTCTGTATGCTGCCGTTGACGGATCTACCAAAAAATGGAATTTGGTTGGGCGTTGTAAGCTTTTGGAAGCGTCAACGTCGATTCCCTATATTTTCACTCCCAGCTGATTTTATAAATACTGGCGCCGCTCAGTTGCCAGTTCTAATTGTTACTGCTCGATTTGGGGCAGATATCTCTGGAATGTTAGCAATGACAATGAAGGTGCTCGGAGCACCCATCGGATTGCTTGGAAAATCTGTCTTGGACGTTTTTAAACGCCACGCTGCTACAAGTTATTTTGACCGTGGCGAATGTCGAGAAGAATACGTTAAAACCTTTAATGTGCTTTCTTTTGGCTCCTTCATATTTTGTTTTATTATGTTCTTTGCCAGCGAGCCTTTGTTTATTCTTGCATTTGGAAGAGAATGGGCTCAAGCAGGTGTAATTGCGGTTTGGATGTTGCCGCTGTTCGCTCTGCGTTTTGTTGCCAGTCCTCTTAGCTATATGGTTTATATAGCTGAGAAGCAACACCTTGATCTTATTTGGCAGATTGGCTTACTTGGAATGACAGCTTTTTCTCTGACAACGTTGTCGGGATATGAAGTTGCTTTGAAAACATTTAGTTGGGGATATGGTGCTTTGTATGCAATCTATCTGTTGATGTCTTACCGTTTCAGTTTAGGGGTAAATCGTTGATTGCCATAATTGATTACGATATTGGGAATATTAACGCAATTGCTAATATGTTGCTGCGTATTGGCGTTCGCAGTAACATTACCGCTCGAGAAGATGATATCGAGAAAGCAGAAAAAATTATATTACCCGGCAATGGTTCTTTCGATGCCTGTATGAAAAATCTTCGCAATAGTGGCTTGATTCCGGTTTTGGAAGAGAAGGCGTTGAAACAGAAAGTGCCGGTTCTTGGTGTTTGTGTAGGCGCACAGATGCTTGGCAATGGCAGTGAGGAGGGCGTTGAGAACGGTTTGGGTTGGTTGAATATCGACGTGCTTAGGTTTCCGGAGATTCCTGGGTTGCGTGTACCCCACATGGGCTGGAATGAGGTGTCCAATAGAGATCTTCAGAATCCTATGTGCGCTTCTATGGAACCGAAAAGTCGGTTTTATTTTGTGCATAGTTACTATATGGCCCCGCGGAACCCCAGCGATATCCTACTCACTGCTCACTATGGAATAGATTTTGCTGCCGGGGTTGCACGGGGCAACATTGCTGGGGTTCAATTCCACCCAGAGAAGAGCCACAGGTTCGGCAAGCAACTACTTTCTGCTTTTGTGAAAGGTGAATAAATGTATCGTGCGCGTGTGATTCCATGCCTGTTGGTAAGTGATAATGGTTTAGTCAAAACTCGAAGATTTAAGGATGCTGTTTATATTGGAGATCCGATTAATGCTGTGCGCATATTTAGCGATAAGGAAGCGGATGAAGTTGTTATACTCGATATCGACGCATCACGAGAGGGGCGCGAACCAAATTACGATTTGATTGAAGAGGTAGCTGGCGAAGCCTTTATGCCAATGGCTTATGGAGGTGGTATCCGAACGCTTCAACAAATAACCCGTCTCATTCGTTGTGGGATTGAAAAGGTTGTAGTGAATACCGCTGCATTTGAATCAATCCAAGTTATTTCAGACGCGTCAAGAGTATTTGGTAGTCAAGCTATAGTTGGAGCAATAGATGTAAAAAAAACAGTTTTGAGGGGATACACAGTCATGAGCCATTCCGGTAGTAAGGATACAAGACTTGACCCTGTTGACCACGCTATAGGGCTTGTAAACGCCGGGGTAGGAGAGATTTTTATAAACAGCATCGATCGTGATGGTATGATGAATGGATATGATTTAAAGCTGATACGTAAAATTGCGGAAGCCGTAAACGTACCCATAGTTGCCTGTGGCGGGGCCGGAACTGTTGAACACTTGAACCAAGGGATAAGCGAAGGTGGAGCATCAGCAGTAGCTGCTGGTAGCATGTTTGTATTTCATGGAAAACACCGTGCAGTGTTAATTAATTATCCAAAATTTCATGTATAAGCCAATTGTTTCGATGAAAAATTTATCCACAAAACTATTTATTTTGACCGGCTTCTTTTTAATTCCATTAGGGATACTGATGGCATATTATCTTCAGTTAGCCGAAGCTAATGCATATTTTGGGTATCTTACATTTTCATTTAAGCTCGAGTATATCGTAAATGCTATGAGCTCTCTATTGATAATTTTTATTGTTTCATCGAAAGTCATTGTAAAACCTTCTGATTTTTTTGTTATTTTCCACTCGCTGTTCGTTCTCCTTCCCTACTCAGTTTTATATCCTATGAGGGGGTTTGATGATACATATATATATTGGATTTCCTTTTTCGTGCTGTTAACTCCCTTGCTGCTCGTTCGATGCGTAGGTGTTATTGCTTTACATTATCCTTTGCGGATTCCAAAATTGCTGGGCAATTGGATGGTCCTTGGCATAGCTTTGATCATTTGTTTGGCCGTCGTCTTTTTTGGACTTTTCAATCCTACAGAGTCGGCAGGATTTGATATGGCGACGTCTTACATTCGCCGTTTGGAAGGCCGCGAGTTATACCCCACAGGATCAGTTTTCGCCTACCTAAATTCTTGGGTTATGAACGGCTTTATTCCTATGCTAGCGTTTTTCGCAGGTTTAAAGTTCCGTATTTTGTGGTTGTTTATTGCTTTCAGTTGTTGGTTGGCTTTCTTCTACCTGATTGGCGTGAAGGCCCCCTTGTTTATTTTGATATTATCAGCTTTAGTTGGTTTTTATTATGGAAAAAATAACTTGAATAAAGCACTAAATCTTTTATTATTTGCCATTTACTGTGCTTTTTTAGTTTTTTTGTTAGAGACTTACTTTTTTAATTACTCTTTTGTTGCCGATTATATTATTAGAAGAGCTTTTACAGTCCCACCTTTTTTGGTGTCAGCTTACTTTGAATTTATATCGAATGGTGCCGAGTCTGGTTGGAGCATTTGGAATGGTTTTGCTTCTGATAGACCAGTCAGTTTTGTTGTCGGAGAAAGCTTTTTGGGTCACGAAGGACTTAATGCTAATACAAATACATTTTTGTATCAGTTGGCTTCTGGCGGTATCTTGGCGTACTTATTCATTACTTTCGTTGTTGTAAGTTTTTTGGGAGTTGTTGATTCGATTTATTCATGCCGAAAAAACCCGTTGTTCATTTTTATCGGCTTTGCATTTGGTATTCTTGTCGTTGAGCAAAATGCTACTACTGTACTTGTTTCATCTGGAATGGGTATTATCTTTATTTTGGCGTCGATCAATGGCTATGGAAATTTCCTGAACGCTAGAAAGTAATGTCTAATTTCGAGAATAGCTAATTAAAGTAATTACCAACGTTCATTAGGATAATTTATGACTTCAAGCGGTGACTATGTTCAGATATGTTCCAGTTGCGTTATGGATACATCAGACCCCGAAATTGAATTCAGTCAAGATGGGGTGTGTAATCATTGTGTTGAGTTCGAAAGTGTTTCGCGAAAAAATTGGTTTCCAAACGAGAAGGGACAAGAATTACTAAAAAAAGCCGTTTTGGATATTAAAGCCGCAGGCAAAGATCAGGAGTATGATTGCATACTTGGTTTGAGTGGTGGTGTTGATAGTTCATATCTTGCGCTGAGGGTAAAGGAATTAGGTTTGCGCCCACTTGTAATGCATGTCGATGCCGGTTGGAACAGCGAGCTTGCGGTCGCAAATATAGAAGCGGTAGTCAAACACTGTGATTTTGATTTACACACCCATGTCGTCGATTGGCAGGATATGCGGGATTTGCATCTCGCCTATTTGCGGGCAGGAGTTGCTAACCAGGATGTGCCCCAAGACCATATTTTTTTTGCTAGCCTTTATCATTTTGCTACTAAGCATCGGATTCGTTACATTTTATCCGGAGGTAATTTGGCAACGGAAGGTATTTTTCCAAAGGCATGGCATGGCAGCGCTATGGATGCGATTAACTTGAACGCAATACATAGTCGTTTTGGCGAGAGGAAGCTCAGACAATATAAAACTATAAGTTTTTTTAAATGTTATATTTGGTACCCGTTTATAAAAAAAATGCGCACAGTACGGCCGTTAAATTACATGCCTTACGACAAAATTGAGGCGCTGGCTGAGCTTGAAAAAACTGTTGGATACAAACCTTATCCTCGTAAACACGGAGAGTCTTTGTTTACCAAATTTTTCCAGAACTATTATCTTCCGACTAAGTTTGGTTATGATAAAAGAAGGCCGCATTATTCGAGCTTGATAGTTTCGGGGCAAATGACGCGTGAAGATGCACTTACAAAAATGAAAGAACCACTCTATAATGATGACGAGCTTGAAATAGATATATCCTACTTCTGTAAAAAATTACGTATCAATCGCGCAGAGTTTAACGAGTTGATGGAAGCTCCGATTCATGAATATAATGAATTTGCAACTTGGGAAAAGAAGTATAAATTCTTGAAGCGACTTCAGTCGTTCGTTACTCGGATGACCGGAAAAAGAATCAAGGTTTACTCGTAAACTGATACTCGTCAGGTGAAAGGAGCAATTCGACGTCAAATGAAAATAGTCCATCTCACCTCTGTTCATCCCCGTTTCGACACTCGAATTTTCCTTAAGGAATGTACCTCTCTCGTTAATTATGGTCATACCGTTTACTTAGTCGTAGCGGACGGTAAGGGCATTGAAACCAAAAACGGCATTGCGATCTGCGATGTCGGTGCTTCAAAAGGCCGTTTAGATCGAATCCGCAATGCACCCGGACGGGTGTTTGCGAAAGCGCTTGAGTTAGATGCGGAGGTTTACCATCTTCACGATCCAGAGTTGCTTCCTATTGGTCTGAAGCTAAAAAAACAGGGCAAAACAGTTATCTTCGACGCTCATGAGGATGTTTCCAAGCAATTATTGGGCAAGCCTTATTTAAACAAGCCCGCGCTGTGGTTGCTGTCGAAAACCTTTGCGGTATACGAACGTTGGGTTTGCCGCAAGCTGGATGCGGTGATTGCCGCAACTCCCTACATTCGTGATAAGTATACCGCCATGGGTGTGCGCTCGGTAGACATTAATAACTACCCATTGTTAGGCGAGCTTTCTAGTGGAGCGGTGGACTGGTCGAAGAAGGAGGAGCAGGTTGCTTATGTTGGGGGTATCGGGCGGCTTCGAGGAATCTTGCAGGTCGTTCAGGCTATGGGGCGCGTTCAATCTGGCGCCCGTTTGCAGTTGGCTGGCAAGTTCAGCAATCTGGCTGACGAGAAAGAAGCTCAGATTGATCAGGGCTGGAAACAAGTGGACGTGCATGGCTTTGTAGGACGAGGAGAAGTGCGTGACCTTCTTTCCTATTGTGTAGGCGGTTTGGTGACTTTTCTGCCTTCGCCGAACCATATCGATGCCCAGCCGAATAAGATGTTCGAGTACATGAGTGCTGGTGTGCCGGTTATTGGCTCGCACTTTCCCCTCTGGAAGCAAATCATCGAAGGCAATAATTGTGGCCTTTGCGTCGATCCACTCGATCCACTGGCCATTGCCGGAGCGATTGACTATCTAGTAACTTACCCCGAGGAAGCAGAGCAGATGGGTCTCAACGGTCAGAAGGCGGTGTTGGAGAAGTTTAACTGGGGTATTGAAGAACAGAAGCTTCTCGATTTCTATAATTCACTGGCTGAGTAAAGACACTATATGCAACGAATCCTTACGATCATTGGAGCCCGTCCTCAATTCATAAAGGCCAGCGTTGTTTCTCGCGCCATTCAACAAACCGATGGCATTGAAGAAATTTTGCTTCATACCGGCCAGCATTTCGACGCAAATATGTCGGACGTATTCTTTAACCAGTTAGGTATCCCCAGGCCTAATATTCAGTTGGATATACACGGGGGCGGTCACGGCGAAATGACTGGCCGAATGCTGATGGAAATTGAGCTCGCCCTGCTGAAAATTAAACCCGACCGCGTGGTGGTTTATGGTGATACCAACTCTACCTTGGCCGGGGCGCTTGCTGCGGCCAAGCTCCACATTCCCGTTGCCCATGTAGAAGCGGGCCTTCGGAGCTTCAATATGGAGATGCCCGAAGAGATCAACCGTATTCTTACTGACCAGATTAGTGATCTGTTGTTTTGCCCATCAGATACTGCCGTCAGAAATCTAGAAAAGGAAGGCTTTACTGACAAACCCGCGAAAGTGCTTCAGGTGGGGGACGTGATGCAGGACGCCGCCTTGTTGTTTGCGGAAAACGCTGCAGCCCCTGCAGTCGGTGATTTTCCGGAAAATTTCATCCTTGCGACTCTCCACCGTGCCGAAAATACGGACAATCCCGAACGCCTAGCAAATATCGTGAAATCGCTAAACCAGATCCACAATGAACAAGCACCCGTTATAATGCCGCTGCACCCCCGCACCCGCAGACTTATTAGCCAGCATGGATTGGAGTTAAAAATACACCTAGTTGATCCTATAGGATATTTTGAAATGATTTGGCTTTTGAGCCACTGCCAGTTGGTATTAACTGATAGCGGAGGAGTACAAAAAGAGGCGTTTTTCTTTGGTAAAGCCTGCGTGACTATGCGCGATCAGACTGAATGGGTCGAACTGGTTGAGGCTGGTGTTAATGAGTTGGTTGGTTCGGATACGCAGAAAATTGTAACTGCAGCACTGCAAAACTATGGGCGGAAGGTTGAAGATACGAAGCAGTTGTATGGCGGAGGAAAGGCTTCGCAACGAATTGTAGAAGCCATAAAAGCCGATCATATACCCGATTTTTTGACGCCGCGCTTTAGCCCGAACCATACATAATAATCGGGCTATCTGTGAAATCTCTGAGTGAAAAGGTTGTAGTTTTACTATGTGTGGAATATTTGGAATTTCTTCTTTAACTAAAGTTGACGCAAAGGATTTAAAATTTCTTGCAGAGCACGCAAGACAAAGGGGCCGTGATTCAAGTGGGCTTATGCTCGCTAAACACTCGGAGTACCAGATTTATCGCGCAGGCAGTGACATCAAAGATTTACTGCAGAAGGTGAAACTTAAGGGCGCCAGAGTTGCCTTGGGGCACAGCCGATTGATAACCAATGGTCTTGGCGATAATCAGCCGGTGATCAGAAATGGCATCTGTGTTATTCACAATGGTATTGTCGTTAACGATGAGGCTGTCTGGGATGAAATAGGAGCAACTAGGCATCAGGAGATTGATACAGAGGTTATCGCCGCTATTGCGGAGTTGCACATCGCTAAAACAGGTAGTTTAATTGGTGTTTCCGAAAAAGTTTTTGCGCTATGTAAAGGTGTGATTTCGGCAGCAATTGTGGTGCCCAAGCTTGGGAAAATGGTGGTATTTTCGAATAATGGCAGTCTGTACATTGGCTATAAGAATAGCGACTTTTATTTTTCATCCGAAGAGTATCCACTTTCCGTTTTGGAGTGTGAGAAAGTTAAAAAAGTCATCAATGACGAAGTACATGTTGATATTCCAATAAATGAAAAAATCGAGCTAAAAGAAAATAAAGACGACCGAGTCAATCTAATACCAAAATTTTCTCAAATCGACTCGGAACAGGCGTTACTGCTTTATCCTAAACCTGAGCTTAAACGTTGCTCAAAATGTATTTTACCGGAAACAATGCCTTACATTACTTTTGATCAAGAGGGTGTATGTAACTACTGCAATAATTACCAACTGCGCAATGTGCCTAAGCCGAAGAAAGAAATTTTTGACCTGCTAAAGCAGTACCGCCGTGATGGTGCTCCCGATTGTATTGTTCCGTTCTCTGGTGGTCGGGACAGTTGCTATGGTCTTCATCTGATAGTTAAAGAGCTTGGTATGACCCCAATCACTTATACTTATGATTGGGGTATGGTTACAGACCTTGGAAGGCGAAATATTAGTCGGATGTGTGCCGAGTTGGGAGTTGAAAATATCATCATCGCAGATGATATTATCAAAAAGCGAGAGAATATTAAAAGGAACCTTAAAGCGTGGCTCAAGGCGCCACACTTGGGGATGATAAGTATTCTGACGGCTGGTGATAAGCATTTCTTTAGGCACGTTGAATCTGTTAAAAAACAGACAGGTATTGATCTTAACCTCTGGGGTGTAAATCCACTTGAAGTTACCCATTTCAAAGCGGGGTTTCTGGGTGTCCCGCCTGACTTTGAGGAGGAGCGAGTCTACAGTCATGGTTGGCAGAAGCAGCTCGAGTATCAAAAACTTCGATTCAAAGCAATGATTAAAAGTCCCGGGTATTTCAACTCTTCACTTTGGGATACTCTTTCTGGTGAGTACCATCGAAGCTTTACCGAAAAGAAAGACTACTATCACATATTCGATTACTGGCGTTGGGATGAAGAGTTAATTGATCGTACATTAATTGATGAGTATGATTGGGAAATAGCGGTGGACACTAATACTACATGGCGTATTGGCGATGGTACCGCCGCATTTTATAACTATATCTACTATCTGGTGGCGGGGTTCACAGAGCACGATACGTTTAGGAGTAATCAAATCCGTGAGGGACAAATAACCCGTGACCGGGCCATCGAATTGGTCGCCGATGAAAATCAGCCTCGATATGAGAATATACGATGGTATCTAGACGTGCTCGATTTGAATTTTACGGATGTAATTAAGATTGTTAACTCCATCCCTCGGCTCTATTAAAGTGGTTTTGATTTTATGACTAAGGTAGTCTGGTATATATCGAAGTATTTTGAATCAAAGTCAGAGTCAACACCGGGTGGTCGAGGATGGTTTCTTATAGCTGGTTTGGCTCAATTTGGATATAAGCCAGTGGTTATCACCTCCGACTCTAATCGCCTGGCGAAGATGCCGGAGTTGGCCCTAAAAACATTACAACAATCGATTGATGGTGTAACTGTAATCTGGATAAGAACTTTAAAATATAGCGTAGCAAAGTCGATCTTTAGAATATTAAGTTGGTTTCACTTTGAGTGGGGATTGTTTTGGCTGGATAAATCCAAAATTCCTAAGCCTGACGTCATAGTTGTTTCAAGCCTCTCACTGTTAACGATTTTGAATGGTCTGGTTCTGAAAAGAAAATATGGATGTCGACTTATCTTTGAAATTCGCGATATTTGGCCTTTAACCATCGTTGAAGAAGGCGGTGTCAGCCCAAACAATCCTTTAGTATACTTCTTGTCATTTGTCGAGAGGCTTGGCTATAAAAAATCTGATGCCATTATCGGAACCATGCCAAATTTACAACAACATGTTCAGGAAGTAACCAAGATAGCGGCCCCGGTGTACTGCGTTCCTATGGGAGTTTTTGAAGAACAGTTGGTTAATGCTAGCTCTCTAGATGACTTATATATCGAAAGCTATCTTTCGAGCGAAAAGTTAAAAATTGTACATACAGGAACTATTGGTATTACTAATGCTCTTGATGTATTTTTTAAAGCAGCGGAGATAATGAAAGATGAAAGCAATATTGAATTCGTTGTTGTGGGAGATGGCCCTTTAAAGCAAGAATATATAGAGAAATACGGAGATTTACCTAATGTTGTCTTCGCCCCCAAGGTCTTTAAAAACCAAGTTCAATCAGTTCTCTCTCTGTGTGACATTGTGTATTTTTCCACCTTCCCCTCAAAGGTGTGGGCGTACGGCCAATCTTTAAACAAGTTAATAGATTACATGTTCTCTGGAAAGCCTGTTGTAGCTTCTTACTCTGGTTACCCGTCAATGGTTTCGGAGGCAGGAAGCGGGTCTTTCGTCCCATCTGGGGATGTTAAGGCTCTTGTGAGTGAGCTCAAGAGATATGCATCTATGTCAAACGATGAGCGTGATCGGATAGGGCTGCTCGGGAGAGAGTGGCTGTTAGGTAATAGGTCTTACGAAAAGCTCTGCAAAGACTTTGAAGACATCCTGTTTGAAGGAACCTGAGATGTTCAAGAGGTTGTTTGATTTAGTATTGTCACTGCCAGTCTTGGTACTTTGTTCACCACTGCTTTTTCTTTTGGTCTTGGCCATTCGCCTCAATCTTGGCGCACCCATTTTCTTCTGCCAAGCTCGTCCAGGGAAAAATGGTATTCCGTTTCAGATGATCAAATTTCGCACCATGAATAAGGCAGTTGATAGATTTGGTAACCAATTACCGGATTCGGAACGAATGACTTCTCTCGGTCGATTTCTGCGATCAACGAGTCTGGATGAACTGCCAGGGCTTTGGAATGTGCTTAAGGGTGACATGAGCCTTGTTGGTCCTCGCCCATTGTTGATGGAATACCTTCCGCTTTATTCAAAAGAACAGTACCGACGTCATGACGTTCGCCCGGGTGTGACGGGATGGGCGCAGGTAAACGGTCGTAATGCTATTTCCTGGGACGAAAAGTTCAAGTTGGACGTATGGTATGTGGATAATGGCAACTTCTGGCTTGATATAAAAATATTGTTTCTGACCGTCAAAAAGGTTTTGGTTAGAGATGGAATTACTGGTGAAGGCGAAGCAACGATGAGTAAGTTTACCGGCAGTTCAGACTCTTGAAGTTCAGGTTTTGGAATCTTAATTTCGCGTTGAGGAAATATAAATGCTTGGGCGTCTAGCCATACTCGGTGCCAGTGGCCACGGAAAGGTTGTAGCCGATGCTGCGGAAGCGGCAGGCTGGCAAGATGTTGTATTTTTTGATGATGCCTGGCCAACTGTTTTAGATAATGGCCCTTGGACTGTTATTGGCACGACTAGTGATCTCTTGAGGAGTCTCTCTGACTTTGAAGGTGTTCTGGTAGGTATTGGCAATAACACTATACGTTGGGAAAAGCTGGATTTACTCATTGAAAAAGGAGGTAGAGTTGTCTCCGTTGTGCATCCTAACGCTACTGTAAGTATACGGGCATCAATTGAACAAGGAACGGTCGTTTTTGCTGGAGTTGTTGTGAACGCTGGAGCCAATGTTGGTGCCGGTGTTATTTTGAATACTAATGCCGTGGTTGAGCACGATTGTATTCTGGGCTGTGCTTGTCATATCAGTCCCGGAGCGATTTTAGCCGGTGGTGTTAGACTGGGTAATAGCGTTTGGGTCGGCGCCAACGCAAGCCTTCGGCAATTAGTGTGTGTTGGTGATAATAGCATCATTGGCATGGGCGCAGTCGTGCTTCAAGATATAGCTGCAGGTTCAACTATGATAGGCAATCCCGCTCATTCTCTTTCGATCTGAATTTTGGCTTGTCTTGTCGGGGCTTCAATATTTCGTTTTTTAAGGATTCAAAGATGTTAAACGCTCCCTTTTCACCTTGGCCATCTTTCACTCAGGAAGAAGCGACTGAGGTTTCCCGCGTGTTGCTTTCTAATAAAGTAAATTACTGGACAGGCCAGGAATGTCGGGAGTTTGAAAAGGAATTCGCTATATTTTCAAATAGCGAATACGCCATAACAACTTCTAACGGTACGGTCGCTTTGGATCTGATTTTACAAGGTTTGAGCATCGGTGCTGGCGACGAGGTAGTGGTCACTTCCCGAACGTTTCTTGCATCAGTATCCAGCATTGTTCTGGCTGGGGCTGTTCCGGTTTTTGCGGACGTCGATGCAGACTCCCAGAATGTAACCGCTGAAAGCATTGCTGCTGTTGTGACCGATAGAACCCGCGCAGTGATTTGCGTGCATCTTGCAGGTTGGCCTTGCGATATGGATCCAATTATGGATCTGGCCGGGAAGCACGATCTGTTTGTCATCGAAGATTGCGCCCAGGCTCATGGGGCGCGATATAAAGGCCGTTCTGTAGGTTCTATCGGTCACGCCGGTGCTTGGTCATTTTGCCAGGACAAGATTATGACCACCGGGGGCGAGGGTGGTGCAGTTACCTGTAATGATCGTAACTTGTGGTCACGCATGTGGTCGTTTAAAGATCATGGTAAGAGCTGGAACGCTGTTTATGAGCGTGAGCATCCGCCAGGTTTTCGGTGGTTGCACGAGAGCTTCGGAACTAACGGGCGTATGACGGAAATGCAGGGTGTAATAGGGCGTATTCAGCTTTCCCGTATGCCGCAGTGGCGGGAAGCGCGCCAGCGGAATGCCAAAGCGATTTGGGATTGTGCGCGAGCGTTGCCCGGCTTGCGGGTACCGACCATATCCGCTGATGTCGAACATGCCGCGTATAAGTGCTACGTTTTTATAGAGCCTGAAAGGTTGGCAGAGGGCTGGAGCCGTGATCGGATACAGAGTGCGATTGTAGACGCAGGAGTACCATGCTTTTCAGGTTCTTGTTCTGAGGTGTATCTTGAGAAAGCATTTGAAGGTACAGCTTGGCGACCGGAAACACCGTTGCCTGTTGCTCACGAACTTGGGGAGATCAGTTTGATGTTTTTAGTTCACCCGACGTTAAGACACGAAGAAATTGATAAGACGTGTAATGTGTTGGCAAGCATCATGACGCAAGCAACGCTCGCCGATGTTTAAATCGTTTCTAAAGCTGTCGCGTTTCCAGAAACGTCTGGTTTCTTTGTCGGTAGATACGATTGCCCTTTCCTTCGCGCTTTGGGCCTCTTTCGCACTACGTTTAGATCAGAGCCTATGGTTGCCTGACCAAGGCCAATTACTGGTGACCGCGCTCACGGTCGTTTTCACTTTGGGTGTTTTCGTTCGCTTGGGCCTTTATCGCGCCGTTGTGCGTTACATGAGCGACCGAGCGTTCCTTACGATCATCATGGGCGTCGGCGCTTCCGCTTTGCTGCTGATTATTCTTGGCTACAGCCTTCAGGTTCAGGTTCCACGTTCCGTTCCCGTAATCTATGCGGCGCTGGCGTTCATCTTTGTGGGCGGCAGCCGCATGAGCGTGCGCATGCTGGTGCATCACACATCTAACCGGGGTAAGGAGTTGGTGGCAATTGTGGGCGCTGGTGAAACGGGCGCTCAACTAGCTAAAGCCTTGCAACACGGTACTGAGTACCAACCGGTGGTGTTCATTGGTTTGTTGCCTGCTAACCACAAGGCCCTTATTGCCGGCGTGCCGGTGTTTGCCTTGAATCATCTCGAGAAAGCTGTGCGTGTTCACGGTGTAAAGCGGTTGCTGTTGGCGTTAGATGCCGATAAGCAGGTTGATCGTCGGCAGCTTCTTAAACGTTTGGAAGAGCTCAAACTGCCGGTTCAGACGGTTCCGTCCATGTCGGAAGTGGTTGCGGGTCAGGCCCGGATTAACGACATTCGGGATTTGGAAATCGAGGATTTGTTGGGTAGAAACCCTGTGCGGCCCGATAACGCTCAGGTTGCGTCCAGTTTGTATAAAAAAGCCGTGATGGTAACCGGCGCTGGCGGCTCTATTGGTTCGGAGCTTTGCCGGCAGATCATTCATCACCGGCCGCGGGTTCTGGTTTTGTTTGAGCAATCCGAGTTTTCCCTGTACGCCATTGAGCGGGAGTTGCAGGCTATTAACCGGATTGAGGGGCTGGATGTCGAGATTCATCCCCTGCTTGGTAGCGTGGTTCATCGTCGTCGGTGTGAAATGGTGATGCGCAGTTTCCAGATCCAGACGGTTTACCATGCGGCTGCTTATAAGCACGTGCCGCTGGTTGAACACAACGTGATTGAAGGGGTTCAGAACAATACGTTTGGCACCTTGCATGCGGCAGAGGCGGCTATCTCGGCCGGCGTTGAGCGGTTTGTTCTGATCTCAACCGATAAGGCAGTTCGCCCGACCAATGTAATGGGCGCGAGCAAGCGGATGGCGGAGTTGGTTCTGCAGGGTTTGGCGCAGCGTCAGAATAAAACGATTTTCTCGATGGTGCGTTTTGGCAATGTATTGGGTTCTTCCGGTTCCGTGGTGCCTTTGTTCCGCGATCAGATTCGCGACGGCGGGCCGATTACGGTAACGCACAAGGATATCATCCGGTATTTCATGACCATCCCTGAGGCCAGCCAGCTGGTGTTGCAAGCCGGCAGTATGGGCCGCGGTGGTGAGGTGTTTGTGTTGGATATGGGCGAGCCGGTGAAGATTGCGGATTTGGCGCGCAAGATGATTCATCTGATGGGGCTTGTGGAAAAAACGCTGGAGCAACCAGAAGGAGACATCGAAGTTGTTTTCACAGGATTGCGGCCAGGGGAAAAACTCTTTGAAGAGCTGCTGATTGGTGACAATCCCCAAGGTACGTCTCATCCTCGTATTATGATGGCGCGTGAAGTATCGATGGCTTGGGAAGATTTGGAAATTGTGTTGAGCAAACTGTCACGGGCCAGTCAGGAATTTGATTGCAGTCAGATTGTTGAAACGTTGAAAAGTGCGCCCACGGGATTTACACCGAATGGCAATGTGGCCGACCTTGTGTGGTGTAACGGTGGACATGATGTCCCCGTCGCTCATGACGCCACGGGGAAGGTACACCGGCTTCCTATTTGATTTCTCATAGGCTTACATGCGCACTGAATACAAGGTTTGTGATGCGTTATCAGTGTGTAGGTATATCCCGTAATCAATGTACGTAATACACTAAGCCTTGCAATTAAGACCGGCCAAATGAATAGTCTTTGCCATATATAACTTAATGAATTACTATTCATTTGATTTTAAAATTCCCTTGAGCCGAATGGCGCTATGTTCTATGGCCCGGTTTAGGTTTTAGAGCTCACTGAAAACATAAGGTTTTAATTCCATGGCAAAGATTAACGACTACTACCAGAAGAAGCAGCTTATGGAAAAGCTTGCAGCTGAGATCAATCAACTGGAACAGGATCAGGCGCTAAAGCATGAACTGGCGTTTGAAAACAGCATTCGTGAGTTGATGAATGAATATGACAAGTCTCCGAAGCATGTGCTTCAGATTCTGGCCGCCATTGATCCCACCATTGTGGGTGCCAAGGCCGAAGGTAGCACCAGCACACGTGCCAAGCGCCCTATGAAAACCTACAAGAACCCCAAAACCGGTGAAGTGGTGGAAACCCGCGGCGGTAACCATAAGGTTCTGAATGAGTGGCGTGAAAAGCACGGCAAAGAAGCGGTACAGAGCTGGCAGCAAAATTGATCTGCTAAGTATTTTAAAAGAGGTCAGATGTTTACAGCATCTGGCCTCTTTTTTTTGGATTAAAACGTTTCGAATGATAACTCAACATAACTATTCAAAAACGACGACGCAATTTCTTCCGCCTTCCTTAGCCGCGTACAAAGCGTCGTCTGCCTGTTGCATCCATTGCATATAGCTTTTAGCCGTATCGTTCAGTTGTGCAATGCCTATGCTCACCGTATAACTGATAGGTGCGATAGCCGTTTGCACCAAGCTATTTTCAATGCTTTCCCGTATTCGTTCACATATTATGCGAGCGCCTTCCGCATCGGTTTCTGGTAACACCACTCCAAATTCCTCGCCACCATAACGGCCAATACTGTCGGATTGTCGTAAATTGCTTTTGGCCGTTGCGGCGGTATGTTTAATGACTTCATCCCCTGCAAGGTGACCGTGGCTATCGTTTACTTTTTTGAAGAAGTCGATATCAAACATAACCAGGCTGGTTGCCTGACTGTAGCGGCGATATCGTTCGAACTCCGCGTCGACCAGGTTCTCCCAGGTGCCCCGGTTCAACAGGCCGGTTAACCGGTCGGTCATGCTGAGTTTGGCAAGTTGTTCGTTGGCCCGCTCAAGCGCTCGTTTGCCGGTGGCAATATCGGTTACGTCGTAAACCATGAGGCACACCTTCTCTACCTGCCCGGTGCTGCCGGAAAGCGGGCTGATGGTGAGGTTCTGGTACATATAATCTTCAGTGCCGGTGATGGGGCGGGTATTGCGAAACTGAAACAGGTAGGGCCGTTGCTCCCAGGAGGTGAATGCCCGAGTGTCCAGTAAGGCGACGGCGTCCACTTTGCGGGTAAGCCAGGCCTGGGGTATGTCGGGGAATAACTCAAACAAGACGCGGTTTCGAATTTTACTGGAGGTGATGCCGCTGTGGTTCTCCATAAAGCTGTTCCACGCCTGCACCCGGAATTCCAGATCCAGCACCACCAGACCCACTTCGACGGATTCCAGCATATCCACCAGCCAGTGGAAGGATTGAGCTTCAGATTCGTTTGTGGTCATGGTTTATTCCACCAGGTATTGGAGGCGTTGTTCAAGATAGGGCACCGAATCTTCTGTGAGCAAAACCAGCATGTCGCATTGTATGTTCCGCTCTTCGAGTGCGTAGCTGATTTCAATGCACAGAAGTTGTTCTTCCCGGGAGTTCTGATGCTCGAGCAGTTCGGTGATTTGTCGGTGCTGACCCAACACGCTGGGATGGCCAAGGCCGAGTTTGAGATCGAGCTGATCACCCATGCCTTTTAGGAAGGCTCCGAACAGGATGCTGGACATATCCATCAGCACTTCCACGTTGACGGACTCGCCATCAATGGCATCGTAGTGGAGGAGTTCGGCCATTTCCTGGAAGCTGGCGTCTGCAAACAGCAGAAGTGCTTCGCCTGCGATGCCCGCGCCGGTGAAACCCTGGCACACGGCAGAATAGGTATCGCTGTTGTGGGCGGCCGAGATAACCATGTGGAGTTCGGAGTTGGCAATAAAATCGACTTTCGGAATGGGCTGCTTCACGAATACCCGCAACAGCCGGGCAAGCAGATCGGATGAACGCCCCATCGCAACGTTGGAAACTTCCTGCAGGTAGTCGTTCAATGAAACCGAGATTTCCCGGGCCTGGGTTTCGTTGCCAACATTGAGCGCGCCATCGCTCAGCGCTGCGTTTTCAAGATCCCCCGGGCGGTAGAAGCCGTAATCGGCGAGCAGGCTGAGCACCAGAGCCAGGTCGGTAGGTTTTTTTATAAAATCGATGGCGCCGAGCTTGCGCACCCGTTCACGGGCTTCTGGCTGTATATCGCCAGACACCACGATGGTCATGATGGGCAGGTCTTCTGCCAGCACCCGTTCCAGAACTTCGTAGCCGTCCATCTCTGGCATGTTGAGGTCCAGAAACATCAGGTCGGCCTCGTGGGCGCGCAGCTTTGTGAGCGCTTCAACCCCGTTATTGGCAAACAGGATTTGATCGGCCATTCCAACGGGCAGGGCCCGGGCCATTTGTTTTCTGGCGAGGGCGGAATCGTCGCAGATAAGTATGCGTGTGGTCATGGCTGTGGCCAAAAAGAATTGAATAACTTTTCATTTATTATAGCAGCACGCAAAAATATGTACACATAAACTACATTTTTTAGGTGCTTTGGTGTGGGTGAGTGTAACGGATTGTTACCTGCCATTGCGAGTGAGGTGTTGGATAGTTTGTGTTCATTAATCTGGCAGTTTGCGGGGGTGGATGTACTTGAATGCCGGCGCTGGGCTAGAATCGGTCGGCTTGACCTTACTCAATGACCTGTTGGAGCCTGGCTTTGATCCGCTCTTTTTATTGGCACGATTACGAAACGTTTGGCGTCGACCCGGTTCATGACCGGCCCTCGCAGTTTGCCGGTGTGCGAACCGATGCGGATCTCAATATTATTGAGGAGCCTCTGGTTATTTACTGCAAGCCGACAGACGATTATTTGCCGTCACCGGAAGCCTGCCTGATAACCGGCATCACCCCCCAGAAAGCCATGGAGGAGGGCTATCCGGAAGCTGAGTTTATCGCGCAGATTAACGAAGCCTTCAGCCAGCCGGGCACCTGTGTGGTGGGTTACAACAGCCTGCGCTTTGATGATGAGGTAACTCGCCATACCCTCTACCGCAACCTGCGTGATCCTTACGCCCGGGAATGGCAGAACGATAACTCCCGCTGGGACATTATTGACATGGTGCGGCTAACCTATGCGCTTCGGCCTGAAGGCATTGTTTGGCCGCGCAAAGACGATGGCAGCCCCAGTTTCAAGCTGGAAGCGTTGACCACCGCCAACGGCATCGCACACGAAGCCGCGCACGATGCGATGTCGGATGTGGAGGCCACCCTGGCCGTTGCGAAACTGATCCGGGAAAAACAGCCGAAGCTGTTCGATTTTGTTCTGAACAACAAAGACAAACACTCCGCCCGGGGCATGCTGGACACCGCCGCCATGAAGCCGGTATTCCACATTTCCGCCAAATACCCGGCCACTCGCGGCTGCTGCGCCATGGTTGCCCCGCTGGCCGAACACCCCACGAACAAAAACCTGGTGATTGTTTACGACCTGCGCGAAGACCCGAGCGAGTTGATTAACGCCACGCCGGAGCAGATACGCGAGCGGGTATTTACCTCTCAGGCGCAGTTGGGAGACACGAAGCGGTTTCCCCTGAAAAGCGTGCAGCTGAATAAATGCCCGGTGCTGGCGCCTGCTAACATGCTCACCACGCTGTCTGCTGAAAGGTTGGAAGAGCTTGAGCTGAACGGTGAAACGCTTCGCGCCAATCTCGCGCTGTTGAGACAATCCCAAGGCCTGCAGGAGAGAATTGCAGAGGCGTTCGATCAGCCCCATGAAAGCGACCTGACCGATCCAGACGAACAGCTCTACGCAGGCGGTTTTATTTCTCCGGCGGATCGCAGTGAGCTGAATCGCGTGTTGAAAACGCCGCCGGAAGCGCTGGTGGATGAGGTTTTTAACTTCAAAGATGAAGGCCTGCAGGAACTCCTGTTTCGCTATCGCGCTCGTAACTACCCGGATTCGCTTACCAGCGAAGAAAGTGAGCGCTGGGAAACGTTTCGCACTCAACGATTGATGGCCCCGAAAAAAGGTTGGCTCTCGCTTGAGGCGTTTGGGCTTGAGCTACAGAGACTGGCCAGCGATCCGGAGTTGACGCCGCACAACCAGCAGATTCTGGAGGATCTGCATTTGTATGGGGAATCCTTGATTCCTTATATCTAGAAGAATGTTGGCCCCTCTCCTGTGAGGGAGAGGGGCCTGAGGCGGTCCGATCATTCGAGGGGGGTGTTCTACTCACCGCCGCCGCTGAAAGTACACACTGAGGTTCTGTCCCATCAAACTCTGCACCTCGCTGCCCAGCGCCTCCGCCTGGATCTGCGTTTGCACGGGTTTAGTGGCAAGGCTGTGGCCATCTTCGTCACGGGCCTTTACCAGCTTCCATTCCACTTCGTTGCTCACCATCGCCATCAGATCCTTAAGCTGCGTCTCATCTTGCGGCTTAAACCAGCGATCGCGACATCCGCCCAGGCTGTAGAAATCGTCTTCATTGGCAAGCGCCTGCCAAGTCACATCTTGTCGGTTTGTTAGCACCATCCGGCGGAGTTGGCGCAGCGTAGAGCGGGTTGGTTGCAGGCCGTGTTCGGTAATCAGTTTGCGCATTTGCTGGTCGCCGGCTGTCTGTTCTGCGATGGCGGTATGCAGGTGAACGACGGCGCCTGAACCGGACGCGCTGTTCACCAGGGCGGCCAGTGAGAGTTCGGTCATGGCTGGGGAGGGCAGGCGGCCGACTTCTATCCAGTGTACCTGATGGCCATCCGCTACAAACTGCTGAGCGATGGACCAGGGCCAGAACACAATATTGCGGGTCTCGGACTCGGCCGCCATGCGGGTGGCTTTGGCGATGTTGGCCAGGGATTCATCCACTGCAATGACTTCCACATCTGCCAGGTACCGCGCCAGTTCCATAGCCCGCTGGCCCGATTGGGCGCCGCACACCATGATGCGCAAGGTGTCCGGGAGCTTGTCTGTGGCTATTCCTAACTCCGCTGCCATCAGCGACTTCAGACTGGTTTCAGCGCGATAGGCCAGTGTTGACCAGGCAGGCCAGGCCTGCGGAACGTCGGTTCTATCCAGGCAAAGCTCGTCCGCTTTTTCATCAAAGCACTGTTTGATGTCTTCTTCTTCGGACCGATGGTAATAGCTGGCGGCCAGAACTGGCTGAAGTGCCAGCGGCCAGTCCACCGGGTTCCATTGTCCGAGCTGCACTGCAAAATCTTGATGAAACAGGGCGCCGTACATGGCGCTGATCATCAGCGAGCCAGTCAAGGCTTCCTGAGATTCGCCCATAACAATTTGTGCTTTGAGGCTGCTATTGACGGTCTCTACCAGCCGCTCTTCGTCATCTTCGGCTGCCAGCGCGTAGCCCGTGCGGTCTGCATACTGTGCGATCGCAAGTGTAAGTGGCTGCAGTTCATCGCGAAGCTCAACGGTTTGTGCGACTTCCGCCAGAATGGCGCGGCGCAGCATGGCCACAAGCTCTTCCACGGCAGGATCTGGCATGAGCGTTTTTTGCAGTGCCAGAATCAGAAGTGCATCGTTACTGGCCGCCTCCAGGACGATCTCTGCCTCAGGATTATCCAGGTTGTATTGCTGACGGATAATGGCACCGACAAACCGTCCGATCTCCTGATGGGGCAGGCCTTCGTGCTTGAGCAGAGCAATCGCGTCCAGAGCCAGATCGCTGTCGGCTTTATTGACCGCGAGGTGTTGAGCGCACGTGAACATGCCGCTGTAAACCGAATCCCACTCCGTACCCGCTTCCAGAAGCCTGCGATAGTGCAGGTAGGCTACATCAAATTGCCCCTGCAGCCGCTTGGCGTGGGCCACGCCGCAAAAAGCGGCGGCGGATTGCCGGTCGCAGTCCAGCGCCTGCACGAAGTGCTGTTCTGCCAAGGCCGGCCGTTCGGTTTTAAGCGCCCAGTATCCGAGGTTGGCATACTGCTGTGCCTGATTCGGTTGAGCTTCCAGGCTAGCGCTGAAAAGCCCATGTGCATTTTCAAGTTGCCCGTCGTCCATTTCGACACGCCCCAGCAACCCCAAGGCAACGGCACTGTTTGGTTCAAGCGCAATCACCTCTTCCAGGTACACACGGCATTCCTGTCGGGCCTGCAGGCGTTGAATATGACTGAGGCCGTTGCTGTTTGACTCACCGTAGGCAAGGTTAGCCTGCAGAAGCAGGCGAGCCGCGTGCCCCGGTTGGGAGTTGGATTCCTGAATGTGATGCTTGGCGTGCATGGGATACCTCATCTTGACGCTTGTCGTTAGCCTTGCAGCAACTGGAGAACCTGCTGTGGCCGCGCGTTAGCCTGGGCTAATACCGATAGACCGGCCTGCTGGAGTACCTGAGTACGAGCCAGTTCGGCAGATTCGGCGGCGAAGTCGGCGTCGCGGATTCGGCTGTTAGAGGCAGAGAGGTTCTCTGCGGTTGTTGCCAGGTTCGCAATGGTGGATTCGAAGCGGTTCTGGACCGCACCGAGTTCGGCGCGAAAGCCGTTGATCTTATCGATCGCATAATCAATAGAGACCATGGTGCGGTCGGCCCCGTCTGGCGTCGATATGTCCGTGTTGTTGAGCGAAACGGTATTGTTCGCAGCGGTATACGATCCCGTCAGATCAATATCGTTAGCAGCATCGCCGTTAAGATCGGACGTGACCTGAACGTCGATGTCGCCCCCGAACTGAGATGAGAAAACGATTTCACTGTTCGTTCTGTCGAGGTTCGCCTCTACGCCTGTTTCGTTTGATTTGGCGTTGATTGCACCGACCAGATCGTTAAGTGAGCTGACGTCTGCAGATGAAAATGAAACGCCGTTTATGGTGAAATCCACAGCCGCTGACTGGTTTGACTTGAAATAGTCAGAAAGGGTGCCACCTTCCGATTTAAGCGCTTGGGTAAACGTGCTAGCCGGAGGCCCGTCGGCATCGGTCAAATCGAGTGACACGGGTACGGTTTCGCCTGAGCTGTTGGTAAATGTCAGGGTGTCGGATCCGGTATCCCCGGAAACGGCAATGTCCGGAAAGTCTGTGGCTATTGCGGTCTGTATATCTGCGGCCAGGGAGGCAATGTCGTCGCCAGCCGTCGTGGTAACGGTATACGGGTTGCCATCAATTTCCAGCGATGCGGTAACGACGGTTGAATAATCAAGACCCGTTGCGTTTGTTTCGTTCTGGAAAGGCACTATTTTCGATGCAAAGCCGGTTGTGGTTCCTATCGTTGCGCCAAGTTGGCTGCCTCTTGAATCCAGCCCGCTGATGCCGATTGTTTCACCCGCGTTGGCTCCCACCTGGAACGTTTGCGTTCCAAACGTTCCATCAAGCACTTTGAGCCCGTTAAACGAGGTTTGGCTTGCGATACGGTTGATCTCATCAACCCGCTGCTGTACTTCCTGGTTCAGGGCCTGGCGATCAGAGATGCTGTTGGTCGCGTTGGCTGACTGTACGGCGAGTTCACGAATTCGCTGCAGGTTATTGGTGATCTCATCCATGGCGCCTTCGGCAGTTTGTGCCAGGGAGATGCCGTCGTTGGCATTTCGCTGCGCCTGGTTCAGGCCCGCAATCTGTGATTGGAAACGTTCCGAAATGGCAAGACCGGCGGCATCGTCTTTCGCCGAGTTAATGCGCAAACCTGAAGACAGGCGCTCCAGAGCCGTATTGGCCTGAGTTTGTGAAGCGTTCAAGTTACGCTGCGCGTTCAGTGAGGCAATGTTGGTGTTAATGACTTGAGGCATATCTAATCTCCCTACTCAGAGGTGCCGGGCCACGCTGCTTCTTATAGTGCTTAGGGCAACATACCGGCAAAGAATCGTTAAAGGACCGTTTTGATGAGGTAAAGCGAAGTGTGTGCCAGTTTTTGGATCTTTAGTTCAACTCGCTGATTGTGTGATGTTTTTGCTTTTTAGGAGGGCGGGTTTTGTACGCGTTTGCCAGATTTTCGGCAGCATTGGCAGGAAGGAGGTTGCCGCTTTTTCGGTGGCTCACTCTGTAATCATCGTATTTTTTTAAAATACATTAAAAATAAAAAAATATTTAAAAACATATAGTTATTTATATTTTTATGGAATTTTACATTCCTTTACAAAATCCTCCGTTCTTTTTCTAAAGCACCTGACTGTGCTGCCGTTAAGTATTTCAACAAGGCGGCGCTTCCAAACCTAAAAAACGGACGCCAGACCTTTTCCATGAAATAACGACTTCTGTCGAAGGGGAAGCATTATGGCTCTCGGAATTAACACTAACGTCGCTTCATTGAACGCTCAGAACCAATTGGGCAAATCTCAAAGCATTAATGATCAGGCGCTTCAGCGGTTGTCTTCTGGCTTGCGGATTAACTCGGCGAAAGACGATGCCGCCGGTCTTGCAATTTCAACTCGTTTTCAATCGCAGATTTCTGGTCTCAACGTTGCTCAGCGCAACGCAAATGACGGTATCTCTCTAGCACAAACTGCCGAAGGCGCCTTGGATGAGATCACCAATAACCTGCAGCGTATTCGTGAGTTGTCTGTTCAGTCTGCTAACGCGACAAACAGCGCCTCGGATCGCTCCGCACTGAACCAGGAAGTAAGCCAGCGCATTGAAGAAATCGACCGCATTGCATCGCAGACTTCGTTTAACGGTTTGAAAGTATTGGATGGTAACTTTGGACTGGCAGACTTCCAAGTAGGCGCGAACGCTGGTGAGACAATTTCTGTAAACCTCAGTCAGGGAACCAGAGCTAACCAAATCGGGCAGATTGCAGAAGGCACCGGTGCAAGGGGCACCTTCGGCACTGGCTTGTCAGGAACCGGCACAATTCAAGTCGGATCTGGCGAAACCTATAATATCGGCAGTTCGGTTGCTGGTACTGAAGCTGGCCAATCAGCGAGCAGCGCCTACGCAAAAGCTGAATCAATAAAAAGCGCGGGAATTTCCGGGTTGACTGTTAGCGCGCAGAATACAGCGTCATATGACCTAACTGCGATTTCAGGTGATGATGCCGACACCTACGCGTTGGATATAAACGGTGAAACTATATTCGCCACTACCGATCTAACGGCGGGTATAACTGCTGAGCAAGTGAAGAATGCTGTCAACGACGCATCGAGCAAAACCGGTGTGACAGCGTCATTGGATGCCGGAACTCTAACGTTGACCTCCGTTGATGGGCGCGACATTACCGTGAATCAGGCGCTCACTGAAGGTGCGGGAACTCCGGCAGTTACGGTTGCTGGCGGGCTTGCTGTTGGTACCAACGACTCTGTGCTGGGAACTACGGCGAGTGCTGTAGCGGGCGCCGGCAATACCAATGTTGGCACGGTTACGTTGAGCGCATCTGAGTCCATCGAAATCGCGGCTGACGCAGCGGCACTGGGCTTCTCGGGATCGGTCATTTCCAAGGACACTTCGACTCTTAGCAATGTAGACATCAGCGATGTTGCAGGCGCCAACGATGCAATCAAACGCATTGACTCGGCGCTGACGTCTGTCAATGGATTGCGCGGTGATTTGGGTGCGATTCAGAACCGTTTTGAATCTACCATTGCCAACTTGGGGACGTCTGTAGAGAACCTGAGCGCAGCTAACAGCCGTATTCTGGACGCCGACTTCGCCGCAGAAACAGCGAAGCTGTCCAAGTCCCAGGTACTGCAGCAGGCTGGTATCTCGGTACTGGCGCAGGCCAACGCCCGCCCGCAGCAGGTTCTATCTCTGCTTCAGTAAGGGATTAGCGGTAACGGCCGGAACCCTCGGGTTCCGGCTTTAAGCCGTTTCAGGACAGTGAGGTGAGCTATGAATGACGTTAACCTGAATAGCCCGGATCTGAAACCGGTTCGCGCCAGTGCGCAAGCGCCGGCTAGGGCAATGTCGTCATCTCAGGCCGAAGGCAGGAATGCCTCCGAGCTTGTTTCTTTATCGGCTGGATCCGAGGCCGTTGCAAAACCAATACCTTCCGTTCAAAGCGTTTCCAAAGCAGAACAGCTCAAGAAGCAAAATGAGGCTGAACGGGAAGAGTTGAATGCAGCGGTTTCGCAACTGAACGATTACGTTCAGAACGTCCAGCGGGATTTGCAGTTTGAGGTGGATAACGACCGCGGGCAAACCATCGTTCGGGTGGTTGACCAACAAACCCGGGAAGTGATTCGCCAGATTCCGGATGAAGTGGCGGTGAGGTTGGCAGAGAAATTGCATCAGGACGAACCGCTGACGTTGTTTAACATCAAAGTGTAAAAAGCGCAGATTGTTACCGCTTTTGTTCTGATGTTAGCAATGGTTGTACAGCACCGCCGCACCTGCAAGGGGCCGGCGGTGTTCTGCTTTTTGGCTTTTACATCATAAGCCTGCGAGCAAGGAGCTTGGGCGTTGTCCCAGGTTACAAAATTATACGGTAAAGTGGGCAAAGTTTTGCCGCTTGCGGCCGTTAAAGACAGTATAAAGCGATTGGCCCCTTAAAGGAGGCATTGGTATGGCAGGTCTTTCATCACTGGGGATTGGGTCTGGCGTGTTGACGTCCGATCTTGTGGATCAGTTGGTTGCGGCAGAACGCGCGCCAACTGACAGCCGGTTGGCCAATAAAACCCAGCAATCAGAAGCAATGCTGTCTGCCTATGGCAAGCTGCGCAGCGCTATTACCGAACTGCGCCTGCCGATGCGCCAACTGAGTGCTGCAGACAACCTGAAGGCGTTTTCCGCGACCTCCTCCAATGAAGACATTGGCGTTTCAGTGGATAGCACAAAAGCCAGTCGCGGCAGCTATAGCCTGGATGTAACCAGCTTGGCCTCCGCCCAGGCATTGGCATCGCGCGATGTGTTCGCGGATCGTGATACAGCGCCGGTTGGCGAGGGTACGCTGACCCTGTCGGTAGGCGATAAAGCCGCCACGATCACCATCGATAGCAGCAATAATTCTCTGCAAGGCTTAGCCAACGCCATTAATGATGCCGGTGCAGGTGTGTCTGCGGGTGTGATTGATACCGGCAGCGGCTTTCAGCTTGTGCTTTCTGCGGATGAAACGGGTACCGCCAACGCCGTGAGCATTACAGCCAACGATAGCGATGACACCGATTTCGACGGCGCCGGCTTGTCGCGTTTTGCCTTTAACGCAGACATGGGCGCAGGCGCGGGCTTTGATGAAACCATTGCCGCTGCCGATGCGGTAATGAAGATCAACGGCATTGAAGTAACCCGTTCTACCAATAATTTTGAGAATGTCATTGATGGCCTGTCGTTCAGCATCAAGGACATCGGCACTTCCACGGTAAAAGTCAGCCAGGATTTAGGGGCGGTCACAGACCGGGTGCAGGGCTTTGTAGACAAGTTTAATGCGCTGCAATCTACCATAGACAGTTTGGCTGGGTTCAACAGCGAGGCCGGTGTGGGCAGTTTGCTCACCGGCGACAGCACTGTGCGAGCGCTTCAAGGGCAACTGCGACAGGTGCTTACCGGCGTGGTGCCGGGCCTTGAAAACGCCAATGTGCGCAGCCTCGCAGACGTTGGAATTTCTACGGATCCCAGCACAGGCGCTTTGGAATTCGACCGTGAAAAATTTGAGACTGAGCTGAAGAACAACCCGGATGATGTGACGGCACTGTTTGCAGAACAGGGCCGGGCGACTGATGGCCAAGTAGAATTTGTGCGCAGCGGCACCAACACCCAGGCGGGAAAGTACGATATAAACGTTACCCAGGTGGCCACACAGGGCAAGTTGGTTGGTGGCTCCGGGGTGGCCGACACGGTCACGATCGATGACAGTAATGATGAGTTCACACTCGAGATTAACCGCGACATTTCGGTAAATCTGAAGCTTGCCCAGGGGGCGAGCGTTTCTCGCGAAGCGTTGGTGGCTGATATTCAGGCGCAACTGGATAGCGGCATTAACGCGGGTTTAAGTGACTCTGGCGAAGCCGTGCAAGTGGGGCTGGATAGCAATAACAAGCTAACGTTTACCTCTGGCAAATACGGTGCCGAATCGAGCGTTAGCGTCACGTCTGTGGAAAGCGGTACGGCTTTTGGTCTCTCTGTGGCGAGCGGGGAAGACGGTCAGGATATTGCTGGCACCATCGGCGGCCAGGTAGCCAAGGGTGATGGCCAGGTGTTGTATCTTGGCGCAGACAACGGCCCGGCCTCTGGGTTGCAGGTGCGTGTTCTGGGCGACCAGACCGGCAATCGTGGTTCCATCAATTTTGTACAGGGCATTGGCAAGAGTACGGTTGATCTGGTCAACAGCTTTGTGGGCGCCGAAGGCAAGCTTGACACACGTACCAGCAGCCTTAACCGTGAATTGGAGAAAATTCAGGAGAGCCAGGTAAAGCTGGACGTGAGAATTGAATCATACCGAGAGCGCTTGGTGAAGCAGTTCAGCTCCGCCGACTCGCTGATTTCCCGGCTTAATAACACCCGAGATTACGTGACCCAGCAGCTCGATGCGCTGGCTCCTCAGAATTTCAACAAGAAATAATTCCGACTAACGCTTAGACAATTCCGGCGTGGCCGGTGATAAACGAGGTTAAGTATGAACGGTTTACAAGCTTACCAACGTGTAAATACCCAAACCAGCATCACCGATGCGGATCCGCACAAGCTGATTCAGTTGCTGTATAACGGCGCACTTGAGCGAATCAATATGGCCAAGGCCCGCATGCAGGCGAAGGACTATGCGGGAAAGGGAAAACTGATCTCCAAAGCCATGGAAATTGTGGGCGGCCTGCGCAGCTTTCTGGATTTCGAAAAGGGTGGTGATCTGGCCGTTCGGCTGGAAGCTCTGTATGACTACATGGAGCGCACCTTGTTTGAAGCGAACGCCAAAAATGATGTGGCCAAGCTGGATGAGGTAGCAGACCTGCTGCGCTCCATCAAAGGCGGCTGGGATGGCATTCGCGAAGAGGCTGTGGAGCAGTCGGCCCAGATTGGTTGATTTGAACTTACCCCCTCCCGAAGCGTCGGACCGCCCCAACCCCTCTCCCGCAACGGGAGAGGGGAGAAGTAGCGTGCAATAGCCAACTCCCCCGCACTCCCGTACAATATCGCCCTTCTTTTCGATACATCCATTCTGTTCAGTCTGGAGCTAGACATGTCTGATATTAAAAAAGTGGTGCTGGCCTACTCAGGTGGCCTGGACACTTCCGTTATTGTTCGGTGGTTGCAGGATACCTACAACTGTGAGGTGGTAACCTTCACCGCGGATATAGGCCAGGGCGAGGAAGTTGAGCCGGCGCGTAAAAAAGCGGAAGCGCTGGGCGTTAAGGAAATCTACATTGAGGATCTGCGCGAGGAATTTGTGCGCGATTACGTATTCCCGATGTTCCGTGCGAACACTGTGTATGAAGGCGAGTACCTGCTGGGTACGTCGATTGCACGCCCCTTGATCGCCAAGCGCTTGATCGATATTGCCAACCAGACCGGAGCAGACGCCATTTCCCACGGCGCAACCGGCAAAGGTAATGACCAGGTGCGCTTCGAGCTGGGTGCTTATGCACTGAAGCCGGGTGTGAAGGTTATTGCGCCCTGGCGTGAGTGGGATCTGAATTCCCGCGAGAAGCTTCTTACTTATTGCAAAGAACGCGACATTCCGGTGGATATGAAGAAGGGCAAGTCGCCTTATTCCATGGATGCCAATTTGCTGCACATTTCCTACGAAGGCATGAATCTGGAAGATCCCTGGGCGGAAGCCGAGGAAGATATGTGGCGCTGGAGTGTGTCTCCGGAAGCGGCACCGGATAAACCGACGTACATCGAGCTTACCTATCTCAAGGGCGACATTGTTGCTGTCGACGGTCAGGAGATGAAGGCACACGAAGTGCTGGAACACCTGAACAAGGTTGGCGGTGACAACGGTATTGGCCGCCTGGATATTGTTGAGAATCGCTACGTGGGCATGAAGTCCCGTGGTTGTTACGAAACACCGGGTGGCACCATCATGCTGCGGGGGCATCGTGCCATCGAATCGATCACGCTGGATCGGGAAGTGGCGCATTTGAAAGACAGCCTGATGCCGCGTTACGCCGAGGTTATTTACAACGGCTATTGGTGGTCCCCGGAGCGTGAAGCTCTGCAGGCACTGATCGATCAGACCCAAGCCTACGTGAACGGAACCGTTCGCCTCAAGCTCTACAAGGGCAATGTTGACGTGGTTGGCCGTAAGTCTGACGATTCACTGTTCGACGAAAAAATCGCGACGTTCGAAGAAGATCACGGCGCCTACGATCAGAAAGATGCGGAAGGCTTTATCAAGCTGAACGCTCTGCGATTGAGGATTGCTGCCGGTAAAGGGCGCAAGCTCTGAGTCGGTTCTGAGATCAGGGTTTTTGAGATCAGGGTTTCTGGGCCAGGTGGCATTGCCATCTGGCCTTTTTGTTTTTAGTGCATGGCGCACAAACAAAAAGGCCAGCTAAGAAGCTGGCCTAAAGAGGAACAAACAAAAAAGACCAACGAAGGTGTCTGAAAAAATTCGTCAATTCCGTGGATGTCCCATTTGGTGGCGGAGGTACAACACGGCTCCTCCGCCATGTGGGATACTGCTTAAATCCACAATCTCAGAATAGGCTCTGCGACTTGCTGTGTCTGTGCGTGATGTGTGTCCTGGTGTTACGAATTGTTCTGCGAGTTCAGGCGCTCGTTCCCATTTTGGGTGCGGTTTCGGTAAACCGGCTAGTTTCATAGGCCTCTGCCAGGCCTTGCACTGCAGCCTGTTCCATATCCTGAACAGAGGGCATTCCGTTCTGAGCGTCGGCTTTGCAAAGCACCAGGCCGGCCTCTACCGAAATATAGCCAATGGTGGTTTTTAGCGCCTTGTGATTAACGCCATCAAACAGCCGGCGAAAGGCGGTTGTTGTGCAGTGATCACTGTTCGGGAAATAGGCGATAATGGCAAACTGGTTGTCGCCAACCCGACACAGAACATCGATAGGGCGAATCAGAGTGCTGAGCCTGCGAGCAATACCCACAGACAGTTCGGTCATTACGGTGGGCGGGTGTTTGCGTTTCAGCTCCTGCCAGTTACGAATGCCACACAGCACATACGCCGATGCGCCACCCCGGGATTCGGCGTGGCGCAGTATTTTGCTCAGTCGGTCCCGGCCGTAGCGGTTGTTGCTAAGACCGGTTTCAACATCGATGATGCTGTTCGATTCCAGCTCGCGGTTGTTCTCGATAAGCAGGGCGTTAGCGCGCAGCAGCGTGTTTTGGCGCTCGGCCATGCGGTCTGCGGCAAAAATCCTCGGGATCAGTTGCTTGCTCATGTCGGATTTGTAAACGAAATCGTCCACGCCCCGGTCAAAGGCTTCCGCCAGGGCTTCCACGTTTTCCCGGGCGGTCAGCAGCATCACGTAGGTATAGTGGTTGTTTTGCTCGTCCTGCTGGCGTACCTGATCGGTTAATGCCAGACCGTCCATTTCGGGCATCAGCCAGTCGGCGATCAACACGCTTACCGGGCGCTGATCCATCAGTTCGAGAGCCGCAGGCGCGTCATTGGCGATGCGTACGTCGCGATACCCGGCATTTCGCAGGGTGCGGCCAACAACCATACTGCTGAATTTCGCGTCGTCTACTACCAGTATTGCAAGATCCAGATTTGGCATGATTGTCTACTTTTGCAGTCCATTGTCAGATGCGGGGATGACCGGGGCTTGGTATGCTTGCCCCTATTTCTAAAGCAGCCAGTATACGCGCTGCCGCTCCAGGAGAATAACGATCATGCCTTCTTTTGACATTGTTTCTGAAATTGATATGCACGAAGTCACCAATGCGGTGGATCAGGCCAAGCGGGATCTCGGCAATCGCTGGGATTTCAAGAATGTGGATGCGGATATCGAGCAGGATGACAAGGGCATTACCATCAGTGCGCCCCAGGAATTTCAGCTTGAGCAACTGATGGATATGCTGCGAATGGCCTTTGCCAAGCGCAATATAGACGGCCGCGCCCTGGAAGAAGACGGCGAAAGCAAGGCCGGCAAGCTTGTGAAGCAGCACCTGCTGTTGAAACAGGGTATTGAGGCAGACATGGCAAAAAAAATTGTAAAGATGATCAAGGATGCCAAGTTGAAAGTGCAGGCCAGTATTCAGGGCGACAAGGTTCGGGTAAACGGGAAGAAGCGGGACGATCTGCAAACCGCCATTGCCTTGCTCAGAGAGACCGAGCTGGAAGTACCTCTGCAGTTCAATAATTTTCGCGACTGAACGGGAGGCTCCACCATTTCAACCGGCACCCGCCTGGCCCTTATCAGGGATACGCTTCACACCTACACGCGCTGGCAGGTGATTGCACTGCTGTTTCTCGGTTTTTCTGCCGGGTTGCCGTTTTTGCTGGTTTTCTCCACGTTGAATGCTCGCCTTGCCGATGTTGGCGTAGAAACCGCGACCATCGGGTTCTTTAGCTGGCTGGGAATAACCTATTCCATCAAGGTGTTCTGGGCGCCGGTGGTTGATCGATTAAAGTTGCCGGTGCTGGACAAACTGTTGGGCAAACGCCGTAGCTGGATATTGCTGGCACAGGTGGGTATTGCCACCGGTCTGTATCTGATGGCCCATGTAGACGCCATTGCGGTGCCTGAAACCATGGCACTTTGCGGGTTGTTGGTGGCGTTTTCATCGGCAACCCAGGACGTGGCCATTGACGCTTATCGCATCGAAATTGCCGAAGAGCGGCTTCAGGCAGCCCTGGCCGCAACCTATATTTTCGGGTATCGATTGGCGCTGTTGGTGGCCGGTGCCGGGGCGCTTTACCTGGCGGAGTTCTGGTCCTGGCAGGTGTCCTATGAAGTGATGGCAGCGCTGGTGGGTGTGGGTGCGTTAACCGTGCTGATCGTGCGGGAGCCAAAGGTGAATCATTATTCTGCAGCTCAGGATATTGCCCTCAAAATAGAACAGGAAGCGGCCAAGCGCAATCATCTGACTCCGCGGCTGGCGCGCTTTGCGGGGTGGTTTTATGCCGCTGTCGCCGGCCCCTTTCTGGATTTTTTCCACCGTTACAAAGAGCTCTCCGTTGCGATCCTGATCATGGTGGCCGTTTATCGCGTTTCTGATATCGCAATGGGCGTGATGGCTAACCCGTTCTATCTGGATTTTATGGGGTTCAGCAAAACCCAGGTGGCGGATGTCACCAAAATTTTTGGCTTTTTCATGACCATCGCGGGCTCGTTGGCCGGTGGTGTGTTGGTGGTGCGTTACGGTACAAGGAAGATCCTGCTGGCGGGCGCAATCATGACGGCGGCAACGAACCTTTTGTTTGTGTTTCTGGCTCAATATCCGCCGGATTTGATGACTCTGGCGGCGGTGGTGAGTGCCGATAATCTCAGCGGTGGCATTGCCAATGTGGCCTTGATTGCCTGGCTTTCCAGCATGACCAGTGCTTCTTTCACCGCCACGCAGTACGCGCTGTTCAGTTCGTTGATGACGCTGCCCGGAAAGTTTCTGGGTGGGTTCTCAGGCATTGTGGTGGCGGGTTATGGGTACGCGGAATTTTTCCTGGTGTCGGGCTTGATGGGCATACCCGCGATTCTTCTGGCGCTGTTCCTGATTCGTCAGGGCGAGAGGTTGGATGCATTGGCTCCCCATCACTCAATATCCGCCCGATAAAGACAGCATAGAAACTTGGCAGACGACAAGCGGGTAGGGTGTATGGAGCAGCAAACAGAACCGGGAAAGGATCAGAAAATCTGGCAGGTTGTGCTCGCCATCCCGCCGGGCAAGGTTGCAAGCTACGGCCAGGTTGCGGATATGGCAGGTCTCGGGCGCCAGGCCCGTTATATAGGCCGTGCGCTTGGCAAGCTTCCGCAGGGCCATTCCGTGCCCTGGTACCGGGTTATCCGCAGCAACGGTCAGATCGCTTTTCCGGAAGGTTCAGAGATTTACTGCGAGCAAGTAAGCTTATTGAAGGCCGAAGGGGTAGATGTCGTTAATGGCCGGGTGTCTATGCGCCGGTTTCGTTGGCAATGAGAATCTGCAGGTGTTCAAGCACCATCCGTTGCGCACTGTTCGGGCTCTGAGCAAGTCGGGTGGTGAGGTAAGGCAATAACAATTTCAGAGCTTGTCGGCACTCTTCGTAAAGCACGTTGGCTTTGGATGCCGTCAGATCGCAGGCCTGTACCCCAAAGCGTTCAAGTTGCGTGCGGGAATGCCATTTTTTGCTGCCTGCGAGTGTTAGAGCTGGAATATCCAGGTTTATATAGGCTGTGGTGCAAACGATATCGTACGCCGGTGCAAGTCTGACGGAGGTGACACTCTCGTAAACCAGACCAAAGTTCTTCAGGTGTGCATCCCCGTTTTGCATTACGTTGCTGATCACCAGCATTTTGAAGAACTGTTCCAGCGATGCCTGCTTGTTTTCAGGGCTGACAAACGTCTTTATTGTTTTTGCGACTTGTTCATAGCTGCCGGTGTACTTGTCTTCCCGCTGCTTTGCCTGAAGAACACACATATCCTCAAAGCCCAGCGTGCTTCCGTCGTCTCTGAGATCAAATCGCTTCATGATGAACAGGGATTCGTCGTCGGACAGATAAAAATCCGGCACCGGGATTCCCGCGTAGTGGCAGGCCAACATGCAGCAGTATTCGTTCAGGGCGAGGGCGGGGTAGTCAGGCCCCCAGGCTTTAACAATGAAATCGTCCAGACGCAGAGTCGCCTTGTTCTCAAGTTGCGCCAGCACTTTGGGTTGCACGCCGCTGAGCGCAGAACGCAATGCAAACCGTGAAACCAGTTCTTCAAACAGCGCTGGGTTATCGGAATGCAGAAGTGTGTCCAGATGAAGCGTTGATGTTTCGGATTGGCCATCGCGGATGTATTCAACGCGCCCGCGAACGTTGGGAGCGAGCAACTGCAGAAGCCCGAAGTCGTTGGTATCTGTGATTTTGGCGAACTGTTTTTTGATAATCGAAAGCAGGTAGCCCTCGGGCAGATGCATCTCGAATATCGGGTGCAGTCGAGGGTGGTTGTAATCTTTTCGGCGCACGGGCATGGTCAATGACACGAACTGATCAGTGGGCGTCGCTTCGCTATAACGGAATACGAAGTCTTGTGTCTCCAAAAACAGCTTGCCGGCCAGGTGACCCTCAACGCACACGGTCAGCTCAGTGCTCATCTCGTAGCTCCTCGAGAGTGGGAAAGGGAGATTTATCCCGAATGGCCAGTTCTTTGCCCAGGTAATCCAGAACCTTCATGATTTTTCGGATACCAATATCGCCCGATCGGCCATTCTCAAGCGCGTTGATTGTGGCGCGAGAGATGCCGAGATGTTCAGCCATTTTTTGCTGAGACACCCCTTGTTGGTGGCGTAGGGTTGATATTGTCTGGCTTAAAGATTGGTAGTCCATGTCGACGGCTATTATGGCTAATTTATTTTACATTTTATTGAATTTTCCATTTTTGTAAAGTATTTTTGCCATTTTTAGTCATTACCCAGTCATTGCCTCACGCAATCTTGAAGTTTTATGTTTTGCCCTAAACTAAAGAGAAGGTATTGCTGGAAAGGCTGTGTGTACCCGGCCTTGAAATGAACACGTCCTGATCGCGAGGGCCTGATGCCCATATTACTGTTTGTGTTTATTATCATTCCGATCGCCGAAATGGCGGTGCTTATTCAGGTAGGCGGCGTGATTGGTGTGTTCAACACCATCGGAATCGTGCTGTTAACGGCGGTTGCGGGTGCCTGGTTGCTTCGCCAACAGGGTTTGGCAACACTGCTGAAAGCCAATCAGCGCCTGAACAGCGGCGAGTTGCCCGCCAAGGAGGTTGCAGAAGGGCTGATTCTCGCGGTTGGCGGTGTGCTGCTGCTGACCCCCGGGTTTATTACCGATGCCTTTGGATTTGTTTGCCTGATTCCTTTTACGCGCCACTGGCTGGCCGCGCTGGCAATGAAGAAAATGGTGGTTTCTGGCGGAAACAGCGGGTTTAACTTTCGTGCAGGGGCGGGTGGCGATCCCTTCGGTCGCCGGAGTCCGTTCGACAGGGATGACAACGGCGATATTATCGAGGGTGAGTATCGGGATGAAACGAAAACCACCCACGATCGCCTAGATAAAAAGTAAAAAATTTATGGTGTCGGGTGTTGAAAACCCCAGTGGCAGCCCCACATACATCTCACAAGTTCGCCGTAGGCTGATACCGGCTGGAAACAGCAGGTTAACGGCCAGGCAATTTTGTCGGACTGCAACAACAGTCCGGCCACAACAGCAAATGTCATTGCCACATTAATCTGACTATTGGAGAAGCCGAGCAATGAAGATTCGTCCGCTACACGATCGTGTCGTTGTACGCCGTAAGGAAGAAGAAGAGAAAACCGCCGGTGGCATCGTGCTGCCAGGTAACGCTAAAGAGAAGCCCTCCCAGGGTGAGGTTATTGCCGTTGGTAACGGTCGCATCCTCGACAATGGAGAGACTCGCGCGTTGGCAGTGAAAGCGGGTGACACCGTGGTGTTTGGCCAGTATGCCGGCAACACAGTGAAAATCGACGGCGAAGAGCTGCTCATCATGAGCGAAAGCGACATTTACGGCGTGCTTGAGTGATCGCGGAAGCCATTCGCACGAACAGTCATTTATCCGATTGATTCAACGAATTCGGTTTAACGAACAGGAATAGAAGACATGTCAGCAAAAGAAGTCAAGTTCGGTGATAGCGCCCGCAAGCGCATGGTAGCAGGTGTTAACATCCTGGCGGACGCCGTCAGGGTAACTCTCGGCCCCAAAGGCCGTAACGTGGTTCTGGAGAAGTCTTTCGGCGCGCCGTCGATCACCAAAGATGGTGTATCGGTTGCCAAAGAAATCGAACTGAAAGACAAGTTCGAGAACATGGGCGCTCAAATGGTGAAGGAAGTTGCTTCCCAAACCAACGACACCGCGGGTGACGGTACCACCACAGCGACGGTTCTGGCGCAGTCCATCGTTAATGAGGGCGTAAAGGCAGTCACTGCCGGCATGAACCCGATGGATCTGAAACGCGGCATCGACAAAGCGACGGCAGAAGCCGTTAAAGCCATTCGCGAAATGGCCAAGCCTTGCGACGACAGCCGCAACATTGCTCAGGTAGGCACCATCTCCGCCAACGGCGACGAGACAATCGGTCAGCTTATCGCTGATGCAATGGGGAAAGTCGGCAAAGAAGGTGTTATTACGGTTGAGGAAGGCCGTGGCCTGGAAGACGAGCTGGACGTGGTTGAAGGCATGCAGTTCGACCGTGGCTTCCTGTCTCCTTACTTCATCAACAACCAGGACAACATGTCTGTTGAACTGGATGACCCGTACATGTTGCTGGTCGACAAGAAGATCTCCAACATTCGCGAACTTTTGCCGGTGCTGGAAGCCGTTGCCAAATCAGGTAAGCCGCTGATGATCATCGCTGAAGATATTGAAGGCGAAGCTCTGGCGACTCTGGTTGTGAACAACATGCGTGGCATTGTGAAAGTAGCTGCTGTTAAGGCGCCTGGTTTTGGTGATCGTCGCAAGGAAATGTTGCAGGACATCGCGATTCTGACCGGCGGCACGGTGATTTCAGAAGAAGTTGGCTTGAGCCTCGAGAACACCACTCTGGATGACCTGGGTACCGCCAAGCGCGTAAACCTGACCAAGGAAAACACCACCATTATTGACGGTGCTGGTGCACAGGCTGATATCGAAGCCCGCGTTGAGCAGGTGCGTAAGCAGATTGAAGACAGCTCCTCGGATTACGATAAAGAGAAGCTTCAAGAGCGTGTAGCTAAACTGGCTGGCGGCGTTGCCGTCATCAAAGTAGGCGCTGGTTCTGAAGTGGAAATGAAAGAGAAGAAGGCCCGCGTTGAAGACGCACTGCACTCTACCCGTGCGGCCGTTGAAGAAGGCATTGTACCGGGTGGCGGTGTAACCCTGATTCGGGTTATCGCGGCGCTGGATAACGTGGATGTGCTCAACGAAGAGCAAAGAGCGGGTGTCAACATCCTGCGCCGGGCAATGGAATCACCTCTGCGCCAGATCGTTGCCAACGCTGGCGGTGAGTCTTCGGTTGTTGTTGCCAAGGTACGTGCCGGCGATGGCGCCTTCGGTTACAACGCTGCTACCGAAGAATACGGTGACATGCTGGAGATGGGCATCCTGGATCCGGCTAAAGTTACCCGTTCTGCGCTGCAAGCGGCGGCGTCTGTAGCCTCTTTGATCATCACCACTGAGGCGATGATTGCGGATGAGCCGGATGACGGCAAAGCCGGCGGTATGCCAGATATGGGTGGCATGGGCGGTATGGGAGGCATGGGCGGCATGATGTAACGCCGGCCATACTCTTAAAAACCCCGCGCTGGTTCACACTGGCGCGGGGTTTTTTTGTTTTTTTGTCATGTACTTGGCTAACGCGTTTGCTAGACTCGGCTACCGGTCAACTGTCTGTGTGCAACCGAATGAGTGACGCTGATTCCAAACCTTTTCTTCGCCCCGCCAAGGTATTGCTGCTTGTGTTGCTCGGGGTGCTTGTCTATCTCGGTGCACTGGTTGTTTTTATTCCCGCTGGCTGGGTTTGGCAGCAGGCTTCGCCGCACATTGCTCTTCCACCCCAGGTTCAGGTGCAGCAGGTCGCGGGCAAGGTATGGGATGGTGCGGCCGGCATTGTGGTGGCCGGTTTTCCCGTTCGTGTTGATTGGCAACTCGGCTGGCCTTCTATTACCACTCTGGAGCAGCCTGCGCAGGTGTCGGTCGAATCGCTGCGGTCGAATGTTTCCGGTGACCTTGTCTTGGGGTGGCCCGCAAACGCTCGCCTGAACGCCCGTGGCAATATCATGGTGGCGGAGTTTGACGATCTGATCCGGCGCAGCGGAGGTGCAATGATTGAAGGTGATGTGAGCATTGATCGCCTAGAGCTGGAGTGGGCAGACGATCGTGTTGTGCGCGCCGATGGCATCGCCCGATGGGCTGGGGGCACTGTGAGCTGGCCCATGGGCAATCAGACAGGGCAAGCACAGTTTCCGCCCATGCGGGCAAATATGGACACCACAGAGGGCGGTGTCGCCCTGGTTGTTGCGGAGCAGGCAGGCAACGGGCCTGCGGCACAGGCCAGTATTCTCTGGAATGGCATGATGGAGCTGCGGGTATACAAACGCATGATTGATCTTGCCGGGCAGCCCTGGCCAGATTCCGCCAGTCCTGATGATGTGGTGTTCCGCGTGAAGCAGCCACTGCTGCCTGGGGCGCGTTGATGATTTCCATGCCGGCTGCCGGTGCCCAGCACCGAATTGCCAGAGCGGTCGCTAACCTGTTGCTTGTCGGATTGGTTATCTATTTGGGTATTTTTCTGGCGAACGCAACCTGGCTTTTTGCCTGGAAGGACAAACCGGTTGCGGTTGCACCGGCTGCGGGTTCATCCGGTTCGCCGGCGTTCGGGAGTTCTGGTGGTTATCCGTTGGCCAACTATGAGTTCTTTGGCCGGCCCGAAACGCAGGGGAAGGTCGCGGAGGCGGTGAAACAATCTGCCCCGGAAACCGGGCTGCGGCTTAAGCTTGAAGGTGTTCTGGTAGGACAGCGTGCGGCAAGCTCAGGTGCTATAGTGGCCGGAAGCAACGGTGAAACCGCGTGGTACCGGGTTGGCGATTTGTTGCCGGGTAACGCCGAGTTGGCAGAGGTGGAACCGGGGCGCATACTGATTCGCCGCAGTGGCCGTTACGAGTCACTGACCTTTGAAGAAGACGATATTTCAACAATGGTTGCAGAGGTGGCTCAGGAGCCGGCAGAATCATCGCCGGATGTGTTTCTTGAGAACGCCAGACAACAATTGGACAGCGCCGGCGCGGCTGCGCTCACGCCCTATGGTCTCAGCCCCGTTGATGCCAGCGGCGGTTCGGGCTACGTATACGACGGCTCCAGCGCCATGCTGAACGCGGTGAATCTGAAAGCCGGAGACGTGATTACGGCCATCAATGGCCAGCGCCTGGGCGATGTGCAACAGGACAGATCGCTGCTGGAAAGTTGGCGCGGCCAGGCCAGTCTGGATATAGAAATTGAACGTGACGGGTCTATCTTTACCATAAGCTATGCCATACCCGAGCAGTGGCGCTGACCGGGTTCATCGATACAGGAAGAAATCGCCAGATGTATAACTACAAGACTAACTTTCTGCGAGCCCTGGCTCTGCTTGTTCTTTTGCCTTTGATGTCGATGGCGCACGCCCAGGAGGAAACCTGGAGGTTGAATCTGAAAGACGCTGATATTCGTGCCTTTGTTACCCAGGTGGCGGACATCACGGGTTATAGCTTTGTAGTGGATCCCAGGGTGAAAGGTAAGGTCACCGTGCTTTCCAGTGCTCCGATGGACAAGAACGAAATTTACGATCTGTTTCTTGCGGTGTTGAATGTTCACGGGTTTACCGCCATTCCCGGCGAAGAAATCATAAAGATAGTTCAGCAGGTAGACGCAAAACAGTCGGCTGAATCCCTTGGCCGCTTCTCCACCATTCCCTCTGAACAGCTCATTACCCGGGTTATCCAGGTTGACAACGCTAACGCGCTGGAGCTGGTGCCTATACTCCGGCCCCTGGTGGCAAAGTATGGTCATTTGGCAGGTGTTGCAGCCGCGAATGCGTTAATCATCAGCGACCACTCATCAAATATTCAGCGCATCGAGCAGATTGTCCGGGATCTGGACAAGCCCCCTAAATACGAAGTAGAAGTGATCAAACTCAAGGAAGCCTGGGTTGGCGATATGGTGGTTCTTTTGCAGGAGTTGGCGCCTGACGAGTTAGGCCGCTCTGGCAACGACAACGCCGCCAGAAAATACAGTGTGACGGCAGATGAGCGCAGCAACCGGCTTATTCTCCGGGGCGACCAATCCTTCCGGGACAAGATGCGCGGGCTGATTGTGCAACTTGATCAGCCCTCCGCCAGCGGCGGCGCAACCAAGATTATCCGCCTCAAACACGCTGATGCCAAAAATCTGACCGAGATCCTCAAAGGTGTGATGGGTGAGCTTGCCAAAGAAATTGGTGGGGGCACGGCCGCTGGTGGCACCAGCAAGAAGCCTCAGGGCCAGTTTGCGGTGTTTGCAGACGAAGGATTGAACGCCTTGGTGATTCGCGGTGAGCCCTCGTTGATGCAGGAGGCCGAACAGATTGTTGCGGCGCTCGATGTGCGTCGTGCCCAGGTGTTGATTGAAGCCGCTATCGTGGAAATAAGCGATGAGATTGGCCAGGATCTCGGCGTTCAGTTGGCCGCGGGCGATGAGTCCGGAGGCTCATCGCCAATAATAGGAACAAACTTTGGTAACGTCGGTCGCAGCTTGGGCGACGTTCTCGGTGCCATTCTGAGTGGGTCTGCCATTGCCCCGGCGGCAGGGGGTATTACGATAGGCGCCGGGCAGCGAAATAAAAACGGCGTGAGTTGGGGTGTTCTATTGCAGGCACTCTCCACCTCAGCTGCAGCTAACCTGCTTTCAACACCGAGCATCATTACCCTGGATAACCAGGAATCGGAAATTATTGTGGGCCAGAACGTGCCGTTCCGAACCGGGCAGTCGAGCGTTGCCGGAGACGGCTTAACCAATCCGTTTACCACGATCGAGCGCCGTGATATTGGCCTTACCTTGAAGGTGACCCCGACCATCAGCGCAGACGGTCTTGTAAGGCTGGTTGTGGAACAGACCACGGAAAGCGTTGCTGACAGCATTGAAGATGCATCTGATATCGTGACCAACAAGCGTGAAATCAAAACCACCGTGCTGGCGGACGATGGCGAAACCATCGTACTGGGCGGTCTTACCCGTGAGGATTACCAGGTAAACACGAGCAAGGTGCCTTTTCTGGGAGACATTCCCTACCTTGGCCGTTTGTTCTCGTCGGAGTCCGAGCGTCGGATAAAGCGTAATCTGCTGGTGTTCCTTCGCCCGAAGATCATTCTGGGTAAGGGTGATGCGATTGCGGCGACGTCTGAGAAGTTCAACAAACTGTGGAACGTCAATCTTGATATTCGCGATAAGCTTGGCTTGCCGGAGATGAACACAAATCCGGATATCGACGTTTTGTTTAACACGGGGCAAAGTAGGCTGTTGGAATAATATCAACGCATTTTTTCAAACGGTCATCGGCGGCATCGGGCAATCGAGCTGGTCCGCCACGAGCCGCATCAGTTCGTATTCCCGCACGTCAATAACGCTATCGTAGGTAATGCAATGCCCGCAGGCATCTATAACAGCGGGCTTCAGCAGGGGTGAAAGCCCATTCAGCGCCGTCAGCGTTTCTTGTAACTCTCGCATCGTAACCTTGGCCAGTATCGGGAAATCGTGGTTCCCGCGGTTGGCGAAGCCCGCTATGGCCTCAAGGTACAACGCGCCTGCATCGCGGTTGTCACGCGCGCCCGCTCTTGCCATCAGGCTCAAGAGCCTCTGCAGTGCCGGCATCACTGCGTTATAACGACGGTAGCGCACGGGCGTTACCCGGCCCGCCTCGGCGCCCAGGTGGCGGGAGAGGAAGCTGGTCAGAGCCAGTTCAAACAACGTAACCCGGTTGTCGGCATCCACCAGCAGCCGTACATTTTCAGCCAGTTCCGCGCGCTCGTCCGGGTCCAGTTTGCGCAGCGCTGGCATGGCGAGTTCCAGGGCAGGAAAGCGCACAGCCTCCCCAAGGCCCTGAAGTGTCGGAAGGAGTTTGGCGAGGAGGTCCGGTTGCGCGCCGAACAACGAATGATTGCGCAGTAACCCGAGGCGTTCAGCTTGTGTGTGTTCGGCCAGTTCGCTGATGAGCATGGCGTAGCACAGTTGAATGGCGCCGGCTCGTGTGTAGAGCAAATTGCGAAACGTTGACGGCAAGCGCTGCAGCAGATGAATGGCAAAATCTTCGCCCTTTGAGCTTATCGTGCCCACGCTCTCGGAAAGCGTTTGTATGGATGAGCTCCCAGCAAAGCCTGAGGTGCCTGCCGGCCGCGGCCCGGCGGTTGCCGAACGCAGGTCATCGCCGGGTTCAGTATCCCGGAGGCGGCTTTTCAGGCGAGCCAAAAGCCCCGGTTGAATCGCGTTGATACGTTGTTCAATGGGGGGGTGGGAGGCGAGCAACGCGGTAAACTTCATACGTGCGCTTTCCCCGAAGCACATATGGTTCATGTCATTGGCATGGCCGGTGGTATCAAGATAGCTGCTTCGCAGTCCGATTTTGAACAGGGCGCCGCCAATCCCGTCCGGGTTGCGGGTAAACTGAACTGACGATGCATCGGCAAGGGTTTCCCGCTGGCGCGACACGGCGGCTTGAATCAGGCGCCCGAAAAACACGCCTACGTAGCCAATAACAAACAATGCGATACCCAGAAACCCCATCAAGGCCTGAGCTCGCCCGTCGCGGTTGCGCGCGGTTGTTCGCCCACCGCTGTAAAACGATGCGTGAAGCAGAAAACTGCCGATTTGGCCAATCATCAAAATACCGGAAAGCAGGGCAATCAGGCGCACGTTCAGGCGCATGTCTCCGTTGAAGATATGGCTGAATTCGTGGCCGACAACCCCTTGGAGTTCGTCGCGGGTTAGTTGGGTGATTGCGCCATGGGTGACAACCATAACGGCAGAGCCCGGGGTGTAACCGGCAACAAATGCGTTGATGCCGGTCTCGTTATCCATGATGTACAGTTCGGGCACGGGTACGCCGCTGGCAATGGCCATTTCTTCAACAATATTGCGTAGCTTGCGCTCATCGCCGTCGCGGGTGTCCGGGTCAATGGGTCGTGCGCCCACCATTTTTGCCACGCGGCTCCCACCGCCCGCAAGATCTACCCAGCGTATGAGCGAGCCCATACCTATAAGGACAACCACCGTTGCGGCGGTGATCAGCCCGTGGCTGGACACCAGCCAGTACTGGAAAGGTTGACCGGAGGTTTCGCTGCGGGTTGTGAAATAACCCACCAGGCACACCGCGAGCGTGATAAGCACTACGGCAGTGAGAAAGAGAAACACCAGCAGGCTGGTGTTTCGTCGGGCGCTCGCCTGGCGCTGGAAAAAACCCGGATGAGCCATGCGTCAGCGCCTCAGAAGGCCACCTTGGGCACTTGACGGGCCTCGGGAGACTCAAGCTCTAGCTGAGCAGTTTCCTTGAACGCAAACATGCCGGCAATCACGTTGTTGGGGAACTGTTCGCGGAAGATGTTGTAAGTCATCACAGCGTCGTTATAGGCCTGACGGGCAAAGGACACCCGGTTCTCGGTGCTTGACAGCTCTTCCATCAATTGCTGGATGGTTTCATTGGCTTTCAGGTCCGGGTAGTTCTCTGCCACCGCGTAAAAGTTGGCCAGGGCTTTGGTGAGCAGATTCTCGGCTCCGCCAAGGCGCTGGATTTTGGTACCGTCTCCGGGATCTTTGGCCGCATCTTTCTGGGCGCTGACGGCGTTGTTTCTGGCTTCCATAACCTGAGTCAAGGTTGATTTCTCATGCACCAGGTAGGCCTTCGCCGCTTCGACCAGGTTGGGAATAAGATCGTGCCTGCGCTGGAGCTGGACATCAATCTGTGCAAAACCGTTTTTGAACTGGTTACGCAGAGACACCAGGCGGTTGTAGATGAAAACCAGATAGATTGCCACGATGGCAATAACGATCAGGCCGATAATGGTAGTGCCCATGGCAACTCCTCACAGGTAATGAATCCGGACAGTGGATCAGGCGTTATTTTCTACGATTTTCTGGTGGAATCCCTGAACAAATGTCTCAAAATCCGAAGGGCGCACAGGTTTGCTGAAGAAATACCCCTGTGCCAGCTTGCACCCCCGCTGGCTGAGGTAGTACTCCTGCTCTGCTGTTTCCACGCCCTCTGCAACCACCGTAAGGTTGAGACTTTTGCCAAGGTCGATAATGGTGTTGGCAATTTGGGTATCCTCTTCGTTAATCAGAAGATCCCGTATAAATTGCTTGTCAATTTTCAGGTGCTGTACCGGCATTTTTTTGAGGTATGTAAGAGATGAATAGCCGGTGCCAAAATCGTCCACGGCAATGCTGATGCCGGCACGGTTCAATGCGTGCAGTTTGGCGACCGCATCCGAAAGGTTCGTCATAAAACTGGTCTCCGTGACTTCCAGTTCCAGGCGGCCAGCGGGAATGTCATGGCGCTTCAGCGTGTTGAGAATGTCATCGACAATGCGCTCCTGGCGTAGCTGTACGGCAGACAGGTTTACCGCAATGCGCAGGTACAGGCCTTTATCGGCCCAGAGTTTTGCCTGCAGGCAAGCCTGATCCATTACCCACTGACCGATTTCTACAATGGAGCCGTTGTTTTCCGCGACCGGAATAAAGTAGTCCGGCGGCACCAGGCCGCGCACGGGATGGTCCCAGCGTAGAAGCGCCTCGGCTCCGATAACCCGTTTTGTTTCCAGGTTTATCTGAGGCTGGTACACCAGATAGAACTGGTTAAGAGTCAGAGCCTGGGAAAGATCTTTCTCCAACTGTTTGCGGTCGCGTATTTCCTGATCGATGCTTGCGACATAAAACTGGAAGTGATCCCGGCCTTTCTGCTTGGCCAGCATCATGGTTTGCTCGGCGCTCTGGAGCAGCCTGTCCGGTTGGATAGCGTCGGATGGGTAGAGTGCAATGCCCAACGTTGCGGTGGTGGAAATGTTCAGGCCTTCCATTCCCATGTTCTCGCTGATTCCCGCCAGAATAGCTTCTGCTGTGTCTGCCGCCTGGAAACCATCTTTGAGTGCTTTCTCAACAACAACAAATTGGTCGCTCCCAAGCCGGGCAATGGTAAAGCGCGAACCGCTCAGATAGTTTATGAGTCGGTCTGCCACAATTTGCAGGGTGAGATCTCCAGTGTGGAAACCGCATTGATCGTTGATGGATTTGAAGTCATCGATGCCGCAAACGGTTACCGACAACAACGAATTATTGCGTTTCGACTCTTCAATGTCGGCCTTCAACAGTTCCATAAAACTGTCCCGGCTAAGTAGCCCGGTCAACTGATCGTAGCGGGCGAGCCGGTTAACCTTGTCTTCGGCGTCACGGTGGCGCGTCTGGCTTTCACCAATGGCGATAAGCAGAGTATTGGTGGCGCCCACCCAAAGCCCCAGTTCGTCTTTTTCGTGGCCTGCGGGCGTGTCAACCAGCCGGTCGTCCGGGTGTGCTGGGTCGACCTGTTTTACAGAGTGCACGATGCGCAATAACGGGCGAGTCAGCAGCATGTAAAAAACAAAGAACAAAACCATGCCGAGAATAACCGCTGAGGCAATGCCCGAAATGAAAGTAACAATGGCACGGCCAAGCCACATGTGGGCTGCCGGCGCGGTGTCGTAGCGAACAACCAAAAAACCGTACACGGTACCGGAACCGTTGCTGCGGACTAACTCTGTGCGGAACTTGCGCTCAGGGTCGAAAATCCAGTTGATCAACGGCCGGAGTGCACTGTCGCTCAAGGGGCGCTCGCGGCTGCTCAGGGGATCGCCGTTGGTGTGAAGAATCTGGACCAGATGAACGGCTTCCCGGGCAAACAGTCCGTCCACCACCTGTTTTGCCAGGTCTGCGTCTATGCTGAACACGGCCTGGGTGGCCGCATCCTTAACGATGGCAATGGTCTGGTTGGCCTGATTGTTCAGGTCATTGGATACGCGATAAGCATCGAGTACCACCTGTATGGCACTGACAATTACACCGCTGACCAGTGCAACCGCAATTATCCATCGAAGGATTCGGTAGCCAAGGCGGTTTTCAACCTCAAAGGTTTTTTGCATTCAGACCCGTTTTCAAGCTGTTCATCAGACGTCCATATTCTGCTAGCAGACACGTGTCAGCGAATCAACATAACACATCGTTCAGAGCGCGGATTATGGTTCGGGTTAAATAAGCTGCATGATGTAATCATGATAGTCTCAAATACTGGAGAATACTGACGTTTCAATTTGTAAGTTTTATGAGTAGCCACAAAAAACGCCCGCGTTTAGCGGGCGTTTTTCACTTAGCCGTGATCGGCTGAGTCTGCAAAGCACATCAGACTGTTCAGGCCAGGTTTTCGTTCACGAAATCCCAGTTGACCAAGTTCCAGAAGGCTTCCAGATAGTTCGGGCGAGAGTTGCGGTAATCGATGTAATACGCGTGCTCCCACACATCAACGGTCAACACTGGCTTGTCAGCACCCGTCAGCGGTGTTTCCGCATTGCTGGTGTTGGCAATGGCAACGCTGCCATCGGATTTCTTCACGAGCCAAGTCCAGCCCGAGCCGAAGTTGTTGGCGGCCTTATCGTTAAACTCTTTCTTGAAGTCTTCGAAGGAGCCAAACGCTTTCTCAATGGCTTCTTTTGCGGCGCCTTTGGGCTCACCGCCGCCATTCGGGCTCAGGCAATGCCAGTAGAAAGTGTGGTTCCATACTTGGGCTGCGTTGTTAAACAACGGCCCACTTGCGCTTTTGATGATGTCTTCGAGCGACTTGTTGGCGTTGTCCGTACCTTCAACCGCGCTGTTGAGCTTGGTTACGTAGGTGTTGTGGTGCTTGCCATAATGATATTCGAGGGTTTCAGCCGAAATGTGTGGTTCCAGTGCGTTCTTTTCGTACGGTAATGCCGGAAGTTCAAAAGCCATGAGGTCGTTCTCCCTGATTCTCTCTGTTTTATTGAATGTCACTGCCTAAATATAGGGCCGGTTTGAGCAATATCAACCCCGTATGGCAATTCAGCGCTCGCGGTTCACGTTTAGCGAGCTGTTGAATTCGGGGCAGCCGGGCAGGAACTGCACGCAGTTTTTGACTCGCCACACCAGTTCGGCGTAGCTGTCCGCCAACACGTTCACGTGACCAAGCTTTCGGCCTGGTCGTTCCTTCTTGTTATAAAGATGCACATGAGCGTATGGCAGTTCCAGCAGGCGCTCGATATCGCCGTGTTCTGCAACGATATTGATCATACAGCTCAGTCCCCGGGCTGCGACATTGCCCAGCGAATGGCCGCTGACAGCCCGGATGTGGTTTTCAAACTGGCTGGTCATTGCGCCTTCGATCGTCCAGTGCCCGGAGTTATGAACCCTGGGTGCCATTTCGTTTGCCACCAACCCGTCTGCGGTTTCAAACAATTCAAGTGCAAGTACGCCCACATAATCGAGTTCGTTAAGCAGGGCTTTAATGTAGAGCTCTGCGTCTTCCTGAACGTGTTTTTCCAGTCTCGGCGCCGGCGCGATTGCGTAGCGCAATATGCCGTCATGGTGCACGTTTTCAGAGATGGGGTAGAAGGCTAGCTGGCCGTCTTCGCCGCGTACGGCGATAATTGAAACTTCGCGGCTGAATTCAACAAACTTCTCAACCATCAATTTGGGGTGCCCGATAGAATCCCAGGCCGCATCCGCATCTTCCGGGCTTTTCAGCACGGCCTGGCCTTTGCCGTCGTAGCCTTCGGTGTTGGATTTGGCAACGACCGGGCAACCCAGGCTTTGGGCTGCGGCTTTCAGGGATTCGGCGCTGTCTGCCACTTTCCACCGTGGCGTGGGAATTCCAAGCTCTCCAAACAGTGTTTTCTCGGCTTCGCGGTTCTGGCAAACCTGCAGTGCCCGGGGGCATGGGTGAACCGGCTTTTCTTTTGCCAGCTTCTGAGCAATCTCTACAGGAAGGTGTTCAAATTCGTAGGTGACGCGATCAACACGAGATAAAAAATCGTCCAGATACCTGCCTTCGCGATCAATAATCACTTCGCCCAATCCGGCGCTGGGGCTGCCTGACATATCGTAGAAAACAAAGGTTTTGGCCAAGGGATATCCGGCAAGGGCAAGCATTCTCCCCAACTGGCCGGCGCCTAGTACACCAATTCTCATGTGCGGTCTCCTGCTGGGAAGTAGCTTACTGATCTTTCGGATCAGGGTTGTCCATAATCGCCTGGGTTTGCGTTGCCCTGAAGTCATCGACCGCTTTGCGGGCACGCTCATCAAAGGTGCCAATAATCTGGGCCGCAAGTAAACCCGCGTTGGTGGCGCCGGCGTTGCCAATCGCCAGGGTGCCTACGGCGATGCCGCCGGGCATTTGTACGATAGAGAGCAGCGAGTCGAGGCCGTTGAGCGTTTTGGACTGAACGGGCACGCCCAGCACTGGTAACGATGTCTGGGATGCAATCATGCCGGGTAGGTGGGCTGCGCCGCCGGCGCCTGCAATGATGACTTTGAGGCCGCGGTCGGAGGCGGTTTTTGCGTAGTCGAAAAGCAGATCCGGTGTGCGGTGGGCCGAGACGACCTTGGTTTCATAGGCAACGCCGAGTTTTTCGAGCATGTTGGCGGCGTGTTCCATGGTGGGCCAGTCAGATCTGGAGCCCATGATAAGTCCTACAAGCGGCTGCATACGCAACAGTCCTGTGATAATTGGAAAGCCAGACATTGTATGTTTTGGCTAACGACCATGCAAGGTGGGTATTTTGGTGCTTTACACGGTGGCGCGTCGAGATTTCAACCTGTGAACAACTGCATGTATTATCAATGCCAATTAATTGAACCGTCCCTATTCAGGAGCTGTAATGGAACCCATCCGTCCAGATGACGATGAACTGAGAGCCGATCGGCCTTTTGGGGCATCGGAGAAAAAGGCGCCAGTTCAGAGGAAACCGGCACCGGTAGCCGAGCGCGCAGGTGGAAAGCCCAGGCCACCGAAACCGGCCAAGGGCGGCACAAGCGATAACCGTGGAGGTGGTGGCGGATCGAGTCTGGGCATGTTGTGGTTGCTGGTCATCGTGGTGGGGGTTGCCGCTGTTGTGGGGTGGTACTCCCAGAATCAGCGGATTCAGATGCTTGAGGGGCAGTTGGAGGAGGCGGATTACTGGGCGCGTCAGAGCAAATTGGCCTTGGCGAGGTTTGAGGGCGATCTGTCGGAAACGGGTGAGAATCTTCAGGAGCGGGGAGCGTCGCTGTCTGATCAGATGGTCTCCCATAAAAAGCAGCTTGATGACGCGGATAGCGAAATCCGTAAGCTGTGGGTTGTCGCCAATGAGCGTAACAAGAAGCGACTGGATGATCATCAGGAGCGGATTGCAGCATCAGAGGCCGGTCTTGCAGACAGCAAGAAAGCGCTGGCGGATGTAAGCACGACGGTTGAGAAGGTCAGGACGTCTTTGGCGGCCGATGTGGCCTCGCTAACAAAACAGACCCGGACATCGGTGTCGGCTCTGGAAGGCGCAAACCGGCAGGCAACGGACCAATTGACGTCCCTGGGTAAGCAGGTGGCAAACGTGGATCAGGTGGTTGAGCGCCAGGTGCGGCGTTTTGAGCAGGAACAAAAACTCGGTATCAGCGGAATAGAGGGGCGCTTGTCGGCGCTTGAAAAGAAACTCGGGGACCTCTCCGGAGGCGGGCGTGATAATGCCGTCACAAATGAGCTGGCTGCGCTGAAGAGGAATGTGGATGCAATTGACTCGTCCAGGGCTCAGCTTACATCGCGACTCGTGCGTTTGTCAGAGGAGGTTAATCAGCTTCGTAGTCAGGTTTCGGGCCGGTAACGGATTTCCTGAAAAAGATTTGACACCGCCGGGCAAATGCTTAAAATGCGCCTCTCACTTAGTCGAGCAATGATGTCTGTACGCAGGCGGCATTCGCAGATTCAAGTGGTGCTTTTGAAAGATCCCGGAGCGGGTGGTTAGCTCAGCTGGGAGAGCATCGCCCTTACAAGGCGAGGGTCACTGGTTCGATCCCAGTACCACCCACCATTTTCTTTCAAGGCAGGCATCGGGCAGTTGAGTTCGGTGCGCGGTTCAGGCTTAATGCCGAATCGATGCGGAGCGGTAGTTCAGTTGGTTAGAATACCGGCCTGTCACGCCGGGGGTCGCGGGTTCGAGTCCCGTCCGCTCCGCCATTTTTTCCCTGGGTGGTTAGCTCAGCTGGGAGAGCATCGCCCTTACAAGGCGAGGGTCACTGGTTCGATCCCAGTACCACCCACCAGATTCGAAAAAGGGCAGGTCCATTGGACTTGCCCTTTTTTATTACCTGCCGATCAGTGACTGCCCACACACGCGCACAACGTTCCCGTTAACGCCGCTGGAAGCGGGGCTGCAATACCAGGCAATGGTTTCTGCAACGTCCACAGGCTGCCCACCTTGCGAGAGGCTGTTCATGCGTCGCCCGGCCTCGCGCAGCGTCAGGGGCATGGCGGCCGTCATTCGGGTTTCAATAAAGCCCGGGGCGACGGCGTTAATGGTAATGCCGTTCTTCACCTGCTTTGCCATGGCTTCCACATAGCCGATGACACCGGATTTGGCCGCAGAATAGTTGGTCTGCCCGAAGTTGCCAGCGATGCCGCTGATGGACGAGATGCAAACAATGCGACCGTCTTGATGAAGCAACTCCCGGCTCATGAGCTCATCGTTAATGGTTTCTTCCGCCGTCAGATTCACCGCGATGGTCATATCCCAGAAATGTTCGGGCATGTTGCCCAGGGTTTTGTCACGGGTGATGCCTGCGTTGTGAATGACCAGGTCCACCCCGCTAAAGTGCTTTCCTATATAGTCTGCGATTTTTGCCGGCGCGTCCTGGCTGGTTATGTCGCAGGCAAATGCTTTGCCTTTAATAGCGCGCATCACGTTCTCGAGATCGTCCATGGCCGGTTCAATGTCCAGCCCTATGACCGTTGCGCCATCCCGCGCCAGAGTTTCCGCGATTGACGCACCAATGCCCCGTGAAGCACCGGTTACCAGCGCTACCTTTCCGGCAAGCGGCGCAACCGGATTTGTGGTCGGCGCGCTGGTGGTTTTACCGATGCGTACAAACTGGCCTGAAACATACGCTGACCGGGCAGAAAGGAAGAAACGAAGGCTGGATTCGAGCTGTTTTTCTGCATTGGGCGCTATCCAGAGCAGGTTCGCCGTTGCACCTTTTTTGCCAATCTCCTTGCCGACACTTCTCATGAAGCCTTCCAGCGCCTGTTGTGCGGCTGCCTGGGGCGCTTTGCGACAGGTTGCCGGGTTTTGGCCGATGATCACAACGCGCGCGTTAGCGCCGAGGTTTTTAATCGTGGGGTGGAAAAAATCGTACAGAGCGCGAAGATCGCCCGGGGTTTTCAAACCTGTCGCATCAAATACCAGAGCTGAGAATTTGGTGTCTGTACCTGAGGCTAGATCCAGCGTTTGAGCTTTGTTTCCGGCTTTTGATGAATCTTCCAGAGTTGCTTTACCACTGGCATGATAAAGCGTCGCAGCACTGGCGCTGAGAACGCTGCCAATGGTCGCGATCGCTTTGCCGCCGTTGCCTGCGCCCACGAGTACGTTACCCTCAATGAACGGCTGGTCCGCGCGCTTGCGTCTCTTAAGCGGCACGGGCGAGGGCAGTCCCAGCGTTTGTGCGGTGGCTTTACCCATCGGTGTATTGACAAGTTTCAAATAGATGTCAGACATGGTTTCGCCCTTGCGTTGCTAAGATGTGTGGAGCATGTTGGATAGCGCTGGACCGCCATCCATCAAGCCCTCGCTTACCTGAAACGTATAATAGAGAAAGGATATCATCATGGCACAGGCTCAGAAGTCCAACCAGAAGAAACCCGCCGCCCCGAAAGTGTCTGGAAAACGCACCCAGGGTATTCGCCCCGTGGCCATTATTGGTGGCAATCGGATTCCGTTTGCCCGCTCCAATACGGCCTACCGCAAGATCGGCAATCAGGAGTTGTTGATTGCTGCGCTGCGAGGGCTGGTAGATCGCTTCGGCCTTCAGGGGCAACGCTTGGGTGAAGTGGTTGCCGGTGCCGTGATCAAGCATTCCAGCGACTTCAACCTGACCCGCGAAGCCGCTATGAGTTGCGGTCTGGCGCCTGAAACTCCAGCCTACGATATTCAGCAGGCTTGCGGCACCGGGTTGGAGGCGGCCATTCTGGTGGCTAACAAAATTGCTCTGGGCCAGATTGAATGCGGCATTGCGGGCGGTGCGGATACAACATCGGATGCTCCGATTGGCGTGAGTGAAGGATTGCGGGAGATCCTTCTTGACCTGAACCGGGCCAAGACCACCGTGGACAGGTTGAAAATTCTCAGCCGTTTTCGCCTCAGCGATCTCAAGCCACAACTGCCACAGAACGGCGAACCCCGCACGGGACTCTCGATGGGAGAGCACGCGCAGATCACCGCTGATGAATGGTCTATCCCCCGGGACGAGCAGGATCTGTTGGCTTGGGAAAGCCATAAGAAGCTTGCACAAGCCTACGAGGATGGTTTCTTTAACGACCTGATGACGCCGCTGGCGGGGCTTGAAAAGGACAATGTCCTGCGTCCCGACACCACGCTGGAAAAACTGGCAACGCTGAAGCCGGTTTTTGATCGTGAGCACGGTACTCTCACGGCTGCCAACAGCACGGCCTTGACCGATGGTGCCTCCTGCGTGCTTTTGGCCAGCGAAGCGTGGGCAACAGCCAACAACGTCGAAGTTAAAGCCTGGCTGACGTTCTCTGAGGTGGCGGCGGTTGATTTTGTTGATAAAAAAGAAGGGCTGTTGATGGCTCCGGCTTACGCTGTGCCGCGACTTCTGGAGAAGGCAGGGCTTACGCTACAGGATTTCGATTTTTATGAAATTCACGAAGCGTTTGCGGCGCAGGTTCTGTGCACGCTCAAAGCCTGGGAAGACCCGGCTTTCTGTAAAGACAAGCTGGGCCTGAACAAACCCCTGGGCAGCATTGATCGCGAGAAACTGAACGTGAAAGGCAGTAGCCTTGCCACCGGCCACCCATTCGCCGCAACCGGCGGCCGCATTGTTGCCACTCTGGCCAAACTGCTTGAGGAAAAAGGGCGTGGCCGAGGCTTGATTTCAATCTGCGCGGCAGGCGGCCAGGGCGTAACGGCTATTGTTGAGCGATAAGTTGCCCGAAAATTGGAATAGTCTTTGACAGGCCCGGTTGGTCACCGTACTATGCGCGCCTCGGTGATCAAGAGGTCGCCAACCAGTTTGATGCGGGGTGGAGCAGTCTGGTAGCTCGTCGGGCTCATAACCCGAAGGTCGTAGGTTCGAATCCTGCCCCCGCTACCATATAAAAGAAAGGCAGATCAGTAATTTACTGGTCTGCCTTTTTTGCGTCTGGGACAACCGTCCAAATTGCTTTTCGACAGACTCCGGTATTTGACATAAGCTTGTATTAGTCACATTCTCAAGCATATCCAAGGCAGATTTGCCGAGAGTTGCGGTAAGAAAACGTTATCCAATCCATTGACTTAATCCAGCTACACGGGGCTTCGAGCCAAATTTCTGGGTTCGTCCGGGCTCGGCCCGATTCGAAGCGCCGCCAAAAGTGTCGCTAAAGTCGTATCGCTAAATGAAGGAACGCGATGTCTTATTTCACAATAGCCGGTGTGCAGATGCACGCCCCGCATCACGGCGACAATACCGAAGCCATGCGCCAGCGCATCAACATTATGATGGCGCGGTTTCCTCAGGTGCAGATGGTGATGTTCAGTGAATTGGTGGCCAATGGCGCCTCCACTCAACATGCGCAGCCGTTCCCCAGCGCAATGGAAACCATGTTCTGCGAGCTTGCGGTACAGCACGGCATCTGGCTGATTCCGGGTTCAATGTTCGAACGTGACGGCGACAAGATCTACAACACACTGTCGGTTATAAACCCCCAAGGGGTCGTGGTGTGTCGCTATCGCAAGATGTTCCCATTCCTGCCCCACGAGCAGGGCGTTGAAGGCGGCAACGAGTTTGCGGTTTTTGACGTGCCGGACGTGGGTCGATTCGGGGTGTCCATCTGCTACGACATGTGGTTTCCCGAAACCACCAGAACGCTCGCATCGATGGGCGCTGAAGTTATCTTGCACCCAACAATGACCGATACCGTTGATCGTGATCTCGAACTGTCCATTGCGCGCACCAACGCGGCTATCAATCAGTGTTATTTCTTTGACTTTAACGGCGCTGGCGCAATGGGTAACGGTCGTTCGATTGTGGTGGGCCCCTCAGGTGATGTGATTCACCAATGCGGTGTGGGCGAGGAGATCGTGCCAGTGGAGGTGGATTTCAATCGCGTTCGCCGCGAGCGTGAGCGCGGCCTTCACGGCGGGTTGGGCCAGCCGTTGAAAAGTTTCCGGGATCGCAGCGTAGACTTTTCCCTCTACAGCAATGAAAACCGATCCAGCCCATTCCTCGACACGCTGGGGCCGCTGGCCAAGCCCGTTAGGAATGAGGTCTACTAATCAATAAAAAGCCGTAAGCCCGGCGCCACAGTAGCGGAGAAGCCAATGTCCCGACATCTGTTTGACCGATTACGAAAAATGATCGCACACTGGTTACTGCCGAGTGAGCACAACGATCAGGCGCCGGCCACGCCCGAGCCCGGGGAGAGCTCTGTCGCAGGTGATCCCAAAGCCGCGAAAGACGTTCCTTTTCGGAACGCTAAGGTGGTGCCCGAAGACGTTGTGCAAGAACGTTCTACTAAAGGAGTGAAAGGAATGGAAAAAATAACAAGCATTTCTGATATCCGTCGTTATTTTCACAATAATAAAGAGCCGGTGTACTTTATCTCGGCAACCAACTTCAACCTGCTGGGCATCGGTGACTGGGTCGGCAACTTCCGGCACATTACCTACATAGACTGCTTTGACGGCCGACAAAAGAATATCTTTGTGCCCAAGGAGAAGTTCCCCCGGGATTTCGAAAGCATCGAAGATATCAATAATTATCTTCTGGAGCACAAGGAAGTTATCGACTACTTGCAGTCCCGGGGAGGAAAGGGCACGGCGGCCTTCCTTATGTTCAACGAACATACCGAAGAAATCTGCGACCAGGTGGGTCTGCGCATTGCCTTCCCGCCGGCCGAATTACGCTCACGGATGGACAACAAGATCGCGACCGTGCGGATCGGCAACAAAGCCGGCGTTCCGAGCGTGCCGAACGTTCTGGCCAAGGTGGACAGTTACGCCCATTTGCAGGAAGTCAGCGCGGAACTTGGTACCGATCTGGTTATCCAGTCGGCCTTCGGTGACTCGGGCCACACCACTTTTTTTGTCTCTAATGAAGATGAGTATTACAAGTACGCAGAGGAAATTGAAGCCGAATCCGAAGTGAAGATCATGAAGCGGATCAATTGCCGGGGCTCTGCAATCGAGGCTTGTAGCACCCGTTGCGGCACCGTCGTGGGGCCGCTGATGACCGAACTGGTCGGATTCAAGGCGCTGACGCCCTATAAAGGCGGCTGGTGCGGTAACGAGATGTTCGCGGGCGCCTTTACTCAGGAAGTCCAGGACAAAGCCCGGGAGTATACGCACAAATTTGGCGAGGCTCTGCGCGAAGAGGGTTACCGCGGCTATTTTGAACTCGATTTCCTGATCGATACGGATACGGACCAAGTCTACCTGGGTGAATTGAATCCGCGGGTTACCGGCGCCAGTTCACTGACCAACGTCGCGGCGTTCGCCCATTCAGATGTTCCTTTGTTCCTGTTCCATCTGTTGGAGTTTTCCGACCAGGACTTCGACATCAACGTCGAAGAAATCAATGATCGCTGGTCGCAGCCGGACAGCATCGACAGCTGGAGCCAGCTTGTTATCAAGCACACCGATGAGTCGGTCGACCTGCTGACCCAGGCGCCCCAGTCCGGGGTATGGCGCATGTCGGAAGACGGCAGCATTGGTTACGACCACTACAGCTACCATCCGCACGCGGCTGAGAGCGAGCAGGAAGCCTTCTTCATGCGCATCAGCGGCGTGGGTGACTTCCGCTACGAAGGCGCCGACCTTGGCATACTGATCACTCGCGGGCGCCTGATGGACGACGACTTCCAACTGACCCCCCGGGCGAAAGCCTGGATCGACGGTATCCGCGGGCAGTTTGCCGGCCAGGTATTGCAAGATCCAGCGGTGGAAGCAGCGGCGGTTAATCACGCCATCGGTGGCAGCAACTTCAAAATACTGTGAAGGCCAACGCGACAGGAGGGGCGGAAGCCCCTATCCGATCGGCCGTGCCGGGCGGTTCCGATACCATGCAAAAACAGCTGATTTTTGAGACAGTGCATGAGCCGGAGCCAGGGCCAAAGTGGCAGCGCCTGTTTGATCTCCACTGGCCGGCCTATGAACGCTGGTATCTGTCGGAGACAGAGCGCGAGCGGCCCAGTTATCTGGCCTGCTATAACGCGCTGAACCGGCATATGCCCGAATTGATACCCACGTATCGGCAACTGTGCGACCTGTCTGGTGGCAGCGATCTGTCGTCGAGATTGCTCAGCCTCTATCGGCCGCCGGCCTACATAACCGGCTGCTCTCAGGCAGCATTTGCCGACGCGCAGGCAAACGTACTGGTGCGTAACTACGATTATCCGCCGGAACTCTGCGAAGGCACGATCCTTTCAACCTGCTGGAATGGCCGTCGGGTTATTGCGATGTCGGATTGTCTTGTGGGTGTGCTGGATGGTATCAACGAAAGCGGGTTGTCGGTTTCATTAGCCTTTGGTGGGCGCAAAGCGGTGGGCGACGGATTTGGCGCGCCCATTATCCTGCGCTACATCCTCGAGTTCTGTGACACCACGCCGGAAGCGGCAGAGGTCCTGGCCCGGGTGCCCACGCACATGGCCTACAACATTACGGTGACGGATGCGCGCAAGCGGTATGTGACCGCTATGATCGCGCCCGACCGTCCGGCGTCGATCAAGCGAATACCGGTGGCAACCAACCATCAAAAGCGGATCGAATGGTATGCCCATGCGCTGGCGTCAGAAACGCTGATCCGCGAGCGACAGCTGTCGATACTGGTCGGTGATCCCGCCACAACGAAGGAGCGGTTGATTGCAGCCTTTGCAGCGCCGCCCCTGTTTCGAACGGATTATCGTCGCGGTCTGGGCACCATATACACTGCGGCTTATTATCCCAACGAAGGAATCGCCCAGTACCATTGGCCCGGCGGTAAATCATTGGACCTGTCTTTCGACCATTTTGAAGAGACGTCCGTGGACATCCGTTATGACATTCGTGCCAGAGTCTCGGGGTAGCGACCGGGGAGGCACATGAGTATTTGCGCTTTGCTGCCGATCATTGGCGGTTGGCCATAAATCCCGTCTGAGAACCCAGGGACAAAAGGTGAAATCATGAGCGAAATAATAAAAGAGACAGAAACCGCGTACACAGCCTTGGCCTTTTATCACAAGATCACTCAACTGCGAGCCGATACCTGGAACGCGCTGAAACGGGATCTTGGCCGTATTATCAAGATTGGCGACGCGGGAGAAATGAAACCCCTGGCCAAGTCAATTGATATCAAGCTCACCCGCCTTGAAATCATCGAGGATTACCACGCATTCCCGTCCAAGGAGGATTTCCGGCATCTCTGGGCCCTCTACAACCGGCATGATTTCGTTCAATTGGAGAAAGTGGTCAAGCGTCTTGTTCGGGCGCTGATCAGTGAGTCCTACCGCCGCCGCAACGTCGATCTCAGTGAAAATGATTCGGACGCCGAAAATCTCGAGGCGATTGATGCTCTGGCGCAGTTGCGGCGCGGCCACCCGGCTTCCAACAGCTCGGCCCAACCTTATTTCGAAGTGCTGATGGTCGATGCGATGTCGTCGCAAGAGGAAGAAGTGGTCCGTGAAGCGTTCCACAATTTGCGCCGCCCGGAAGACAAGTTTATCTATGACATCGTTACGGTCAGAAGCTTCGAAGACGCGCTGATTGCAATTCTGGTCAATCCCAACATCCAGGCCTGCATGATCCGCTATGAATTCCCCTACAAGTCGAAGTATAACCTCAGTGCCCTACGAAATTATCTCGAAGGTCTCTCTGAGAAAGAACTGGAAAACAAGACCGAAGCCGAGCGCAGCCTTTTGCTGGGTTCTATGATTGGTGAGATCCGCCCGGAGATTGACCAATTCCTGGTGACCAGCGGCGATGTCGAAGTGACCGCGAGTAGCGATATTCGCCACTTCAAGCGCATTTTTCATCGTGAAACGGATTACATCGAACTACACCACACGTTCATGCGGGCGATTGAAGACCGCTACCGCACGCCGTTCTTCGATGCCCTGCGCGAATACAGCCGCAAACCTACCGGCGTATTCCATGCCATGCCGATCTCCCGGGGCAAGTCAGTCACCCGATCCCATTGGGCCGGGCAGATGATCGACTTTTACGGTATCAACATTTTCCTGGCGGAAACGTCGGCCACGTCCGGGGGGCTGGATTCACTGTTACAGCCCTATGGCCCTATCAAGAAAGCTCAGGAGTATGCCGCCCGGGCATTCGGTTCACGTCAGAGCTTCTTTGTGACAAACGGCACCTCTACCGCCAACAAAATTGTGGTTCAGGCGCTGGTCAAGCCGCGGGATATCGTATTGGTTGATCGTGACTGCCATAAATCCCATCACTACGGCATGGTTCTGTCGGGCGCCCACGTTGCGTACCTGGACTCCTACCCGCTTAACGACTACTCCATGTATGGCGCCGTGCCATTACGTGAAATGAAGAAGGCGCTGCTCAATCTCAAACGGAACGGACAGCTTCATAAGGTCAAGATGTTGTTGTTGACGAATTGCACCTTTGATGGCGTGGTCTACAACGTGCGCCAAGTGATGGAGGAGTGCCTGGCCATCAAGCCTGACCTGGTGTTCCTCTGGGATGAGGCCTGGTTTGCCTTTGCCACCTTTAACCCGACCTATCGGCCACGCACCGCCATGCATGCGGCCCGCACACTGCGGGACCGCTACCGCAGCGACGAATATCAGGTGGAATACGACGCCTGGAAAACCGAATTCGACAAGCTGGATCCGGACGATGACGCCACCTGGTTGCACAATCGCTTGATGCCGGACCCTGACGCTGTGCGGGTTCGGGCTTATGCAACTCATTCGACCCACAAGACACTGACATCTCTGCGCCAAGGGTCGATGATCCATGTTTATGATCAGGATTACCGTCAGAAAGTGGAATCCTCTTTCCACGAAGCCTACATGACTCACACGTCCACTTCGCCTAACTACCAGATTGTGGCATCCCTGGACGTGGGGCGAATGCAGGCCGAAATGGAAGGCTTCGAGCTGGTTCACGCCCAGGTTGAGGCGGCACTGACCCTGCGCGAACAACTCTATACGAACCCGTTGTTGAAAAAATATTTCCAGGTGTTGGTCAACAAGGACATGATTCCGCTGGAGTATCGTCAATCCGGTGTCGATACGTTCTATGACCCCAGTAGCGGCTGGAACAAAATGGAAGAGGCTTGGGCACATGACGAGTTCGTGGTCGATCCCAGCAGAATCACCATGGCCATCGGCAAATCCGGCATCGATGGTGACACCTTCAAGAACGAATACCTGATGAACCAGTTCGGGATCCAGATCAACAAGACGTCCCGCAACACCGTGCTGTTCATGACGAATATCGGAACCACTCGTGGTTCGATCGCCTATCTGTTGGATGTGCTGATCAAGCTGGCCAAGGGCTTTGACCGGCGTTGGGAGGAAAGCAGCCGGCCGGAACGCAAGATTATTGAAAACAAGGTTAAATCCCTGACCGAGGACTTGCCGCCCCTGCCGGACTTCAGCCGCTTCCACGATGCGTTCAAACCCAACCTGGACAGTCCCGAAGGCGACATTCGCCGGGCCTACTTCCTCAGTTATGACGAAGAAAATACCGAGTATCTGCGCTTTGATAATGGTGAGCTGCAGAAACAGATGGCTAAGGGGCGTGATGTGGTGTCAGCCAGTTTTGTGATCCCGTACCCCCCGGGTTTCCCCGTTTTGGTGCCGGGTCAGGTGATCAGTGAGGAAATCCTGCATTTCCTGCAGGCGCTGGACGTCAAGGAAATTCACGGGTATCGGCCGGAGCTGGGCCTCATCGTTTATAACGTTGAGGCCTTGGAAAAGACCATTGCCGGCGAAGACTGACTAGGCTGTTTTTTCGTCGAGGGATAGCGTATTCGTCGTGATTCTCTCGGCCCCTGTGGGCGTAATGCGTACCGTTTCACTAAAGCCGACGCCAAACTCGCCCGGTTTGCGCAGGCAAATGGGAAGATGAAACACCATGTTCTCCTCCAGAACGGCCTCGTTATCTGTGGCTATGAACATTGAGCCGGCGACCCAGGATGGCGGAAACGTTGCGCCCACCGGATAGCCGAATACGCCTGAGAAAAAGGCGCGGTCAACGATAGGTGCCAGTGCGGCCTCGCCTGCGCGGGCAGCCGAGGCGAAGGTTGAGCCGGCTCGCGCGGCAGACATCACCGCGTTCAGAACGTCAAGGCAGATCCTGTGAAATTCACGGATTTCAGCCGAAGCCTCACCGACCACGGCGGTGCGCATCATGGGCGCGGTGTAGCGCCGGCGAACGGCGCCTAGCTCAGTGAACACCACATCGCCACGTGCAACCTTGTGACCGGAATGATTGGTATGAATGATGCCGCTGCGCGCGCCCGTCGTCACAATCGGTTGCATACTCATAAATTCGCTGCCAGCGCCCAGCATGGCACTGGCGCCTGCCCGGGCGATTTCATGATCCACCACGCCCGCTCGTATCACCGTCGCCGCCGCGTCCAGGCCGGCGCTGGTGATGGCGGCGCTCTCGGCAAGGTAGATCAGTTCGGCGGGTGATTTAACCAGGCGAACACGGTCAATTAATGTGCCGAAATCAATAAACGTAGCTGAATTCAACGTGATTCTGAGTGCCGAAAGCAGCCCTGGCCGCAAGGAACCCGCCCAGGGATTGAAGCCGATCCGCGGCGTCGAGGTGCCCGCTGTACGTTGTATCTGGGCAGCCAATTCGCTTGCGACCGTTTCGGGAGCCTGCCACGGATAGCCGATAACGTCGTCAACCCGGCTCAGGTACACGGCAGGGCCCATTTCGATAGCGGGCACGAACAGCACGGTTCGGTCAGTGGCGACCAACAGCACGCATTGAACCGAGACCTCGAAGGTCGTATATCCGGTCAGATAGCACAGCTCCCCGGCGTCGGTCAGCAACAGCAGGTCAAGACCGGCTTTAGCCATCTGCTGACGAACGGAGGCCAGCCGCGCTTCGTATTCACTGGGCTCAAACGCTAATACGGGCTCGGGGAACTGGTGTTGCAGCTTTTCGCGGTAGGTATGGTAATCCATAGGTTGATTGCTCGCTCTTCCGGGAACCAGCTTTCATTAGGCGCTTTTTGGTTCCCGGAATGCAAGACGAGGATTGCCGCTCAGCTTTGGGGTTTGTGCGCGGGCAACCGATTCAAAATACGGAACGCTGAACAAGGCGCCCCGGTGTAACGACCAGAACGTCGTAACCAATCTCCCGACCGTCTGTCAGTGTGATCCGATAACAACCACCTGATGGGTATTAGAGGAGGCACTCTGGGACATTTAAAAGATTCCTTTATAGCGCTGTCGAGGATAAGAATGAGGACTCCCAGCTTAGAATGATTCTGTTATTCCATGAAATGATTAATATCATTTCTCATAGAATAATTAAGAATATCGTTAATATAATTTAAAATCAGTGAGTTAGTCTATATATCGATTTCCTCGATTTATTTGTCCTAAGTATTCCATTTTATCGTTCATTATGGGGTTCATACAGTGTCGGCAGGTTTCACTCATGTTTGGTGCGAAACCAACTTTTTTACAGCCCACACGGATCATCCAAAATGACGACAGATCTGAACTCGTCTCCGCTTTCCGGGGATCAGCAAGCACGTTTGGGAGAGCTTCTTTCCGGTATGAATGAAGGGCAGCTTTTCTGGCTTGCGGGTTTTCTCGCCGGCAAATGCGCAGGGGGTTCCGCTAATGCGGATGCCCACACCGCGACGGCTCCCACTTCTGCTGCCGCTGAACTGACGATTCTGTTTGGTTCGCAAACTGGTAACGCCGAAGAGCTGGCACAGCAACTGGCGGCTCGTGCTGCAGACAAAGGCGTGTCTGCCAAGGTAGTCGACATGGCGGACTACAAGCCTAAGCAACTTAAGAAAGAGCAGTACCTGGCGGTGCTGACGTCAACGCAGGGTGAGGGCGATCCGCCCGACAACGCGCTGGATTTCCATGAATTTATCAACGGCAAAAAGGCCCCCAAATTAGAAGGCCTTCGTTACAGCGTTCTTTCGCTGGGCGATTCCAGCTACGAGCATTTTTGCAAAACCGGCCAGGATTTTGACAGTAAGCTTGCGACTCTGGGAGCCACGGCTCTGGCCGAACGGGTCGATTGCGATGTCGATTACGAAGACCTTGCCGAAGACTGGATTAACCGTGTGCTGGAAACCATTGCCGTGGAAGCCGGTGCCAATCAGCCCGCGGCCGCCAATACGGCAGCCGCAGAGCAGGCACCAACCTCGGCCTTCAACCGCAAAAATCCTTACGCAGCCGTTATTCTGACCAACCAACTGCTCAGCGGCCGGGGTTCCGATAAAGAAGTGCGACACATTGAGCTGTCGTTGGAAGACTCCGGACTCGCCTACAAGCCAGGCGACGCCTTGGGCATTTACCCGCAGAACAGCCCGGTTCTGGTCAGCGAACTGTTGGAAACGCTCGGGTTTGATGGTGATCAGGTTGTGTCTGCCGACGAACGCGACATCTCGTTGCGGGACGCGTTGGCGTTTTACCGTGAGATCACACTGCTGACCCCTCCTCTGATGAAACACTGGGCAGACCTTGCAGAGGACAATGTCCTGAAAGCGATGGTAGCTGACAGCCGCGAGCTGAAGGCCTGGACGGAAGGGCGCGACGTTCTTGATCTCATCCAGGCCTGGCCGGTTGCAACCCTGGCACCACAGGAGTTAGTGAACGTGCTGCGTAAGCTTCCTCCCAGGCTGTATTCGATCAGTTCCAGCCAGGCGGCGGTGGACGACGAGGTGCACATAACCGTGGCAGCGGTGCGCTACTCAAGCCATGGCCGGGATCGCCAAGGTGTTGCGTCTGGCTGGTTGTCTGACCGGATGAGTGAAGGGGACAAGGTTCGGGTTTATATTGATCCGAACAAGAAATTTGCCCTGCCTGAAGATACGGCACCGGTGATCATGATTGGCCCGGGCACCGGCGTTGCGCCGTTTCGTGCATTTTTGCAGGAGCGGGAAGAGCGACAAGCCGAGGGCGATAACTGGCTGTTTTTCGGGGATCGTCGGTTTCGCAGTGACTTTCTCTATCAGTCGGAATGGCTTAAGTGGCGCCGTGATGGTTTGCTGACACGGCTGGACGTGGCTTTCTCACGGGATCAGACTGAAAAGCGATATGTTCAGCATTGCCTGGAAGAGAACAGTGCGGAGGTTTGGGCCTGGTTGCAACGTGGCGCCAGCCTGTACGTGTGCGGCGATGCTGACAAAATGGCACCGGATGTGCACCAGGCGTTGCTGGGCATTGCCAGTAAGCAGGGTGGACTGAATCAGGAGCAGGCCGAGGATTACCTGCGCCAGCTAAACCGGGACAAACGTTACCAGCGGGATGTGTACTGATGAGTGAGAAACTGCCTGAAGCCGAAGTGATCAAGCGCGAAAGCAATTACCTCCGTGGAACCATTCTGGAAGGATTGGCTGACCGCACCACCGGCGCTTTGTCGGAGGACGATACCAAACTCACCAAGTTCCACGGCTCCTACCAGCAGGATGACCGGGAAGTGCGGGATGAGCGCCGGCGTCAGAAACTTGAGCCGCTTTACCAGTTTATGGTGCGCCTACGTTTGCCGGGCGGCGTGCTGACGGCAGACCAGTGGTTGGGGCTGGACCGGATTGCCGATGAGTGTGCCAATTCCACGCTGCGCCTGACCACGCGCCAAACGTTCCAGTTCCATGGTGTGTTCAAGGAACAAATGCAGCCGTTCATGCAAAAGATACACGCCCTGGGCCTGGACAGTCGCGGAGCCTGCGGAGATGTGAACCGTAACGTGATCAGCAACGTGAACCCTCATCAGTCGCAGTTGCACGGCGAAATTCACGAGTTATCTCTGACGATCAGTGAGCGTTTGCGCTGGCGTTCTGCCGCGTATGCGGAGATCTGGCTTGGGGAAGAGTGCGTTGAAAAGCTGGGTGAAGAAGAGGAACCCTTCTACGGGCAAAAGTATCTGCCTCGCAAGTTCAAAATTGCGCTGGCGGTACCTCCGGAGAACGACTGCGACGTATTCGCCAACGACATTGGCCTGATTGCCATTGTGGAAGACAGCCAGATTCGCGGCTTCAACGTGGTGGTTGGCGGCGGCATGGGGCTGACCTACGGCGACCCGGCCACTTATCCACGCCTGGCTACTATGGCGGGCTATGTGCCAAAAGAGCAGATTGTGGATGCCTGCGAGTCCATCTGTGCCATTCAGCGAGACTTTGGCGATCGCACCAATCGCGCTCATGCCCGCTTCAAGTACACCATTGACGACCATGGCATGGACTGGTTCCGGGAACGCTTTGAGGAATACCACGGGCAGGCCTTTGAGAAGCCGCGTTCATTCAGCCTGAGCCGCAACGGCGACCGGTTTGGTTGGGTTGAAGGTGAGGATGGCAATCAGCATCTGACGCTTCTTATTCCTACCGGCCGGGTGGCGGATACCGAAAACGGTTTGTTACGAACGGCCCTGCGCAAAATTGCTGAAGTTCACGGCGGCAGTTTTCGCATTACCTGTAATCAGAACCTGATTATCGCCAACGTACCGCCCAAGCAAAAGGCGGCGGTTGATGCCATCGTAGAAGAATACAAACTGGATGCGGGAAATCGCAGCTCGCCGCTACGCCAGAACTCTATGGCCTGTGTTGCTTTTCCCACCTGCGGTCTGGCGATGGCGGAAGCCGAGCGCTTCTTGCCCGAGTTTGTCACCCGTGTGGAACACACCATGGCGGAAGAAGGGTTGGAGCCAGACGCGATCAATCTGCGCATTACCGGTTGCCCAAATGGCTGTGCCCGGCCGTATCTGGGTGAGATAGCGCTGACAGGCAAGGCGCCTGGCAAATACAACCTGTATCTGGGTGCGGATTTTTCAGGCCAGCGCATGAACCGGCTGTATAGGGAAAATATTGATACGGAAACCGTTCTGAAGGAACTGAGGCCGTTGTTCCACGCTTACCAGCAGGAACGCAATGCTCAGGAGCGTTTTGGTGATTTTCTTGTCAGGGTTGGTATTGTAGAGCATGAACGCACGCCGGCGATGTTGCATCAACCATTGAGATGAACCGGATAGCGCACAAGGAGTCTTATGAATGACGCAGAAACCAGAGAGTGGGAACGGCTTGCTTTTGTGGCGGGGAGAGATGGCGTAACCGCGGCTAAGGTAGCTGCTCTCGCCAGCGTTTTACTTTGACCTGGCCTTTCATGGCTTCAATGATTTCGTTGATCAGCGCGATCAACGCGTCGTTTTTGGCTTTGGCTGATCCCGAGTCGCCCGGGCTGCTAATAAAGGTGTTCACTATATCTTCAATAAAGCCGTGGTTTGAGGCGGAGGCCAGGTCTTCCAGAATTTGCTGGATAACGTTCGCCACAATATCGCCAACAGCCTCTTCAAGAGTTTCTTTAATAGTCGACCCCACGACGGGCAGATATTTAAGCCGCGACAGTTCGACGTTCTGTTCCAGTGCATGATCAACCCGTTCTTCAAGGTAAATTCTCAGCACCCCCCTATTAGGTATGTAGCTCTCTTGGGCCGCCTTTGCGACGCGTTGTGAAATCCAACCGGCCAGCATCTGGCGCCGCGGATACAGTATCTCGTTCTGGATTTTCTCGAACAATGGAGAGCCCAATTTTATCTCGTACTGAATGCCGCTCAGAACTTTCGCGACAATGCGATCAGAAAGCTCTTCCATGAAGGCTTCGTAGTAAAAATTGATAAAGCGGTAAATTCCGGTGCTGGTAACGTCGATTATCTTGTATTGGTGCAGGCGATACACAATGGAGATAACCCGCAGAACCCGTAAGAATCGCAGGCTGCCCACAGGGATACAACCAACCGCGTCGTACCAGTGTATGAAGGGATAGAAGTACCAGCGATCGTATACTTTGGCCTTGACTGAATAGCCCCAGCGGATGAAAAACTCGGTCAGGAAAACCGCAACGAACAACAAATCGTAGAAGATGAAGTTCTCGTGTATCGGGTTGTATGCAGCCTGCAGCGTCGGTAGATGCTCTTTCAGGAGGTTTTCGACAGCAACGAAGTTATAAATGGAGTCGCCGATAATGAACGCGAGATTGATCATCAAAAGGCCCAGCATCAAGAAGTCGATAATAAGCCAGATGAGCTGGTGGCTCGACTTCAGGTTCTTGCGGTTAATCTTCAGCATTCGCGGGTGCCCGTTCTCTGTGGTGTAATAGCCATGTCAGTAATATCGACAGGTTAGCGTATTTGGGCCTGGCCGACGACTCGCCGAGAGCGCAGATTAACTTGACCGGTTGATACGAAACTCTCACGCTTGAGCGATGATGACTGTTATCACTATTGCCACTCTCGTCACTCTCATCATTTTCATCACGACCAACACTGAAACAGCCGGATGCTATTACTGGATAATATTTTGAAATCGGGCCGAATCCGGCTACTAAGCCTGCTGCTTTTTTTGTGGTCTTTCCCGGCGTTTGCCAGTCAGGTTGAGGTTCGTGTCAAAGGTGACTATCCCGGGCTTCAGGAAAACGCCGAAGCGTTCATTGGCAAGGTGGAGGGCCGCAGTGCCAGTAACCTGCGGCGGTACGCATCAACAGCGTCCAGCCAGGCCAGCAAGGCATTGCGGGCCCTGGGCTATTACAGCCCGGTTGTGGATTGGCAGGTAGAAGAGGGTGAATCCGAAAAACCCGCACGGTTGATTTTAAACATCACTCCAGGCGATCCGGTGCGGATCAACTCCCGAACCGTTGATATCCGGGGCGCTGCAGCCTCTGATTCGCGCTTTACCGACGACCTGCCCATTCATCCTGCAAAAGGCGATGTTCTGAACCACGGTGACTACACCAACCTCAAAAACACCCTGCGGACCCGGGCCCAACGGCGCGGCTACTTTGATGGCCAGCTTGCTACCCACACGCTCGAGGTTGATCCCAAAGCCCTGGAAGCCGATATTGATCTGGCGTTCGATAGCGGTGATAGATATCGGTTGGGCGAGGTGACGTTTGAAGAGGGGCACTGGTTCGAGACTCGTCTTCTGCACGAATTTGTCACCTTTGAGCCGGGAGAGCCGTACCATGCAGACGAAATCGCCAAGCTGAACAGCGATCTTCTGGGCAGCGGTTATTTCTCGGGCGTGGATATCGACGCAGTGCCGGGAAACGCGGAAAATGGCGAGATTCCCGTGCGCGTTGCGGTCACTCGCAGAGATCCCCGTTCCATCGCGACGGGCCTGGGTTTTTCCACAGATGTCGGGCCGCGCTTTCGGGGTACCTGGCGTGAACACTGGGTCAATCCGATGGGGCATAAACGCGGTGCCGAAACGGAACTTTCCGGGCTGCGTCAGAGTCTGAGTACTTGGTACGAGTTGCCGCTGGATCCGCCCATGACAGACTCGTTTCGTCTCACGGCAGGTTATCAGCGCGAAGATATAGAGAACGTAAAGTCGGAGCTGTTGACGTTGGGGCAGCAGTGGCAGCACCAGTTGGATGATGGCTGGTTGCAGGTTTTATCCGTGCGTTGGGAAGGCGAACGTTTCAATATCGGCGACGACGAAAAAGGCACAAGTACGCTGCTGTTGCCGGGAGTGGCCTATTCCAAGCTGCACGCAGACTCACCTCTGGATCCGTCTCGGGGCTATCGACTGCAGATTGATGTAAGCGGCGCCCACAGGGCGGCTCTCTCCAGTGTGGATATCCTGCATGTGAACGCGCTCGCCAAAGGCTTGTTTACACTTGCCGGAAAGCATCGTTTTCTGACCCGTTTCCAGTTCGGGGGCGTAGCGACTAACCAGTTTGAGGACGTGCCGCCTTCGTTGCGTTTCTTTGGCGGTGGCGATCAGAGCGTGCGCGGTTACGGATACCAAACCCTTTCGCCGGAGAATGATAACGGTG
>NZ_DRGY01000151.1 GCF_011049865.1 Marinobacter antarcticus | reverse complement strand
TCAAGCAGCGCGTCAACGTCAAAGGCTTCGTCATCCGCAAGAATGCCCTGCTTCTGCATAATGCCTGCTAACTCTTTCATGCGGCCAATATCTGCGTCGGTCAGTTTGGAGCTGAAGTCGTTGGTCTGAATCGCCTGGGTAATAACCTCTTGCGCAGGGATATCACCCTGGTTGAGGGACTTAACCACATCGTCCTTGATGAAATAGTCGGTGATGTAGGTAGCGGCCTTTTCAGGCTCGTTTTTAAGCATGTCAATGGCATCACGCTGGGCGTCGAGCGCGGCCCAGATAACGTCCTTACGGTTCTTCAGAGTGTCGCCGGAGGTAATAACCACCATGCAGGGGAACGGCCATACATCACCGATTTGATAAATTTGCTTAACCGGCGCAACAAGCTGGGCAATGCGATCGTAGGGTTCAAACAGGAAGGCGGCGTCTACACGGCCACCGACCAGAGACTGAACCGCGACGGCCGGGGCCACACCCAAAATATTCAGATCGTCCGGTTGCAAGCCTGCGTTGGCCAACATGACACCTTTGAGCACGATGTCGGCGGTGCTGCCTTGTTTCTGGGAGGCGAGGTTGCGGCCTTTGAGATCTTCAACCGAGTCGATACCCGAATCGTTGCGCACGACCAGAGAGTGGTATCCGCGCTGTGCGCCGCCCACAATTTTCAGATCGGCACCACGGGATACCCAGGTGAAAGCATTGGAAAAGCCCAAAACGCCAATATCAAGCTGGCCGCCAACGATGCCCTTGATCAGGTCGGTGCCAGAACTGAACTCAATCAGCTTTGCATCCAGCCCGTACTTTTCATACAGACCTGCCTCGTGAGCGAGCATGGCCTGGGCATCATCCATAACGCGCACATAACCAACCCGGAATTCTTCTTTTGCAGACACAGGCGCGGCGAGTGCCAGTGCCAGAACGGTTGTGATCAACCAGCGAATCATACAGTTTCTCCTATTTCGCCGGCGTGCGCCGGCGTTGTGTCAGTGTCGATGCCCAGCTTGTTCAGCACGTCCCGCCGGATATCGGCAAAGGCTGACAAATCATGGGTTTTAGGCATATGGCCAAGCTTGATTTCGCTTAGCACGATAGCGGGTCGGTTGCTGAATACCAGCACCCGATCGGCAAGGTATAGCGCTTCGTCTATGTCGTGGGTGACCAGTACGACGGTAGGACGTTCTTCTTCAATCAAGTCCTTCAGAACACTTTGCAGCGTCATGCGTGTCAGCGCATCGAGGGCGCCGAAGGGTTCGTCCAGCAGCAATACTTCGGGCCGGGCGATAAAGGCGCGGGCCAGAGCGCAACGCTGCCGCATACCACCGGATACCTGGTGCGGGTAGTAGTGCTCAAAACCGGACAGTTCTACCTTTACGAGCCATTTGTGTGCTTCTTCGAGCGCGGCCTGCTTGGGGGTGCTCTGAAATTCCAATGCCAGGGCCACGTTCCCGGCGAGTGTTAGCCAGGGGTATAGGGCGTGTTCCTGAAACACCAGGGTGCGCTGCGGTGATGGCTTGTCGACGCTTTTGCCGTTAGCCGTCAGGGTTCCCGTTGAAGGTTTCTGAAGACCCGCCAACATATGCAACAACGTCGATTTCCCACAGCCAGACGGCCCTACCAGAGCCACGATTTCGCCGGTTGTGATGGTTGTACTGAAGTGCTCAATAACGTTGAGATCGCCAAACGACTTTGTCACTTCGTTGAATGTCAGTTCCATATAGCCCACCGATATATTCATATATGCTATAAACGCATAAAGATTATCTATTTTATTACTAAAATCGAAATCAAAAAAGGGGTTTGATGAATTTTTATCCGGGCTGGGTTAAAACGGGCGTAATAACGGGCGTATTACAGGGCGCGCGGGAGCAGGATGGAGTCTTGTGAGGGCGAGCTGATGCCTGCCGGGCAAGGCCCGACAGGCAGGGTAGGGCGAACGGACGTTACTCGTCAGCGGGTCTTTCAACCACCTTGCGTTTGCCTTTGGCGCATCGGGCCAACGCCTTCAGGCCGTCCTCATCAAAGGCATCCACCCGGATCACGTCGTACAGGGCGGTCAGTGCCTCTTGCAGCTGGTCACATTCGTCAGCTTGCACAATGCCTTCGGCGCAGGCCCAATCCACCAGCTGCTTGCGCTCATGCCCCATCAGCAATGCGATCCCATCCAGATCGTCTTCATCACGATTGCGAATGGCATCGTGCAGGCGGCGACGCATATCGGCGGTTTCGTTTGCCAACTTGTAAGCATTCAAAACCCGGCCAAGAGGATCATCTGGGTCCATGGTGTTGTAGGCGCCACGGCTGATGCGCTGGCGCAGCGGGGTGTCCTCAACAATGCTGGCGGCCACGCGGGCGCCCAGCCTGTCATCCGGCCCGTTCAAACCGGTTGCACCCAGCGGGAACACCAGCAGGCGCAATGGCCAGCGCAGAGCCGGCACGGGGAAGTTGATGATGGCTTCGCGCATGGAGTGCTGCAAATCCCGCAGGCAACTCTGCAGGCACCAGTCCACCAGCGGGCGCTGGTCATCCGGGTAACCCTCTTCATGCCATTGTTTGATCACCGCGGAGGCGTAATACAGCTGCACCAGGCTGTCAGCCATGCGCCCGGACAGGCGTTGTCTGGCTTTGAGGCCGCCGCCAACGGAGAGCAACGTCACATCGGTCATTAGCGCAAACCCCGCTGAGAAACGGGCAAGCTGGCGGTACGATGACTGGATGTCGCCCTGCCTGGGAACGGATTCCAGCAGCCCTCCGGTAAGGCCCAGAACCAAAGCCCGCAGCGCGTTTCGGGTGGTGTGGGCCATGTGCCGATAGAAGATGCCGTCGAACTTCTTCGCGGCCTTGTCTTCGTCTTCCATGCCGGCCGCTTCAATTTCTTCAACAATAAACGGATGACAGCGAATAGCCCCCTGACCGAACACCATCAGGCTACGGGTGAGGATGTTTGCGCCCTCCACCGTGATACCAATGGGTACGGCGTCGTAGGCACGAGCCATGAAGTTGCGGGGGCCGGTAATCACACCGCGGCCGGCTACCACATCCATGGAATGATTGATGACTTCGCGCATCAGTTGAGTGTTACGGTATTTGAGCAGCGCGGAGGGCACAGCTGGCCGAACGCCCCTGTCCAGCATGCCGGAGGTTAGCAGGCGCGCGGCATCCATCATGTAGGTGTAGCCGGCGATGGGTTCCAGAGCTTCCTGTACGCCTTCGAACTGGCTGATGGAGCGGCCAAACTGCTCGCGGGTGTAGGCGTAGGAACCGGTCGCCAGGCTGGCGATTTTGCCGGCACCGGTGGCCAACGCGGGCAGGGAAATGGATCGGCCGATGGAAAGGCACTCCAGCAGCATGGTCCAACCCTTGCCCAGCATGTCCTGGCCGCCAATTACCTGATTCATGGGGATGAACACGTCGTTACCCCAGGTGGGGCCGTTCATGAACACGGTATTCATCGGCAGGTGCCTTGCGCCCGAGTGCACGCCCTCGGTTTCCTGGGGAATCAGAACGCAGGTGACTCCGATTTCATCGTTACCGCCCAGCAGGCTATCCGGGTCGTATACCTTGATGGCCAGGCCAATCAGTGTGGCGACCGGCGCGAGGGTGATGTAGCGCTTGTTCCAGGTGACTTTCAGGCCCAGCACTTCTTCGCCATTCCACTGGCCTTTGCACACAATGCCTTTATCCGGAATGGCGCCGGCGTCGGAGCCTGCGACCGGAGACGTCAGTGCAAAGCAGGGGATGTCCTGGCCGCCTGCCAACCTGGGCAAGTAATGTTCTTTTTGGGCGTCGGTGCCGTAATGGGTGAGCAACTCACCTGGCCCGAGGGAGTTGGGTACCATGACGGTGACCGCGGCAGAAACGCTGCGGGTAGAAATTTTCATCACTATTTCAGAGTGGGCCGTGTTGGAGAAGCCCATGCCGCCGTCTTCTTTGGAGATAACCAAGCCGAAAAAACCGTTCTCACGGATAAACTTCCAGGCTTTGTCAGGCAGATCGTAATGTTCGTGGGTGATTTTCCAGTCATCCAGCATGGCGCAGAGTTTTTCCACCGGGCCATCGAGAAACGCCTGCTCTTCACTGGTCAGATGGGCTGGCTTGGCGTCCAGAAGCTTTGACCATTGCGGCTTGCCCGAAAACAACTCTCCATCCCAATCGACAGAGCCAGATTTCAGAGCTTCTGCTTCTGTGTCAGAGAGCTTTGGTAGACGGCTGCGAACCCAGCCCAGCAAGGGTCGGCTAAGTTTATCGAGGCGCAGATCACCAGGGATAACAAGAATCAAAGCCAGTGCCAGAAAAAGACCGCCGAACAGAATGCTGGCAATGTGCCAGTCATCCTGGACCAGACCCACCAACGTTGCGATGGACATCACCAGGGCAGCTGTGGTGCCGCCAACTCCCAGATAAATCAGAACCAGGGCACTGATGAGCAGAAAAAGTACACTCATGGACAGACCTCCGTATCGTGGATCAAGTCAGAAAACGTCAGTCTTAACCTTCGGTTAAAGTTCCCGCACATGCAAGGTGCAAAGGCAGGGCGGTTACAGGTAGCCCGCTGAAAAGACCAACCCGAGCACAATCGGCATGACAATGAGGCTGCCCAGATTGCTCAGGAGTACCAGCGACGCTACCTTATGGGGCTCTTGCTGATACTGCTCCGCGACCATGTAATTGAGAACGGCAGGGGGCAAAGCGGCGAATACCCAGAGCGCGGCTACCTGAATGCCGGGCAAGTCCAACAGAAAAATCATGGGCCAGGCCAGTATCAAGCCGCTGACGGGGCAGGCGATGGCGCCGAGCATGCCCAGTTTCCAGTCGCTGAAGTCGATATCGAGCATTCTTACGCCCAGGGTGAATAGCATAAGCGGTATGCAGATCTCACCAAGCATGTTCATGGTTTGCAGCAACCAGTCCGGCAAAGGAACGCCCCCAAGGTTCACGGCCAGCCCCGCGATGCTGGCAAACACAATAGGAAGTCTCAGACGCTGTAGAACAGACGTGTGCGGGTCAAGCATGTACAAGCCCACAGAGAAGTGCAGCAGCATTTCCACAATGAACAGTACGATAGCCGCCGGCAACGCGGCCTCACCGAAGGCTAGAACCAGCAGCGGGATGCCCATATTGCCCGAGTTGTTGAACATCATCGGTGGCAGAAAGGTTCTCAGGTTCAGGTTCAGAAACCGTGCCAGCGGATACAGAACAATCCCCGAGCCAAGAACAATGACCGTTGCCGCCAGCGCAAGCCCGGCGTAGTCCTGCAGTGGTGCTTTCTGATCGGCCAATACGGCAAAGACCAGCATGGGAACAAACAATTCCATGTTAAGAACGTTTAGCCCACGTATATCCGGCTTACGAAACCGCCCGTAAAAGGCGCCACAGCCGGCAATGAGAAACACCGGTAACAGCGTGGAAAGGATCTGGCCAATCATTGCAAACTCCAACAGGCGCCGGGGCAATTTTGCGCTGGCAAACCGTTAGGTTCGCAAGTATTCGGGCCATTCAGCAAGGTTTATCGCATTCTGTTCGACCAAAGCAGAATGCCCGTGCTCGGAACGCGGCCCAATACTTGCGATGGTGGTTCTGCCCACCCACAATAACCCGCATTATCCGATGACTAACCGTTTGGAGCGTTTTCTTGGCGCCTTTTCTTGGAGAGTTTTCTTGGAGGGATTTCCAGTGACAGATCCGTTTGATCAGCACCTTAATCGCGACAATACTTGCGCGGTAAAGTTTGATGCCACCCAAGCCGTTTTCGGCCGCGACGACGTTATTCCGGTCTGGATAGCAGACATGGACTTTGCCGCACCCGAAGCCGTTACACAGGCCTTGAAAGAACGCGCAGCGCATCCGGTCTACGGATATACCCTGTTCCCCGAAAGCCTTTTTCAGTCGATGATGGACTGGTTCCGTGACCGCCATGGTTGGGACATACACCGGGAGTGGATATTGATGGCGCCGGGCGTTGTGCCGTCGCTT
>NZ_DRGY01000150.1 GCF_011049865.1 Marinobacter antarcticus | reverse complement strand
ATGAGCGCCTGAGTTACAGGCTTGATGCCTTCGATCTGACCATGCAGTTTCATCCCATGGACTTCACCCAGGTCAATGCAGACATCAACAAAGCCATGGTAAACCGTGCGGTGGAGTGGCTGGATGTGCAACCGGGCGAGCGAGTGCTGGATCTGTTCTGCGGGCTGGGCAATTTCACATTGCCTTTGGCACGCCGGGGTGGTCAGGTGGTTGGCGTGGAAGGTGATGACGCCATGGTCACCCGGGGCCGGGAAAATGCGGAACTGAACGGGATCACGAACGTGTCGTTCCATGGCGCTGATTTGCACGGTGATTTTACCGGTCAGAGCTGGGCAAAAGAGGGTTTTGATAAAATTCTTATTGATCCGCCGCGCTCCGGCGCAGAGGAGATCTGCAAGTATCTGACCGCATTTAACGCCAAGCGTATTGTGTATGTGTCCTGTAACCCCGCCACCCTGGCACGGGACGCGGGAGCGATGGCGCAGAACGGCTACCGCCTGGTGCGCGCCGGTGTGATAGACATGTTTCCTCACACTACCCACGTGGAGTCTATTGCGCTGTTCGAGCGGAGCTCTCGTTAACAGCCACTAGCAGCGCCCATTAAATGTTGCTGTGCGCGGTAAGGGATTACTGTGCGAATCATCGGGAATATCAAGGCAGACATGGTAAAAGTTCGCGAAGACTACGCAATGAACGGCGATGGCCAGATCGACATAGATGGCTGGGTTCAACAGATCGCCTCGCAGACCCATCTGGACGATGTGGATCAGTTTCGCAGGGCCTGTGAAAAAGCCGCTGAAATTGATTTGCAGGCATTCCGGGAAGATCGCATGTGGGCGTCCGGTGCCAGCAGCTTTCGCACGGGCATAGAAATGGCCCAGGTGCTTGCTGAGCTGCGCCTTGACCAGGCCAGTCTTGTTGCGGCGATTCTTTACCGGGCGGTGCGCGAAGAACGAGTCGCTCTTGAGGTAATACGAAAAGAGTTTGGTGACGAAGTCGCTTTGTTGATTAACGGCGTGCAACAGATGGCAGCTATTTCCTCGATACACCACCCTCTCAAAGGCAATGTGCTTGGCCAAAGCGAAGGTCAGCTCGACAACGTCCGGAAAATGCTCGTTACCATGATTGATGATGTGCGTGTTGCGCTCATCAAACTTGCTGAGCGCACCTGTGCTATTCGCGCGGTGAAGGACGCATCGGAAGAAAAGCGCATGCGAGTGGCCCGGGAGGTTTTCGATATATACGGGCCTCTGGCCCATCGTCTTGGCATTGGTCATATCAAATGGGAACTGGAAGACCTGTCGTTCCGCTATCTGCATGAGACCGCGTATAAAAAAATCGCCAAGCTCCTGGATGAAAAACGCCTTGATCGTGAAGGCTACATACGCCGGGTCATTGCCACGTTGCAGGCAGAATTGAAGGCCGCTGGCATCAAGGCCGAGCTGTCCGGGCGGGCCAAACATATCTACAGTATCTGGCGGAAAATGCGCATAAAGGGCATTGATTTCTCCCAGGTATATGACATAAGAGCGGTGCGGATTCTGGTGCCCGAACTGCGGGACTGTTATGCGGCCCTCGGTATTGTGCACACACTCTGGCGGCATATTCCCAACGAGTTCGATGATTACGTTGCCAACCCCAAAGAAAATGGCTACCAGTCGTTGCACACGGCCGTGATCGGGCCGGATGGCAAAGTAATGGAAGTCCAGATTCGTACCCACACCATGCACGAAGACGCAGAGCTGGGCGTGTGTGCTCACTGGCTCTACAAAGGCACAGACAAGGGCAAGAAGTCGTCCGGCTACGAAGCCAAAATCAATTGGCTCCGGCAGGTACTGGAGTGGCAGGAAGAGCTTGGCGATCTGTCCGGTTTGGCGGATCACCTGAAATCCGATGTGGTCTCGGACCGAATCTATGTTTTCACGCCCGAGGGGCACGTTGTTGATCTTCCCCAGGGTGCGACACCGGTGGATTTTGCCTACCGCGTTCACACCGAAATTGGCCATGCCTGCCGAGGCGCCCGGGTTAACAGCCGGATTGTTCCGCTGACGTATCCGTTAAAAACCGGAGAGCAGGTATTCGTTCTTACCTCCAGGAATAATGCCGCACCCAGCAGGGACTGGCTGAATCCGAGCCTGGGATACATTCAGACGTCGCGCGCCCGGGCCAAGGTAACGCACTGGTTCAAGCAACAGAATCGTGAGCGTAACGTAACGGATGGCCGCGCGATTATTGAAGACGAGTTCCGGCGTCTTTCATTGCACGATGTAAGCTTGGGAGACCTGGCTGTAAAAGTGAATTATCACAGCGCCGACGACATGTTTGCCGCCATAGGTGCCGGCGATCTTCGCCCTGCGCATGTTGCCAATGTCGCCCAGCAAATGCTGGATCCAAAATCCGAACAGCTTGATCTAAAGCTGACCGCCCAGCGACGCGCGCCCTACGATACCGAGTCCGATGTGTATATTCTGGGTGTCGGCAAGCTGAAAACCCAGGTTGCGAGATGCTGCAAACCCCTGCCGGGAGACGCCATTGGCGGATACATTACGGTTGGGCGGGGCGTGACGGTTCACCGCCAGGATTGTCTGACCTTTTTGAACCTCCAGGACGTTGAGCCTAACCGGATTATAGAAGTGAGTTGGGGCGGCCAGCAGGCTTCTGTCTATCCCGTGGATATCGAAATTGAAGCCTACGACAGGTCTGGCCTGTTGCGGGATATTACTCAGGTTTTATCGTCGTCAAAGAGTGATGTCCTCACTCTGCATACGGTGACGAACCGCGATGACAACACCGCAACCATGATTGTCACAGTGGAAATTCACAGCCTTGAGCAGTTGGCTCGGCTGCTGGCTCAAATCCGCAATCTTCCGAATGTTATCGACGTCAGGCGCAAGCGCTCATGAGTTATTCCATTGATGATCTGAAAGTGCTGATGGCCCGGCTGAGAGACCCGGAAACAGGCTGCCCCTGGGATGCGAAGCAAACGTTCAGAACGATTGTGCCGCATACCCTGGAAGAAGCCCACGAGGTGGCGGATGCCATTGACCGTGAGGATTATGCGAATCTGAAAGACGAGTTGGGCGACCTGCTGTTTCAGGTTATTTTCTACTCGCAGCTAGGCGCAGAAGAAGGCCGATTCAGCTTCGATGGGGTGGTCGATAACCTGGTGAGCAAGCTCGTGCGCCGCCATCCCCATGTGTTTCCAGAGGGTACTCTTGAAAGTCGTATTGATCCTGAAAAACGACCAGACGACGCCTGGATCAAGGAAAGTTGGGAGCGCATCAAAGCCGAGGAGCGAGCGCAAGCGCAAATGGACGACGCTTCTGCGACAAGCCCGACAAGTCGCCTTGATGGCATCGCTCGAGCCCTGCCGGCGATGGTGCGGGCCGAGAAGTTACAGAAACGGGCCGCGCGGCACGGGTTCGACTGGCCCGATATAGGGCCGGTGTTCGACAAGCTCCAAGAAGAGATCGGCGAGTTGAAGGAAGCCTGGCAAGCCGCGGAATCGGGGCAGGGTGAATACGACGCCGTTGAGGACGAATTGGGCGATCTAATGTTCGTGTGCGTGAACCTGGCGCGCTTTATGAAGGTCAATCCGGAGCAGGCGGTTGGGCGCACCAACCACAAGTTTGAGGCGCGTTTTCGCGCGATTGAGCACATTTTGGAAAAGCAAGGCCGCTCATTTGATGCGGAGTCTCTTGAAGCGCTCGATGAGATCTGGCAATCCGTAAAAGGCGTTGAGAAAGAACCCCGGGAGTGACGCCGATAGACCGTTCGGTCATTCCTTAGTATCGTTAGCTTACTTTTTCTCCGTCAATTCAAAAGGAACTCAATGTGACTGAGCTTCATCCTGACCTCCGTGAAAATGTCCGCCTGCTCGGTGAGCTGTTAGGGCAGAGCATCCGGCGCCATCCTGGTCAGGATTGCTTTGAACGTATTGAGGAGATCCGGGCAGCCGCTAAATCTGATCGCCGACAGGAGAGTGGCTCAGGCCAGCGCCTTGTCAATCTGCTTGGAAAGCTGAGCGATGACGAACTGCTGCCGGTCACCCGAGCCTTCAACCAGTTTCTCAATCTCGCGAACCTTGCCGAGCAATACCACGGCATTCGCCGCCGGCGCGATCACCCTTCTGATTTGATGGTCGAACCGCTGGACGGTGTGTTTGAGCGCCTGAAAAACAGCGGCGTCAGCTCGGACGCACTGCATAAATGTGTGGCGGATCTGCGCGTTGAGTTTGTATTGACCGCGCATCCTACAGAAGTCGCGCGCCGCACGATGATCATGAAATACGATGACATGTCGGAGTGCCTGGCCCGCCTGGATCACGATGACCTGTTGCCGGCCGAGCGGGAAACGATTATTGAGCGTTTGTCACGGTTGGTGGCGGAGGCCTGGCACACGGATGAGATTCGCCATGAGCGCCCCACCGCGGTTGACGAGGCTAAATGGGGATTTGCCGTCATCGAAAACAGTCTTTGGCAGGCATTGCCGCGCTTTCTCGACAATCTTGACAGGTCGCTTCAAGACGCAACCGGAAAGGGCCTGCCATTGCAGGCATCCCCCGTTCGGATTGCTTCGTGGATGGGCGGCGACCGAGACGGCAACCCCAACGTTACGCACCAGGTTACCCGCAAAGTGTTCCTGTTAGGACGCTGGATGGCGGCCGACCTTTTTCTTCGTGATATCCAGTCGCTGAGGGCCGAGCTTTCCATGTGGCAGGGCAGCGATGAGCTGCGCGCCCTGGCCGGTGATTCACGAGAGCCTTACCGGCAGGTATTGGCGGAGCTCCGGGACAAGTTGATCAGAACACGTGACTGGGCCGAGGCCAGCCTCAATAATGAGCCGGCAGAGACCACCGGCATTCTGTTTGAAAACGAGAGCCTGACGGCGCCGCTGGAGCTCTGCTATCGATCTCTGGTTGAGTGCGGGCTTGAACACATAGCCAAGGGCGGTCTGTTAGACAGCATTCGTCGCGCGCATACGTTCGGGCTCCCGCTGATTCGCCTGGACATCCGACAGGAGGCAACGCGCCACGCTGAGGCCGTGGCCGAAATGGTGGAGTATCTTGGCCTGGGCGACTACCTGTCCTGGGGCGAAGACGAGCGCCAGGCGTTTCTGATCGGCGAACTTCAGGGGCGTCGCCCGTTGGTTCCCCGAAACTGGGAACCGTCCGCACCGGTGCGCGAAGTACTGGATACCTGTGAGGTCGTTGCGCAGCAAACTCCCGAAGCGCTTGGCTCCTATGTCATTTCCATGGCCAGCAAGCCTTCCGATGTGCTCAGCGTTATTTTATTGCTTCGTGAATCCGGCATGAAACACCCCATGCCCGTAGTTCCTCTGTTTGAAACACTGGATGACCTCCTTGGTGCACCCGACAGTATGGCGTCGCTGTATGAGGTGCAGTGGTACCGGGATTATTGCCAGGGGCAGCAGGAAGTCATGATCGGCTACTCGGATTCGTCCAAAGATGCCGGCCAGCTTATGGCTGCCTGGGCTCAATATCAGGCGCAGGAGAAGCTTACTCAGGTCGCAAGTCAGTACGACGTGCACCTGACTCTTTTCCACGGCCGCGGCGGAACCGTTGGCCGTGGCGGCGGCCCGGCGAATCGCGCAATCCTGTCTCAGCCACCGGGCTCGGTGAACGGCAGTTTCCGCATTACTGAGCAGGGTGAAATGATCCGTTTCAAATTCGGCATGCCACCGTTGGCGGTGCAGAGTTTGACGCTTTACACCACGGCGGTGATCGAGGCGACGTTGGCACCGCCACCTGAGCCCGAAGATAGTTGGCGTGACACGATGGATTGGCTGACCGAACGTTCGCTTAAGGCGTATCGGGAAGTGGTTCGGGAGAATCCGGATTTTGTGCCGTATTTCCGCCAGGTGACCCCCGAGCAGGCGCTGGGAAAACTGGCATTGGGCAGCCGGCCTGCACGCCGCAAGGCGACGGGAGGTGTTGAAAGCCTGCGGGCAATCCCCTGGATTTTCGCCTGGACACAGATGCGGCTGATGCTGCCCAGTTGGCTTGGCAGCGACGTGGCGCTTGAGGAGGCAGCCAAAGACGGGCGACTGCCCGTACTGCGTGACATGATGAAGGGCTGGCCGTTCTTCCGCACGTATGTGGACATGCTTGAAATGGTATTGGCGAAAGCGGATCTGCGAATTGCCGACTATTATGAAAAAACCCTGTTGGATGACGACAAACTCAAAGCCCTTGGCGCCAGTCTCGGCAAGCGCCTCGAGGGCTGCGTTCAACGCCTTCTTGAGCTCAAGGAGCAAAGTGAACTGCTCGAAGGCGAGCCGGTGTTTGCCCATTCGATGCGCGTGCGCAATCCGTATACCGATCCACTGCATTATCTTCAAGCGGAGCTGCTGAAGCGAGACCGTGAAAGCGAAGACAAGGGCGAGGTGCCGGAGCTGGTGGAGCGGGCGCTTAAGGTTACAATGGCGGGCATTTCCGCCGGCATGCGCAACACCGGTTAACACGATCGGGAACGGACACGGGGCGCAGCCCCTGGCACGGACAACTGGAGTACGATTGTGGCCCTCGCAGCGCGACTGGATCGATTTTTTGATCAACAGGGAATAGCCTACAAAGAGCGATCCATTGATCGAGCTTCAAGCCTGGACGCGGCAGTCGCCGCGTTGGGGCATGCCCGGGAAGACGTTATCAAGGCAACCCTGTTGATCGATATCAGCGGCATTGTAATGGTGGTCCATCGTTACGACAGCGCGCTTGATGACGATGCCCTTCGCCAGATAACGGGGCGCCATCTGCAGCCGCTCACGGGGCATCAGACCATGCGATTGTTCAGCGATTGCGATCCCGGTTTCACGCCGCCGATAGGCAATGCTTACGATCTGCCGGTGTTGCTGGACGAGAGCATTACCCGCGCTGAGCAGGTTTTGTTTACCAGCGGCACCGATCATTCTCTGATTGAAATGGACGGTCGATCCCTGCGCCTGGCGATGGCGGGTTCACGGGAAGGGCACCTGGCGATTCGAGGGCCCGACAATGGTGGTGTCCAGGAAGCCCTGACGCTTGCGGAAGTGGCCAGCAAATTGAAAAAGCTGTATCGGTTACCGCCCATGCCGGCGCTGGCATTGCGCATTCTGCGACTGACCTCGAACACCGAGGCAACGGCCCGTGAACTGTCAGAGCTAATAGAATTTGACCCTAGCCTGACCGCGCAGGTGATGCGCTATGCACGGTCAGCCTTGTTCCATTATCCGGGGCAGATCAACTCGGTTCAGGAAGCGGTAACCCGAGTGCTGGGGTTTGATCGCGTTGCGCACATTGCCTTGGGCATCGCCTCTGTGCGCGCATTCGATGTGCCCAGAACCGGCATCCTCGGCATGGATAATTTCTGGCGCCATTCACTGTATTGTGCTTTTCTTTGCCAGCGCATCGCACCCCGTTGCGGCGCCGATAAAGGCCTGGCGTACCTGTGTGGGCTGCTGCATAACTTTGGTTTGCTGCTGGTCGGACATTTGTTTCCCGCCGAGTTCAAAGAGCTCAACCGGTTGCGCGAGACCAATCCGGAAGCAAGCATGCAATCGCTTGAGCAGCAAGCGTTCGGCCAGGGCTCCGAGCAGGAAATTATTGCCGTTGGGCACGGCGCCATCGGGGGAATTCTGCACCGGTTATGGGAGTTGCCAGACCCGGTGGTAAAAGCCGCGGGTGTTCATCAGCAGCCGGGTTATCAGGGTGAGCACGAGAACTATGTCATGATGGTTCAGCTCGCCAATGCGCTACTGAAAGATCGGGGTATCGGTGATGAGTTTAATCCCGACGATGTTCCGGAGCTGCTGCAAAGATTGGAGTTGAAGCCGGCCGTGCTGGATGAACTGATGATGGACGTTGATAAGGTTGCGCCGGAACTGGATGCGCTCGCGTCGTCATTGAGCATCTGAGGACACTCCCTTTGGCTTGTGTTGCATGTTGGGCTTCTGACGATGATACGGAGGTCGACTTTCTCTGGGATGCCTGACTTCGTATAATGCACCGGCATTGAATTCCGCTGGCTTTTATTCCAAAGGGAGAGGTTGTCGCAAAGGCAGAAGTTTTTGCCGCAACTTTTCAAACTATAATGACGAAAACGGGAGCACATCGCTATGCGAATCATCATGTTAGGCGCGCCAGGCGCGGGGAAAGGTACGCAAGCCCAGTTCATAACTGAACGCTTCGGTATTCCCCAGATTTCTACCGGGGACATGCTTCGGGCCGCGGTTAAAGCCGAATCCGAACTTGGCAAACAGGTGAAGGAAGTCATGGCAACCGGCGGTCTGGTGTCTGATGACATCATCATTGCGCTGATTGATGAGAGAATTCAGCAGCCCGACTGCAAAAACGGGTTTTTGCTCGACGGTTTTCCCCGCACGATTCCCCAGGCAGGCGCCCTGAAAGATCAGGGAATTGTTATTGATTATGTGGTCGAGATTGCGGTGGACGATGAAGAAATTGTCAATCGCCTGTCTGGTCGCCGCGTTCATGAAGGCAGTGGCCGCATCTATCACGTCAAGTACGACCCGCCCAAGGTAGAGGGCAAAGACAACGAAACCGGCGAACCGTTGATGCAGCGTGCGGATGACAAAGAAGAAACCGTTCGCAAACGCCTGAAGATTTATCACGACCAAACAGCGCCGTTGATCGGCTATTATCAGGGGTTGGCAGAAAAACAGCCAGAAATAGCGCCTGAATATGTGCGCGTAGAGGGTGTTGGTAGTCTGGACGACATTCGCGATCAGATCCTCGCCCGTCTCAAGTAATTCGTTTACGCTCTACCGAGGCTACTCACGCCTGTGAAACTTTTGGCACTGGACACCTCCTCGGAAGGCTGCTCTGCAGCCCTTCTCGTTGATGGTGACGTTTTTGAGAAGTTTGAAATTGCCCCCAGGGGTCACACCCGACTGCTGATGCCAATGATTCGGGCATTGCTGGCGGAACAGGGCCTGAAGCCAATGCATCTTGATGCATTGGCTTTTGCGTGTGGCCCCGGATCGTTTACGGGAGTGCGCATCGCGACGGGGGTCGTTCAGGGGCTTGCGTGGGGGCTTGATCTCTCGGTTGTGGCTGTTTCTTCTCTGGAAACAGTGGCATTGGGGGCGATTGAAACCCTTCCTGTAGCGGAGGGCGAAGGTATTGCCGTTGCGTTTGATGCCCGCATGAGCGAGCTTTACTGGGGCTGCTTCTGCAACCGATCCGGCCTGCCCGAATTGCTGGGCGAGGAACGGGTTTGTCCGCCTTCACGGGTGGCTCTGGAATCCGGCGTTACACGTTGGAACGGCGCAGGCCAGGGCTGGGGGTTTCGAAACGAGATGCCCGGCGACGTATCTGCCCGCATGGACCGTGTGGATGAAACCCTTATTCCCCGGGCCAGTTGGGTTGCGCGCCTGGCCGCTGTGAAGTTCAATCTGGGCTTGGCCGTGCCGGCAGAGCAAGCGCAACCGGTATACGTACGAGATGAAGTTAGCTGGAAGAAACTGCCGGGCCGCGAGTAAAACTGTTAATCGGCGTAGACTTCTTCCATACTTTATAGAATCGCAAATTTTTTCTTCGGAGCTAACGGTACCCTGACGATGATTGGCGGCATTAATCCGGGCAGTACACTTTCCTATCAAACGGGCACCAATAGCCCCGTTCGGGAACGCAGTGATGCGGCCCGTTTGCCTGCGTCTGCTCCCGAAAAGACAGCCGAAACAGCCCGCAGCGATCTGGCAGATAGTCCAAATCGACCCGTTCCGGAACGAAACGCCAGTGAAGCCCCGGAGCGCCGTGTTGAGGCTCGTCGCGCATTAGAAGATGTCCGTCTGGAGCGCTTTCGGGCGGATGAGGTTCCACTCCCCACGGCCAGAGCACTGTCTACTTTTGCCAGCGTTTCGGCAGCGGGGCAGGAATCCAATGGTACGGCACTCGCCGGAATCGATATTCTGGTCTGATGTCGCGCTCCAACGTTTCGACCGACCTCCCCAAAGACGAAACCATTCCGCTGGCAATCGCCAGAAGTCTGCTTGGCGATGAGCACCAGGCCCTGTGGCTCCGTGATGAGCTTTCTTTGCCTTATCTGGGTGTGGTGCGTCCGAAAGATGTGCGTCAAGCCAGTGCTTTGCTGTTTCTGGATGAAAACGGTTTGTGCCTTCAGGTAGCGGGGAAAGGCGCGGCAGGACCGGTCAGGGCGGAGTTTGTCACCGGCAAAATGGGGTATCGCCGCGAGCATGGTGGAGGTGCCGGCCAACTTGTAGCACGTGCCGTAGGTTTGCAGAAAACAAAAGCTGGCCTGCATGTTCTGGATGCCACTGCGGGCCTGGGCCAGGATGCCTTTGTGCTTGCCAGCCTGGGGTGCAGGGTGAGCCTGTTTGAACGTAACCCGGTGATTCACGCACTGCTGGCGGACGGCCTTGCGCGCGCTGCCCTGAACGTGGATTGCGCTCCGATCATCGAGCGGATGACACTCCAGCGTGTAAGCAGTATTGACTGGCTTGCGTATGTTGCCGGAGATATTGCCGGAGATGTGGATGCTGATCGGAACGCAGCGGCTGATGTTATTTACCTCGACCCCATGTTTCCACACAGAGACAAATCGGCGCTGGTTAAAAAGGAAATGCAGGTTTTCCGAACCCTTGTGGGCGATGATGACGATTCAGAACGGCTGCTGGGCGCGGCCCTGGCTGTCGCACGCTACCGGGTTGTTGTAAAGCGCCCACGCAAGGCCCCGGCGATAGGCGGACCGGAGCCGGGCACTCGTATTGAAGGCAAGAGCAGCCGCTACGACATATACCCCGTCAAGGCGCTGCCTGCGCGTTAAGCCCCCATCATTGTGACTTGCTGGATCGCTTGGCGCTTCTCCACGCTCAGCACAAGCCTGGCATCTTCCGCTACCTCATCCAGACCCTCTCCGTAACAGAGCAGGCCGTTGTCATCGGTGGTGATAACCCCGTTTTTCTGCATGTTGGCAATAAAGTTCCGGAACAGACTTTTATCAAAAAACTCGGGCGCATTCAGCCCGAACAGAATGGACATGCGCTCTGCCAGCAAGGTGCTTTGCTCTTCCAGTTCGGCGGCGGTGATCGTCGCAGAGCCATACTTGCGCAGGATGCCCAGGGCGATATGGTAGCGCTCCACGGTCTGTATAATAAACCGCGACAAAACTCTCAGGCGCAGCATGGCTTCTGTCCCTTCTTCCGGGCGTGCAATCCGGTTGTTATCCAGCGCGTCCAGCAGGCCCTGATCAATGAGCACATCAATCCACTGGTTAATGACCCCCTCTGCTTCGTCGGGCTGGTACTTCAGGAACAGCTCCGATTGCACGTAGGGATAGGCCACGCTGGCGAGATAAACGATCTTGTCCCGGGCGAGGGAGCTCTTGTTCTCGAACAGACTGGCCACCAGCGATGGCAACGCAAAAAGGTGCTGGATATTGTTGCGGTAATACGTCATCAGAATGGCGTTACTGCCCTCCAACCCGATGATATCTCCAAGTTTTTGGGGCTGGCGCGAAATAAGTCCCATGGATTCGCAGTAGGCAACCCAGTCTTTGCCGGTGCCTTCTGGAAGGGTAACGGTTTCAGCGTAGGGGAAGGCTTTCAGAAGAGCGCAATACTGGTCCGCCAGCCGAATAAGCTGGCCCTCATCCATGGCCAGTCTTTCTGCACCAAGCAGTACGGTTGCGATCATGCCGATCGGATTGACGGCAACAGAGGCGTTGATGTTGGAGGCAACCCGCAGAGACAGCTCAGAAACAGCGTCGTTGAGCCAGGCAGGGCGGTATTCGGAATCGTAGGCTTCTTCCCGCCAGCTGTCACGAACGTCGTCGAGAACATCAGAAAGGTGTATGGCTTCGCCAAAGTTGACGGCAACCCGACCAAAAGAACTGTCGAGCTTGCGGGCGGTTTTCGCCAGGCCGAACACGCTCTCTTTCTGTTTTTTCTTGCCTCTGAGTTCTCCGAGGTAAGAGCGACCCTCCATAACCTTTTCATACCCGATATAGACAGGCACAAACACGATCGGTTTGCGGTGATCCCGCAGAAAGCTGCGCACCGTCATTGAGAGCATGCCAGGGCGTGGCTGCAACATCCGTCCGGTGCGGCTGCGGCCGCCTTCTACAAAATACTCAAGAGAGTAGCCGCGAGTGAGCATAACATGCATGTATTCATTGAAAACCGTGGCATAAAGAGGATTATCGCGAAAGCTCCGGCGCATGAAAAAAGCGCCGCCCCGGCGCAGAAGCGGGCCTACAATCGGCATATTCAGATTGATGCCCGCGGCGATATGCGGCGGCATCAGGCCATTTTTGTAGAGCACGTAAGACAGCAGTAAATAGTCGATGTGGGAGCGATGGCAGGGTACGTAAACCACGGCGCTGTTTTGCGCGCTTTCTTTCACCACGCGGATGTTATTCACCGCAATGCCCTTATAGATTCGGTTCCACAGCCAAGCAAGCACCACCTCGAAAAAGCGGATGGTGACGACCGACATGCTGGCGGCAATCTCATCGGCGTATTTGTAGGCTCGGGCGCGGACCTTATGTGGCGCAATGTCTTCCTGGGCGGCGGTTTGGTTGATCGCGTCTTTCACGGCGGGTGTTCGTAACAAGGCTGCTACCAGAGTTCTGCGATGAGACAAATCCGGGCCAAGGACCGCTTGTCGCACTTTGCGGAAATGAGTTCGCAAAATGCGTGCAAGTTTACGGTTGGCGCGCTCTTCGCTGTGACGATGCTCATCGATGATCTGCGTCATGGAAAACGGTGTATTGAATTGCACGTAGGTATTGCGGCCATGCACCAGAATGATCAGAAATTTCTGCAGCCGGCCGGCAACGGTCCACGTGTCTGACAGCAGCAGCTTCACGAGAGATTTTTCTTTATCCGGAGAGCGGCCCCAGAATAGAGATACGGGCACAATCTGAACATCCTGCTCTGGATGTTCAAGACCGTAACGCACCAACGCCTGAAATTCGCTGGTAGGAACCGGCGTCTGGCGCGTGCGAAACAGGGTACTGGTGCGGCGATAGAGGAAAAAAAATGAATGCGAGGGCCCGTTCTTTACCGGAAGCGACGAAGTTGCGCCCGGCAACTTTGCCCGTATGACTTCCTGTTCAAGCACCAGGCGGCTCGAAAGAGAGCTGTACTGCAGCACGTAACACACTGGTTTTTCAGGGGACAGACCCAGGGCATCGACGCTGTTTCCGCTGACATCTGTCCGAACCCATAAAAACAGTATTTTCCGGAAAAAGGTCAGAATCAGGCTTCGAATACCCTGGTAAAGACGCATACAGGTTGCTCCGATAAAAACAGACGCCAAGTTTACTTGGTTGCGCGCGGGCCTGAAAGTCGCTGCTGCATTCTTGATGGCCGTGGCTGTGTGATACATTTCTGTTTGGTTTAGTTTCCACAAGACTGTGATAGCAGAGGGTGCGATAGCAAATGACGAGATCAACGATTCAGTGGAGTCCCGGCTGGAGCACCAAACCACCCGAGCCGGGCGACTTGGTGCTTGCGTTATCGGATGCTGGCGTTCTAAAGCCCGATGATGGCTGGTTGCAGCCCCTGGAGAATATCCCGGGCAGCTCCGAATCCGCCGGTTTTGTATCTTTGGGAAGTGCCAACGGCCGACCGGTTTTTGTGACCCACGTGCCGGAATCTCTCGCGGTGGGCAAAGAGGTTGTGTCGCTGCGGGACGCGTTAGTGACGATCGCCGATGCGCCGGCCGCGATGCTCAGCACAGGCTTTCAGGTATGGCAGTGGTTTCAGGATCATCAGTATTGCGGCCGTTGCGGCGGCGAGACCTGTTTTCACCCGCGGGAACGGGCAAAGTGGTGCAATAGCTGCAATATCCCGTGGTATCCGCGCCTTGCACCTTGCGTGATCGTGGTTATACGCAAGCAAGATCGTTATCTTTTGGCGAAGTCGTCCCGGGGTACACGCCATTTCTACAGCCTGATCGCCGGGTTTGTTGAGCCGGGAGAGAACCTGGAAGCCGCTGTTGCCCGGGAAGTGAAAGAGGAAACCGGTCTGGACGTTACCAATATTCAGTATCAGGCATCCGAGCCCTGGCCGTTTCCGCATCAATTGATGGCGGGATTCTTCGCAGACTACGCCGGTGGTGAGTTGGTTCTTCAGGAAGACGAGCTCGCAGACGCTGGCTGGTTTTTGCCTGGCGACAGCCCGCCAGTGCCTCCTGAGAGCACCATATCCGGGCGCTTGATACGTGCTATGGAAAGAGCGATTGTCGGCGGAGGTGCCGCCCGTTGAGCGAATGTGCGTCGCCCAGGGTTCTGATTTTTGATTCAGGTGTTGGCGGGCTGAGTGTTGCGGCCTGCGTTCACGAAAAACTGCCGCACGCGTCGATTGTGTATCTGGCTGATAACGCAGCGTTTCCCTACGGCGAGCAGCCAGAATCGGTTGTTATTGAGCGCTGCTGCGCGCTCATTGCCGGCGCGCTTGAACACTACCCGTGTGACGCCATTGTGGTTGCCTGTAACACCGCCAGTACCGTTGCTCTGCCGCATCTTCGAGCAATCACAGGTGTCCCGGTGGTTGGCGTGGTGCCGGGGCTGAAGCCTGCGGCTGCAAAAACCCTGAACCGTCGTATAGGCCTTCTGGCCACTCCGGCTACAGTGCGCCGGCCCTACATAGATCAACTGATCCGGGAATTTGCGGCTGATTGCCAGGTTGAACGGGTTGGCCACCCCGGCCTGGTGCAATGGGCTGAGAATCTGGTTCGGGGTGTGCCTGTCCCGCAGGATGAGCTTGATAGCGCTGTCTCGGGCCTGTTCGATGCGGGGGTTGATACCGTCGTTCTTGGGTGTACCCACTACCCGCTGCTGCTGGAAAGTCTTAAACGAAGCTTGCCGGGGGTAGCGTTCTGGGTGGATTCAGGAGAAGCCATTGCGCGCCGCGTGGCCTGGCTTTTGGCGCAAGCAGGCCCGTTTGAGGAGTCTGTCAGGAGCCGACACACGGTGGTGGCGGCCCTTTTTTCGGGCAACGCGCCGGGCGGCGTGGCCGATTATATGGCGAGTCTGGGTTTGCAGTCGTTGACGGTTATCGGGAACTGGCCGGCGGGGTCATAGCCTGCGCAACCGGATTGTCAGCCAGGTATTGCGGTGCTGAGCGTTGTTTGTGCCAGCAGTTTACTGATGTGGATGGCGGGCTGTGCCGGGCCATAAAAAAATCCCTGTACCTGGTGGCAGCCAAGGGTTCGCAGATACTCAAGTTGTTTGTCGGTCTCCACCCCTTCCGCGATGATTTCCAGCTTCAGGCCGTGGGCCATGGCAATAATGGCGTTGACGATGCAGGCGTCATCCGCGCCGCCGCGAATTGCCTTAACGAAAGACTGGTCTACCTTCAGGGTATGGATCGGTAACGTGTGCAGATAGTTCAGTGACGAATAGCCCGTACCAAAGTCATCAATCGCAATACGGACGCCCAAATCAGCCAGTTCACGCAGCTTCTGGCTGATCTGCTCCAGATCGTTCATGATCACATTTTCGGTAATTTCTATTTCCAGGTTGCCGGCAGGAAACTGGTTGGCATTAACCCGGTCGATCAGGGTTTCCACAAACCGGGGGTGCTCTACCTCCAAGGGAGAAAGATTGACCGCCAGACGCAATTCCGGGTGGCCTGAGCGAATCCACTGGCCGACATCCCGGCAAGCTTGATCCAGAACCTGTTCGCTCAGTTGGCTGATCAGCTGGGTTTCTTCTGCCAGCGCCAGGAAGTCGCCCGGATAGAGTAAACCGCGCTCAGGATGCTGCCAGCGCACCAAAGCTTCAAGCCCCACAATCCGGTTGGTCTTCGTACAAACCTGAGGCTGGTAAAATACCCGTAACTCACCTCGCTCAAGTGCCAGTCGTAGGTCCCGCTCCAGATTCAGACGGTTCGTGCTGTCGATGCTCATACTCTCGGAGAAAAAGCGGTAACTGTCTTTGCCTCTCGCTTTGACGTTGTACATGGCGATATCTGCATTCTGGATAAGCTGGTCCATGTTATCGCCCGCGTCCGGGTAGATTGCGATACCAATGCTGACACCTACGAAAACTTCATGCTCGCCCAACCGAAACGGCGCTTTGAGTGTCGTGATCAGTTTTTCGGCGATTTGACTGGCGTCTTCGTGCCCGTGAATAGCGGGCAGCAACAGCGTGAACTCGTCGCCACCGAAGCGCGACAGGGTGTCGGCCTTGCGCAGGCAGCGTTCGAGGCGATGAGTGACGGCTTGCAACAGCCTGTCACCCATGGCGTGGCCAAGGGTGTCGTTAATAATCTTGAAGCGGTCGAGGTCAAGAAACATCACCGCCAGTCTCTGATTTCCGCGACTCGCGTGAGCAATGGCAAGTTCCAGGCGGTCCTTGAACAGGGCCCGGTTAGGGAGGCGTGTGAGCAGGTCGTGGTACGCCTGAAAGTTGATAAACGCCTCGGCTTCCTTACGTTCGGTAACGTCCCTGGCGGTTCCGTAATAGCAGGCATTCTGACCGCCGCCATCGACGCGGAGGTTGTTATTGTGTGTCCAGGTCTGGGAGTCGATGGGAAAAGCCGTTATTTCGAAATGCCGCGTGGCTCGGCGGCTGCCGCGGGTTTTTAGGCGAATCTCCAAGGTGCGGGGGTTGTCTGCGCTAACGTCAGGCGCGTTGAGCGCGTAAATGCCCTTGGCAACGTCACGGTCGTCCAGAATGTGCCGGAAATGCTGGCCATAGAGCTCATCCGGCTTGTAAGCCAGCAGGCTCTCAATTTTGTTATTAACAAAACAGAAATGACCAGACGCGTCCAACATGAAAACGATGTCGGGTGAGCTGTTTACGATGTACCTGTGCAGGGCTTCAGATTTCTCAAGGCGCCCCTGTATGTGTTCGTGGGCTTTGAGTAAGGATTGTTTGCCGACAACGCTCTTTACCGTTGCAAGTAATGCGTCAGGATCAAAAGGCTTGCGGATGTAGTCCAATGCACCGCGCCTGAGTGCTCGACTAACAGCCGTGAACGAGCTTTCTCCACTGATTACGATGCTGCCGCATTCGGGTTGCCGGTTCGTGAGATGGGCCATAACGGCGAAACCATCAACCTCGGGCATGCGCAAATCCACCAGCGCCAGATCAAAATGCAGGGTGTCTATCAGTTGGCACGCGTGTTTTCCACCGTCCGCTTCGGTCACATCGTAACCGCAGCCACGCAGCAGAGCCGCCAGAGCGCTTGCCAGTCGTGGCTCGTCATCAACCACCAGGACGCGCGCGGTGGTATCCTGCGAAAAGAACCTGTCGGATTGTTCAGGTGTCATCTGTGCGTATCCGTTCTTCTTCAGTCGGATTTGGTTTTTCCCTGGCTAACCGCCGGCAGCAAAATCCGGAAACTGGTTCCCTGCTGCCCTGTGTGGCAAGCAATGATGCCCTCCATGTCATCAACAAGCTGCTTAACAATACTCAGGCCAAGGCCACCATGGCCTTCTCCTTTTGTGCTTTTCACCGGAGTAAACAACGTTTCCCGGATGGCGCCGGGAATGCCCTTTCCGGTATCCGAAACCTCTATCTCTACCCAATTACGGCGACCTTGCCATACGGGGGCTGATGTTTTTATGGTAACGGTACCACCGCCAACCGGAAGGCTTTCTACCGCATTCCTGACCAGGTTGATAAGGATTTGACGGATAGCTGACTGACCGGCCATAACAAGTGTAGATGGGCTACACATTAGCAGGTTAAGATGTAAGTTGCTGCCACTGAAAAGACTGTCTTCAAGCACCCGGGCAAGGCTTCGTAATTCTGCGTTGAGTTCGGATGTTTCGTCATGAGAATTGACGGTCGCGTTCTGGCTCATCTGTAGCAGCAGGTTTCCCGCCCGATCCAGTTCTTCCCGGACAACATCCAGCTCTTCCCGCGCGTCAGGATCGTCAAGGCGGTTTCTGAGTTGATAAATGTACTGTCGTATTATGGTCAGCGGGTTGCTGATCTCATGCACTTGCCTGCGCAGTTTCTCGATGGCAATTTGATGGCTTATCCCGGCGTTTTCCGTTTCGCTTTCGAAGGCGATATTCTTTTCCTGAAGCACGGTGGACAGCTGATGAACGAACAGGCGTATCAGGTCTGTCGTTGCATCGGGCGTATTGCCGTCGGTGCCTAACACAAACACACCGGGACATTGATCACCGGTGACGACGGGGATGGCCGTCAGTGAGGACGTTCGCAGCAGCGATAAAAGCTGGCGGTCGAGCACGGCAGGCGCTCGCTCGTTCAAGCTGACCGGCGCTCGGGATGTGAACGCTTCTGTGAGCACGCTGCCGCCAGGCTTAGCGGTTACCACCAGATGCGGATGCGCCCCGGTGGTGCCCGACAGCAGAATAAGGCTGTCGTCGTCGTACCCGAAGCACAAAGCCGGCAAGCCGGTAATGAGCGTCAGGCTGTTAACCGTTTCCGCAAGAATGGCGCCGTTCTTGCCGGTCAGATCGGCAAACCCGATGGCTTGCTGGGCAATGGCCTGGCGCAGTACGATCTGCCGGAGCTCTTGCGAAGCCGGTTCGGCGTTGTAGCTGTTTATCAACGGGATTCCCAGAGAGTCAGCCATCATGGACACATCGTGGTTGATTCGCCGGTTGATTTCCCGGATCAGTTCCTCATTGAGCCCGAACATGGTGCCGGCCGCCGCAATGCCGGCCTCATCACAAAGCACCAGCCGGGTAGAAAGGCTAATGATCTTGACCAGGTGTCCGGCATCCCGTAACTCCGAGGGAAGAGCCTGCTGATAGCGCATGGCATCGGCAGCCAGAGGGCCCAGGCCCCAAGAGGTAACCAGTTCGGCGGCTATCTCTGATTGCCGATCCATATACTGCTGCCGGGTGTCTAAATCCGGCGTTTTAATGGCAATCAGCTCGCCGATGTTATGAAGCATGCCCAGCATAAAGGCTTCGTCGGCTTCCGGATAACGCGTCAGGGTTGCCAGCGCCCGGGCTGTCAGGGCGGTGGTCAGGGCGTGTCTCCAGAAATCCCGTAACTGTTGCCAGGCGTTGCCTCCCAATTCAAACAGTATCTGACGCAGGGCGGCGGTGAGGACCAGCGTTTTAAATCGCCTGGTGCCCAAACGCAGAAGGGCCTGGTCTATGGAACGAATATCCGGTGTTGAGCCATACAGAGCAGAGTTAGCCAGGGCCAGAATCCTTGCGACCAAAGCGGTATCCGAGGCCACAATTTCGCTGATCTGGCGATAGTTTCCGTCTTGATTACAGGCTTCAAGGGCACGTAGCGTGACCTCCGGGAGGCTCGGGAGCTGAAGGTCTGGTAATGGAACCATAATGATGCCTGCCGCGCTCTGAGATCAGTTTCTGAAGATTTGTTCATTTTTTGTTTACAAAGAACGAGCTTAGACAATAATTCACCGATTTAACACTACCACTGCTCTTTTATTGATCAGCGTATTCACCGCAGCGTGATATGTGTACAATTTTTACAGACTAGAGCGCCTTTTGATGTTGTTGCAAGGATGTAAAAACGCCCGCCATGAGTGCTCAGGAACCGCGCAAAAACAAGACGCACCCGCCCAGGACCATTGCCGTAACGGGAGGTAAAGGGGGGGTCGGTAAAACATCGGTCGCCCTTAATCTGGCGCTTACTCTGGCGCGTCACAAAAAGCGCGTCTTGTTGCTGGACGGAGATACCGATCTTGCCAACGTCAGCATCATGTTGGGCCTTTATCCCGAGCGCACGCTTGCCAATGTGGTTGCGGGCGAGTGTCGTCTTGAAGATATTCTGCTGGAGGCGGATTACGGCCTGCATATTATTCCGGGTGCTTCGGGTGTCCAGGAATGTATGGACATGGAGCCCGGAGCGAGTTTTCGCGTCTTGCATGCACTATCAAAGCTTGAGAGCCGATATGACTACATCATAACGGACACAGCTGCCGGCCTTCAGCCTGTTTCATTGCATATGATTGCGGCGGCGGAGTTGGCTTGCGTTGTTGTTACTCCGGACCCGGCTTCGCTGACCGATGCGTTTTCCCTGATCAAGGTTCTGAAACGCCGGGGCTACCGAAGAACGCCCAGTGTGCTGATCAACATGGCGCAGGGTGCCAGCCAGGCCCGATCGGTATTTCAGCGCCTGGATTCCGCCGCCCGACGCCATCTGCAATGCCCGTTGCATTACATGGGAGGCATTTGGCGCGACGAAACCTTGCGTCAGTCGGTGCTTAATCAAAGGCCGGTCGCCCTGCTGCCGCCTTCGGATCCGTCTTGCCGCCAGTTCATTACGCTGTCAGACATGCTCGATGTGCGTCTATCGCAATCGCCTCCGCGCAAAGCCGGCATTGCGGCCTACTGGCATTCCGTCTCGAAGCGGCAATCTGAGCGCAAGCTAAAAACTGACGCTGTGGCGCCCGCCGCTGCCAGCCCCCGCGAACGATGTCTGCAGGCGGTTGGCGAATTGGAAACCCTGTTTGAGCGGACCGCACAGAGTACTGCACAGAGTAGCGGAGAGAGTGCCGCACAGAGTGCCGCGCTGCGCTACGATGCGTTTATCCGACTGTTCGCCTTGCTGGGCCGAACGCCAGACAGCGACACGGTTGATATTGTTCAAGCGGGGCTCAGCTTAATCGATTGGGAAGCCTTGGCCCCTGATCAGCGCGAGCAATTAGCAACGCACTTGAGAGATCTTGCAGAGGCTATCTCGTTATCGCCAGGCACCAACGAGATCGATCAGGTGCCCCCTCCGTCTGCTCCGACGTCTGCGCAGCCTGAACCGTCTTACGACAGCCTTAGCTTTGGTGATCAGGATAAGCTGGTCAAGGTATTAAAAGAACAGCCCTCCGACATGTCCTTGAACCAGTTTCTTCGATCGCTGGTCGACCCGGGAAATAACAACAACTGAGCGTTTACAATTGAATAGGCTGCGCCGACATGCCGGTTAATCCGTCATTTTATCGACACGGTTTGTGGCGTAGCGTTCCGGCCTTGGTTAAAGAACTTGTCATCGACCTGCCACAGAGAGTGTGCAAGGATCGTGGTCTGCAGGATTCGGCGAAAAGGAGTTATTCATAATGACAGAGCAGCAAAGCGGGGCGGGCTTGTCTTCGTCAAAGGTGCTCGAACAGCTCAGTGGCAAGCACGTTCTGGTTACAGGCACCACGGGCTTTCTTGGTAAAGTTGTTCTGGAAAAACTGATTCGCTCCGTGCCAGACATTGGCGGCGTGCATCTTTTGATACGGGGCAATAAACGTCACTCTGACGCTCGTAGCCGTTTCCTTGCGGAGATTGCGACTTCATCCGTGTTTGATCGCTTGCGCCAGGAGAACGGTGATGCCTTCGAGGCGTTTCTTGAGCAACGACTGCACTGTGTTACGGGAGAAGTAACACAACCCGGTTTCGGCTTGCAGCCTGAGGCATTTCGAGAATTGGCCGGCCGTATTAACGTTATTATCAATTCCGCCGCCAGCGTCAATTTCCGTGAAGAATTGGACAAAGCTCTGGCCATCAACACGTTATGCCTGACAAACCTTGCAGAGCTGGCGCGCCAGAACCCGAAGCTTGCTGTTGTTCAGGTGTCCACTTGTTACGTTAACGGCATGAACTCAGGGCAGATCAGTGAGTCTGTGGCCAAGCCCGAAGGCGAGCCTATTCCTCGCACCTCTGCCGGCCACTATGAAATCGAAGAGTTGGTGCGGGTACTGCAGGATAACATTGCCGAGGTGCGCTCGCGCTACTCGGGCAAGATGATGGAACGCAAGCTCGTGGATTTGGGTATTCGTGAAGCAAACCGCTACGGCTGGAGCGACACCTACACCTTCACCAAATGGTTGGGAGAGCAACTTCTGATGAAGGCCCTGAAAGGGCGAGCCCTCACCATTGTGCGCCCTGCCATCATCGAGAGCGCGCTCGAAGAACCTGCGCCCGGATGGATTGAGGGTGTGAAAGTGGCTGACGCGATCATCCTTGCCTATGCCAGAGAGAAAGTAACGGTATTTCCCGGTAAGCGCTCCGGTATTATTGACGTCATCCCCGTCGATTTAGTGGCCAACGCTATTATTCTGGCCGCTGCGGAGGCTCAGGGTGAGCCATCAAAACAGCGCGTTTACCAGTGTTGTAGCGGCAGTTCCAATCCGGTCTCTCTGGGTCAGTTTATCGACCACCTGATGGCAGAAGCCAAAACCAATTACGCGCAGTACGATCGGCTTTTCTATCGTCAGCCGGTCAAGCCCTTTTTCGCTGTGAACCGGAGATTGTTTGATGCCATAGTGGGCGGCGCCCGCGTTCCCCTGAGTTTGGCTCGGCGGATGATGGGGCTGTTGGGAAAAGATCGCGAACTCAAACTGTTGCGAAATCTTGATACCACGCGCTCCCTTGCCACTATTTTTGGCTTCTATACAGCCCCGGATTATATTTTCCGCAATGACGATCTGTTGGCCCTGGCAGCGCGCATGGGAGACGCAGACAAGGCTTTGTTTCCGGTGGACGCGCGCCAGATCGACTGGGCTGTGTATCTGCGCAAAATTCATCTTGCAGGTTTGAACCGATACGCACTCAGAGCCAGGAGCAAGCTCCGCTCCCGTTCCTCCGCGGCCCGTAAGCAAGCGGCCTGAGCCGGCAGTGCCAACATTCAGGGGCGTTAGGACGTTAGTCTAATTCATTGTTTAGTGATACACATGGTGAACTACAGGGATGTGTCCGCTGGGCCAGCGTGCCCTATCGCTCTGAATTAACAAAACTGACAATGACAACAGACTCTGATCAAGGGGGAACACAATGACTGATAAACACCTTTATCCGGTAAGCCCTGACCTGGCCGATAGTGCCTTTGTGAATCGTGAGCAATATGACGAGATGTATCGTCAATCAGTCGAGGATCCAGACACGTTCTGGGGTGAGCATGGCAAGCGCCTGGAGTGGATCAAGCCTTATTCCAAGGTCAAGAACACCACTTTTGACTATGACAATCTTTCAATCAAATGGTTTGAAGACGGGCAACTGAATGCTTCTGTCAACTGTCTTGATCGTCACCTTGCAACGCGGGGTGACCAGACAGCCATTGTCTTCGAAGGCGATGACCCCGCCGACTCCCGACACGTTACCTACCGTGAATTGCACAAGGAAACCTGTAAGTTTGCCAACGTGCTCAAAGGTATGGGCGTAAAGAAAGGCGATGTTGTTACCATTTACATGCCTATGATTGTTGAAACCGCGGTTGTTATGCTCGCCTGTGCACGAATTGGTGCTATCCATTCGGTCGTCTTTGCCGGTTTCTCGCCGGAAGCCTTGGGCTCACGTATTAATAACGGCAACTCACGCTTTGTTATTACAGCTGATGAGGGGCTTCGCGGTGGTCGCAAGATTCCGCTCAAGAAGAATGTCGATGCAGCCCTGAAAATTGACGGTGCCGACAGCGTTGAGAAAGTGGTGGTTGTTACGCGCACGGGTAGCGACAGCATCGCCTGGAATGACAAGGTGGATGTGCGTTACGAAGATTTGATGAACGCCGCATCTGAAGATTGCGCGCCAGAGACGATGAACTCTTGCGATCCACTGTTCATGCTTTATACCTCTGGCTCTACGGGCGCTCCGAAAGGCGTTCTGCATGCTACCGGCGGTTATATGACCTATGTGTCTATGACCCATCAGTATGTTTTCGATTACCATGACGGCGATGTGTACTGGTGTACCGCAGACTTCGGTTGGGTCACCGGCCACAGCTATATCTTGTACGGGCCGCTGTCGAATGGTGCGGTTACGGTGCTGTTTGAAGGTGTCCCCAATTATCCGGACATTTCGCGTATGTCCCAGGTAGTTGATAAGCACCAAGTCAATATTCTTTATACCGCGCCAACGGCAATTCGTGCCTTGAAAGCCGAGGGTGATGCGGCGGTCGCAGGCACCACCCGGAGCAGCCTGAAATTACTGGGCTCCGTCGGTGAGCCGATCAACCCGGAAGCTTGGGAGTGGTACCACCGGGTTATGGGGAACAGTAAGTGCCCAATTGTGGACACCTGGTGGCAAACTGAGAATGGCGGCATCCTGATTTCCGCTCTGCCCGGTGCAATTGACCTGAAACCAGGTTCTGCCACGCTGCCGTTTTTTGGTGTGAAACCCGGATTGGTTGATAACGACGGCAACATTCTGGAAGGCGAGGCGGCAGGTAATCTGGTTATTCTGGACAGCTGGCCTGGCCAGATGATCAGTATCTTCGGAGATCACGAGCGCTTCAAGCAAACCTACTTCAGCACCTATCGAGGTATGTATTTCAGTGGTGATGGTGCCCGCCGCGACAGTGATGGCTATTACTGGATTACCGGCAGGGTAGACGACGTACTGAACGTATCCGGCCATCGCTTGGGCACCGCCGAGGTTGAGAGTGCGCTGATTTCACATGACAAGGTCGCTGAGGCGGCAGTGGTGGGCTATCCGCATCAGCTAAAGGGGCAGGGGATCTATGTCTATGTAACCCTGATGCACGGTGAGGAGCCAACCGACGAACTGAAAAAAGAGCTGGTTCAGTGGGTGCGTAAGGAAATCGGACCAATTGCCTCACCTGATATTATTCAGTGGGCAACGGATCTGCCTAAAACCCGTTCAGGCAAGATTATGCGCCGTATTTTGCGTAAGATTGCTGCAAACGAGCATGACCAATTAGGAGATACATCCACGCTGGCAGACCCCAGTGTGGTTGATGATCTTATTAGTGGTCGTGCATTCAAGTAATGCGTGGCAACAAGGCCGTTAACCTGTGAGGAATCCGTTTAATGACACAAACAATCATCGTCGCTGATGATCATCCACTGTTTCGGGCAGCCCTGAAACAGGCGGTCAATCAGGCGGTACCGGATGCCCAAACCGTAGAAGTTGACAGCATCAAGGCCCTGCAGGCGTCGGTCGATTCGCACCCGGATGCAGATCTGGTTTTACTGGATCTTAATATGCCGGGTGCCCACGGTTTCTCGGGGCTTGTGTTCATGCGTGGACAGTATCCCGGGTTGCCTGTAGTGGTTGTGTCAGGCTCGGAAGAACTGCAGGTGATGCGGCGCTCGATTGACTACGGGGCGTCCGGTTTTATTCCAAAGTCGGCGCCTTTGCCCACCATTACGGAGGCCATTCGTGCGGTTCTTGAGGGTGACGTCTGGCTACCTGAAGGCGTGGCAGACAAGCTTGAACGCATGCATCCGGATACAACCGATTTCTCCGAAAAACTGGCGTCGTTAACGCCGCAGCAGTTCAGGGTGCTCGGTATGCTGGCGGAGGGGCTGTTGAACAAACAGATTGCCTACGATTTGGAGGTATCCGAAGCCACCATCAAAGCTCACATTACCGCCGTATTCCGCAAACTTGGCGTTCGCAACCGCACGCAGGCGGTGATTGCGATACAACAGATGGAAATCGATCCTTCGGATCAGTCGTTGTCTGGAAGCTGAATTTCAGCTTCCAGACCGTTTGTTATTTGCTCCCGGCGTACCCCAGCTCTTTGTCGACCGGGTTGAATAACGCCTCGCCGCTGTGCCAACGGTCAAGGTTTTCAAGAAATTGATCCGTAAGGGCCCGCTTCCAACCGATAAAGTCGCCGGCCATGTGCGCGGTCATGATAACGTTTTCCATGTCCCACAGAGGGTGGGTATCGGGTAACGGCTCCTCCTCAAACACATCAAGCCCTGCGCCGGCAATCTCACCGCTCTTCAGCGCGGCCATCAGATCGTCGGTTTTAACGATAGGCCCGCGTCCGATATTGATCAGGCGTGCCGTATTTTTCATGGCTTTGAAGGCTTTCTCGTTAAACAATCCTTCCGTTTGCGGCGTCAGAGGTGCGGCTATAACGACGTAATCAGCGTGGCCCAACTGGGTGTACAGGTCGTCATTCCCGTGAACGGCAACAAAATCCGGATCGCTTGTGCGGGCCGTTCTGGCAATGCCGTGGGGCTTCATGCCTGCGGCACTGACCAAGCGGCCAATTTGACGGCCTATGGAACCTGCACCTACCACCAACACCTGCTTGCCCGTGGCTCGTTCTGTGTCTCTGTGCTTCCATTGGTGCTTCATTTGCAAACGGATAGAGCCCGGGAAATCCTTGGCGAACATCAAAATAGTGCACAGCACGTATTCCGCGATGGTTCGGTCGAATATCCCCCTGGCGTTGGTCACTACCACATTGCCCTTCGTCAGGGCGGGGAACATCAGAGCGTCCACGCCGGCGCTGGTGGCGTGAATCCACTTCAGTTTGTCGGCGCAACCCCAGGCTGCCTCGAGCGCTTCGGTGCGAAAATCCGTCACCATCATCACATCAGTGCCGGGCAGACTGGTACGCAGTGTTGCTTCGTCACTGGCAAAACGCACTTCTGCGCGAGCTCTGAGCGAATCCATACCCGGTGGTTCCTGCTCTCCGGGCGCCGTAAGAACGGTTACTACAGGCTTGCTGTGCTGAGTCATTGAATCTCCGGCGAGTCAGGTGGCTGTTTTTGTGCGGATTTTCTCTAAGGTTTTATATTCCGCGTTCGGGTTTCCGATACCGTTTTATACCTTCGGCATAGTTTGGTTGGCAGATTCAATCGGGTCAACCTCGGCCAGGTTCAGTTGTGCCTTTGAAGCGCCATTTTGACGCGTACTTTTACTTACACGATGTTTGTCTGGTTTTGTCTTGTATGCCCTGACCTTACTGGCTAACCTGCAGGGGTAGTTATGTTTTGCCCCGTTCCCGTTGCAGGAGATTGTTATGGCAGGCGCCACCAACAAAGAT
>NZ_DRGY01000149.1 GCF_011049865.1 Marinobacter antarcticus | reverse complement strand
TGAAGTCCCGATCGTGAGAGATAAAAAGCAGCGTACCCGGGTAACGGCGCAACCAATTTTCCAGCCACAGGCAAGCGTCCAGATCCAGGTGGTTGGTGGGCTCGTCCAGCAGTAACAAATCCGAAGGCCGCATCAGCGCTTGGGCAAGATTCAACCGAATCCGCCAGCCGCCGGAAAAGGCCGATACAGGCCGATCTGCATCGCCGTCCTGAAACCCCAATCCGCGCAGCAATGACTCGGCTCGCCTTGCAGCAGACCAGGCTTCATGGATGTCGAGTTCGCCGTGTATGTGAGCAACCGCGTTATCGTCGCCCCGGGTCTCAGCCTTTTGAAGCTCGCGCTCAAGCCGACGCAAATCGAAATCGCCATCAAGAACGAAGTCCCGGGCACTCCGATCGGTTGCCTCTACTTCCTGAGCCATATAGGCAATGCGGCAGCCGCCGGGCAGCGACACACTGCCCTGCTCGGGCGCCAACTCACCCAGCAACAGCTGAAAAAGGCTGGATTTACCGGCACCGTTGGCGCCGACGATGGATACACGCTGGCCGGATTGCACCGTCAGAGCGACGGAATCTAGCAACCAGACGCCACCTCGTTGTAAACTGAGATCAATTATCGTTAACATATTACCGTATAGTCAGCGTGAGATTATCAGGGGCGTTTCAGTGCTCATACCAGTCAACTTTGAAACCTGCCCGGATTTGCCGTTGAAAACCATGGAGTTGCCCGCACATCTGGAACCAGACAATCCGCTATGGCGATTTGCACTGGCGTTCTGGCAACAATCGCCGGCACAGGAAACCTGTCTTGCCCTTCAGAATGAGGGCTGGCACATAACACGTATTTTATGCGCCGGATGGCTTGCACTGAACGGCAGGGCATACACCGGAATTGAGGACGCTACGGTAACAGAGTGGCGCGACCGTGTAACCGGCAGCGTGCGTGCTATTCGCACGTCAGTGCCGAAGGCGCAGGCTTCATACAACGCTCTGCGAAAAAACCTGGCCAACGTTGAGCTGGAGTCAGAGTGCATTGAACTGGCCTTAGCCTGGCACACTCTGGAAGCGCCCAACCCGGAATCGAACAACATGCAGGCACACGAACGTGACAAACTCATTGAACACAACCTCGCTGCTGCTGCACCGATGTCCGGCATGACCGTGAACACCCGGCAGCATGTAAGCTCACTGAGCGATATTCTCGCGGCCTTTCAACAGGAAGACGCACCGCCATGATGATCAAATGGCTTGTTCGGCTGTCGTTTCCTGCGCTCGGTCTGCTATTGTTGCTGATGATTTTCGGGCTGAAAAGCCCTGATCAGACACCCGAGCCGGCGGTGGAAAGCGCGCCGTCTGAAATACCCGCTTTTGAGGCTCTGGTGCCCTCTCCTATTCTTACGGAAGGCCCGGATATCGTGTTCAAATGGCAGAGTGACGACGGTAGCTGGCATTTCGCCGACCAACCACCCACACAGGGTTCATGGAACACACTGGCCATTGAGCGAGAAGAAAAAAACCGGATACCAGACCGAGCCTTTAACCCTGAGACCGAATGGGAATCGCCATACAACGCTCCCTTCTCCCTTAGCCCAAGGGCCATCAGCAACGGAAGCTAACGGCATATTCGTGACGGTGAAGGACAATCTTTGCCGCCTTAACAGATGTTCAGTGGAATCTGCGCGCTGAACCCGTTACCTTTTCCCCTCTGAACAAACACAACGCCTGGGCACTGGCCCACTCCTTAATGACCAAAAAGGACGATGTAATGAAAAAAACGCTGCTTGCACTGACGATGACCGGCCTGATTGCCGGCTGCTCAACGCCCCCTGAGGCCCCGGCAGACCCTAAACTGGACTCGAACGACCAGAAGGTCAGTTATGGCATGGGTCTGGTACTGGGCGAGCGAATGGGCAACGACCTGCCAAACCTGCAGATGGATCAGTTTCTTCAGGGTATCCAGCATGGCCACGACGGCGATGACGACACAAAGCGCATGAGCCGTGAAGAAATCCAGCAGGCTATGATGGAATACCAGAAGTCACTGCAGGAAGAACAGAACAAGCAAGTAGAAGAGATGTCGCAGAAAAACATGGACGCAGGCAAAGCTTTCCTTGCAGAAAACGCCGAGCGCGACGGTGTTCAGACAACCGAATCCGGGCTTCAATTTGAGGTGTTGGAAAAAGGCAACGGCGAGCAACCGTCTGCGACGGATACCGTGAAAGTACACTACACTGGCGAATTGCTGTCTGGTGAGGTTTTTGACAGTTCCCGCGAGCGCGGCCAGCCAGTAACTTTCGCTCTGAACCAGGTCATTCCAGGCTGGACTGAGGGCTTGCAGCTAATGAGCGAGGGCGCCCGCTACAAGCTTTACATTCCATCTGACCTTGCCTACGGACCGGGTGGCAATCGATCCATTGGGCCGAACGAAACACTGGTTTTTGATGTGGAACTGCTCAGCATCAACCCGGAAGATGGCAAAGAAGACGCTGCTTCCAAGTAACCTGATCGGCTCATACCGGCCAAACGGAAGTCACAAAAAAGCCTCAGCCAGCGTCACCGCTGCTGAGGCTTTTTTTGTACCCACCGGCCATCAGACTGGCGCCACTTTGTCCGCATGCACAGTGTGAAGATGCTCAATCAGAAAATCTTCCATCTCGAAGCGGCTTTCCAGCGTTTCGCCCAAACGGGAAAGCTCTTCAAACAGAGCTTTTGCATCCTGTTCAGACAACTTGTCTTCATCCAGTTGGTCATTGAAATTGAGGGCCGCTTCTGTACTTTTTTCAATGCGCGGATAAAGCTTCGCCGCCAGTTCCAGGCCACCGTCATTGAACTCGCGAGCTTCCCTGACCAGTTGTTCGTATATTTCAAAATGACCGGTAGACACGTAATCGACCAGAACTTCACTCAGTCGCAAAAACTTTTTCTTCAAGGCATCTGTCTGCGAAAAATCGGATTCCCCCGACAAATCACAGTAGTGAACCAGCAATTCCTGACGATCCTTGAGCCAGCGATCTATCAGATCGCTGACGCCACCCCAACGCTCTTGGGCATTTCGGCAATGTTCCAACATGACGCCTGCTCTCCGCATAATAGTTCGGCCATCCGGCCTTGATACTGATATTGCTTAAGGCCAGCATCAAGTTACCCCATGCCCACTGCCCGCCGCAACCGTTTCAGCCAGCGCCCCAGCCTTTTGGTTTTCCCCGGTGAAAAAGCATGCCCAGGCCCAAAATAACCAGCAGAACGAAAAATATAGCCGTCCAGCCGGGGATGCTCAGCCCAAGAAAACGCCAAACCACCGCCGCGCAGTCTCCGGTGCCTCTGAGGGCTGTGGTCAGTACATCCGACCAGGGAAGCACTTCAAGCATATAGTCCACAGAAGGCCCGCAGGCGGGCACTTGATCAGCGGGCAGGTTCTGGAGCCAGAGCTGCCGAACTGCCATACCCAGACCCGCGCCGGCCGTTACCGCCAACAACAAACCATACACACGCAGCCCCAACTGCTTTGGACCGTGCAAAGCCGCCACAAGACTCACCAATCCAGCCCCCATAAAGCCGAAACGTTGAAGCCAACACAGAGGACAGGGCTCAAGCCCCATCACGTACTGCATGTAAAACGCCACACCCAACAACCCGGCGCAAAGTGCAAAAACACAGGCAAAGACTGCTCTTCCTTTCACAAAGTTTCCTCAGTTTTCCACAAATAATCCGCCTGGCCTGCTATTCTCGGCTTATTCGGCGGAAACGCTGCTGATTTTGTCACTAAACCCTAAACCATGACGAACTGCAAGCTTATGACACCTCAGCCAAAATTCGTTTTATTCAGCCTTCTTCTGTTACTTTCATTGCCGCCAGTCGCTTGGGCAGAAGGCGCTCCTGAAGCGCAAGAGGACATCGCAGAAGAATCCGGCATCACGGATTATATTGCCATGGAACCGCCGTTTATTACTCACGTGGGTAACACCACCGCCGGCAAGCTGACATACCTGAAAGCGTCAGTCAGCCTCCGGGCGTCGCGACAAACCACCCGATCGGCAGTGGAAGCCCATATGCCGAGGCTGCGTCACGAACTCGTGATGCTATTCGGTGAACAAACCGATACGGCGGTGTTGACCACAACAGAGGGCCAGCAAGCACTCCGTGAAGAAGCGAAATCAAGAATAAACGGTGCGTTGGAAGAGCAGCAAACCGGTGAAGCAATCACCGGCGTGCTGTTTACGGAATTCGTAGTGCAAAAATAGAGCTCAGGCCATCAAGACCGCAGATATTGCTCAAGAAAAGCACTGAATTCCAGGGTATCCGAAGCCTCCATCTGCCTCTGCTCTACAAGAGAGTCTTTACTCGCAGCGGCAAACGCCGCGTTTAAGCTGGCCTCCATGCCTTCCTGTCGGAGTACGGTCTGGTGTTTGAGCGCCATCTCCATGCCCCAGTCACGATGCCCTAACCCGGAAGACTGCATGGCATCAATAACCCGCGCAGAAGGCACCTGGCGATCACCGGACAAGATGCCGCGCTGGGCTGACAGGGCGTTGCGATAAACCTCACCACCGCTCCAGCCGTCGAGTATCTCTGCCAATGGCTCGAGGTTCTCTAACAGCGTTGCAGCGGCCTCGGCTATAGGCGTGCGCTCGCCGCCCCGGCACAGGGTGAGCTCGCGGTTACGACCTTTGGCGACCACATCTTTGAAGTTGTCATCCAGCATATCGCACTCAGCGTCGTCGATTCTCGGCGAATCCGACAGCAGGCAATCAAGAAGGAAGAGATCCAGAAAGTCTACCTGCGCCTCATTAACGCCCACGGCAGAGAACGGATCCAGATCAAGGCATCGCACCTCGACATACTCCACGCCGCGGGCGTCGAGCGCCTGAATAGGCTTTTCTTCACGCTGGGCCGTGCGTTTGGGGCGAACCGCACTGTAATATTCGTTTTCTATTTGCAAAACGCTGGTATTGATCTGGATAAATTCGCCATTGCGCTGGGTGCCCAGGGCTTCGTAGGCTGGCCAGTTTGTATGGATAGCCCGGTCCAGCGTTTGGGTGTAGGTGCTGAGTTTATTGAAGCAGATGTTTAACGACGACTGGGCATTGTTGTGGTAACCCAGATCACCCATGCGCAACGACGTCGCCTGCTCACCAAACCAGCTACGATTGTCAAAACGGCTGAGGTCGTGACGCATATCGGCAACAAAACTCGCGTCCAACGCCGGCGAAGCGCCGAACAGCAGCATGAGCAGCCAGCTTCGTCGGCGAAAATTACGGATCAGCCAGAAATACTGGTCGGATTTGAATTCCTTCATGCTCTGTTGATTACCGAGCACGCTCTGCCATTTTTCCCAGAAGCTATCCGGAAAGGAAAGATTGTAGTGAGTGCCGGCAATGCTTTGCATCATACGCCCGTAACGCACCGCCAATCCCTGCCGATAGACGTGCTTGAGCCGCCCGATATTTGACGACCCATACTCGGCGATGGGAATACTGGCGTCGCCTTTCAGTTCACAGGGCATACTGGCCGGCCAGAAAACCTCATCGCCCAGGTTTTGCTGAACAAAACTGTGGGTGTTGCGCAAAGACGCCAGTAACTCCGACGTGCTGCTGCACACCGGCGTAATCAGCTCCAACAGAGACTCGGAATAGTCCGTTGTAATCGACGGATGCGTAAGCGCAGAACCCAAGGCCTCTGGGTGCGGCGTCTGTGCGATGAACCCGTTTCGATCAACGCGCAAACCTTCTTTTTCTACCCCTTTCAGAAATCCTTTCCAGTCGCTGGCGGCGAACTGGCGGAACACAGAATGCCGGGATTCGGCCATGATTGACTCCTGCTGCAGCCGATTGTGCCTTGCGTGCAAAACCGGCTGATGGAAATAGTTGGAACGGCTTAACGCTTATCCTTACGGGCAGACGCAAACGCTTGAGCCAATGCACCGGCGGTGGCGCCTTGATCAGCGCTTTTGCTTTGCCCACGATGTGGGGGCTTGGCCGCAGATTTTGGCACCGCTTTGCCACCCGGCTCGTCATCCATACGCATGGACAGTGCAATCCGTTTGCGGGGAATGTCTACGTCCATCACCTTGACCTTCACGATATCCCCTGCCTTGACCACTTCACGGGGGTCCTTGATGAAGGTATGGGAAAGCGCCGAAATATGAACCAGCCCGTCCTGATGAACACCAATATCCACGAACGCCCCGAAGTTGGTAACGTTGGTAACCGACCCTTCCAGCACCATCCCGGGCTTGAGATCACCGAGGGTTTCCACGCCTTCTTCAAAGCTTGCAGAACGGAACTCCGGCCGAGGGTCCCGACCCGGTTTCTCGAGTTCTGAGAGAATATCCCGAATAGTCGGCAAACCGAACTGTTCTGTTACGTATTCCTGTGGATTCAAACCCCGCAGAAACGCGGCGTCGCCGATAACTCCCTCAACTTTTCGATGATTCTTAGCGGCGATAGCCTCAACCACACCGTAAGCTTCGGGGTGCACCGATGACCGGTCCAGCGGATTCTCGCCGCTGGCGATGCGTAGAAAACCGGCTGCCTGCTCAAAGGTACGGGCGCCCAACCGGGCAACCTTTAACAGTTGCTTGCGATTGCGAAACATACCGTTCTGGTTGCGGTATTCCATGATATTTTGGGCGATGGTCTGGTTAAGCCCCGACACCCTTGCCAACAGCGGCGTTGACGCCGTATTCAGGTCGACGCCGACACCGTTCACACAGTCTTCAACAACGGCATCCAGGCTACGGGAGAGCTGAACCTGGGATACATCGTGCTGATACTGGCCAACGCCAATGGATTTCGGTTCGATTTTGACCAATTCGGCCAGCGGATCTTGCAAGCGCCGGGCAATGGAGACAGCGCCACGAATCGTTACGTCCAGATCGGGCAACTCTTTGGAGGCAAACTCCGAGGCAGAATAAATTGAAGCACCGGATTCGCTCACCACAATGCGCGCCAACTTGAGCTCCGGATAACGCTTACTCAGATCGCCCACCAACTTTTCAGTTTCACGGGATGCGGTCCCGTTGCCAATGGCAACCAGCTCAATGTGGTACTCACGGCACCAGGCTGCGAGCTGCTCAATGGCCTTGTCCCACTGGTTCCGGGGCGCGTGGGGGAAAATAGCGCCGTGTCCTGCTACTTGTCCGGTGCCGTCAATAACCGCAACCTTTACACCGGTGCGCAGGCCAGGATCCAGCCCCAGAGTTGGGCGCGGGCCCGCAGGTGCCAACAAAAGCAGGTCTTTCAGATTGGCTGCAAACACGTTAATGGCTTCGGTTTCAGCCGCTTCACGCACCTGGCTCATCAGATCGGTCTCAATCTGCGTGGACAGCTTTACACGCCAGGTCCAACGCACCACCTCTGAGAGCCATGTATCAGCGGCGCGGCCATTATCGCGAATGTTCCATCGGGCGGCAATGCGCTGCTCCGCGGGGTGCGGCTGACGCCGGTCGTTGTCCCCGTCACCGACGATCAGCGTGTAGGCAAGAATGCCTTCATTGCGCCCGCGCAGTATGGCCAACGCCCGGTGCGAGGGCACTTTTTTCAACGGCTCTGAATAATCGAAATAATCACGGAATTTGGCGCCTTCGTTTTCCTTGCCTTCGATCACCGCAACTTTTAATTGCCCTTGCTGCCAAATGAAGTCTCGCAGTTCACCCAACAGTTCGGCGTCTTCGGCAAAACGTTCCATCAGGATATAACGGGCGCCGTCGAGTGCGGCCTTGGCATCCGCAACCCCGGCATCTGCATTGATGTAATGTTCTGCTTCGGCTTCCGGCGCTATCGAGGGATCACCGTACAGGGCGTCTGCCAACGGCTCCAACCCCGCCTCCCGGGCAATCTGGGCTTTGGTTCGGCGTTTCGGCTTGTAAGGCAGATATAGGTCTTCCAGGCGATTCTTCGCATCGGCGCTTTGAATGCTGGCTCGCAGCTCGTCGGTCAGTTTGCCTTGTTCTTCAATGCTTTTGAGAATCGTGCCGCGACGGTCTTCCAGCTCCCGAAGGTAGCGCAAGCGTTCTTCAAGCGTGCGCAACTGGCTGTCATCCAGAGAACCGGTCACCTCTTTTCGGTACCGGGCAATAAACGGAACGGTGGAACCTTCGTCCAGCAGGGCGATGGTGGCATTAACCTGTTGCTCGCGTACGCCAAGTTCGTCAGCGATGCGCCTGGAGATACTGTTCATGCAACCTCTGTCTGATGCGTTTCTGATAAAGCAGCAAAGGTACAGCGGCTTACAGTTGCAGGCAAGCGGACTGACCACGCTCGTTCAGGAATTCCAGAAGATCAGCCCAAGGCATGGGGCGCGCATAAAAGTAGCCTTGAATTTCATCGCAATGGTGTTGGCGCAAAAATTCCAGTTGGCTTTCCGTCTCAACGCCTTCCGCGACCACACTGATCTGAAGGCTATGAGCCAGGCTGATAATCGCACGGATAATGTGCTCCGCATCCGCCGAGTGCCCCAGGGCCTGCACAAACGATTTGTCGATTTTCACCAATGAAATAGGCAGGTGCTGAAGATTGCTGAGAGAAGAAAAGCCGGTGCCAAAATCATCAAGCGCAAAGCTGATGCCCAGCTGATTAAGCTCGCGCAGGCAACGCTGGGCGTATTCCGGATCGTGCATCATGGCACTTTCGGTCAGCTCCAGTTCCAGCAAGCTGGTATCAACGTTGGCGTTGAAAATAATGCGGAATATGGTTTCAGTCATCTTGCGGTCGTGGAATTGACGAAATGAAAGATTGACGGCAAAAACGAGCCCGGGAAACCCGAGTTCAGCGGACGCCTGCAGGCGCTTGCACGCCTGTTCGATCACCCAGTAACCAATGGGGACGATCAGGCCGCTGCGCTCGGCGACGGGTATGAACTCGTCTGGCCCAACCAGACCCCGTTCGGGGTGGTTCCAGCGCAACAGACACTCAACGCCACGAACGTCGTTTGTGGCCAGATCGATTCTCGGCTGATAGTACAGCTCCAGCTCATTGCCTCTGAGGGCATTGCGCAGATCCGCTTCCAGCCTGAGCTGGTAACCCGCTGAAATGTGCAGTTGGCGATCGTAAAACCGATAGCTGGTACCGGGGTCACGCTTGGCCTCAAACATCGCCCTGTTCGCCCGGCGCATCAGGTTTTCGGGGCTGTCTCCGACCTCCGGGTACGTGGCCACGCCCAGGCTGGCACTGACCACTACGCTCTGGCCATCCATCATTACCGGCTCATCAAGCGCGCTGACCACTTTGCGTATGATCTGGGTGATATCCAGGGAGTCTTCTATTTTTTCAACAATGATGGCGAGCTCATCACCACCAATACGCATTAACGAGTCTACCCGGCGCAATCCCCGACGAACCTGAGTGGCCACTTTGATCATCAGCTGATCACTTTTCTGGTAACCAAAAGACTCATTAATACTGCGGAAGTCATCGATATTCAGGTGCAACAACGCCAGCCTGTAACTGCCCCGCTGCGCTCTGAGCAGGGCTTGCTGCAGCCTGTCGAAGAACAGATCCCGATTAATAAACCCGCTCGCCACGCCGCGGCCCAGCGGACTTTGGGCCGAATTAGCCAGTTGCTCACGGTACCAAAGGCACTTCACGGCCCGACAAAAACTCCAGTGATCAAGCTCTTGACGGCTCATATAATCTGCCGCGCCACCGGCAAGTAAATCCGGTGCCCGCTCACGCGGCGTTTCTGCACTTAATGCCAAAACAGGACGACCGCCACTGGCAACGGCCAAATACTGTAAAAATGCGGTTTCTGACCCACCGTGAAAAACGCAATCCCAAACAATAATGTCGAACTTTGCGTTATGAATAAGATCGTCGCAGTCCACAAGATCCGGGCACCAGGTTGAATCCGGGCCCATTTCGGGGTCGCCCGCCAGCAGCGCACTGAGCCAGAGAAAATCGGCATAGTCCGGCGTCAGAACCAAAACGCGAAGCTGGTCATGTCCGACAATTTCCAGTGGCAAAGTCATTAATCAGAATCCATGGTTTTGTTAACAATAAATCCGCTGTGCTAAAAGGATAGCTGATAGATCGACAAGGTACAGCCGGGCTGGTGTAGACTATTGTACTACCGAAGACCCCCGTCCCAATCCATTCTGGCCGTGTATTTGTGAACAAACTCAACCCGCGACAAAACGAAGCTGTCCGCTACACCGATGGTCCGCTGCTGGTGCTGGCCGGTGCCGGCAGTGGCAAAACCAGTGTAATTACCCGGAAAATTGCCTACCTGATTGAGCATCTGGGCATACCGGGGCGTCATATTGCGGCGGTGACATTCACCAACAAGGCCGCCCGCGAGATGAAAGAGCGGGTGAGCCGGATTGTTGACCGCAAGCTGACCCGTGGGCTGATTGTATCCACATTTCACAATCTCGGGCTGAATATGATCCGGGAGGAACATACTCATCTTGGCTATCACCCCGGCTTTTCGATTTTTGACGCAGAAGATGCCAAAGCCCTGCTCCGGGATTTAATGCTACGAGAAGCCAGCGCCGACGCCGGCGATGAACTCAACGATGTCCAGATGACCATTTCGTCCTGGAAGAGCGCCCTGCGCGGACCCGCCGAAGCATACAGCAAAGCGGCGGACGAGCGGGAGCAACGCATTGCCATTGTCTACAAATATTATAGCGAGTACCTGAAAGCATACAACGCCGTCGATTTTGACGATTTGATTCTGCTGCCGGTTCAGCTGTTCCGCAACAATCCGGAGGTGCTGGCAAAATGGCGCCGGAAAATCCGCTACATGCTGGTGGACGAGTACCAGGACACCAACCTGTGTCAGTACGAGCTGGTAAGAATGCTGGTCGCTGACCGGGCCGCGTTCACGGTGGTGGGCGATGACGACCAGTCGATTTACGCCTGGAGGGGCGCGCGGCCGGAAAACCTGGCTCAGTTGAAGGACGATTTCCCGAGTTTGAAGATAGTGAAGCTGGAGCAGAACTACCGGTCCACGTCCCGCATTCTGCGCAGCGCCAATACGGTTATCGCCAATAACCCCCACGTGTTCGAAAAAGCGCTGTGGAGCGATCACACCATTGGTGACGAAATCCGCATTGTACGGTGTCGCAACGAAGACGCAGAAACCGAGAGGGTTGCCACCGAAATTCTGGACCAGAAGCTGAAGAAAGGGCTGGCGTTCCGGGACTTTGCGGTGCTTTACCGGGGCAATCACCAAGCTCGCCTGCTGGAGATAAAATTGCAGGGCTACCAGATTCCCTACCGCATTTCGGGCGGCCAGTCGTTTTTCTCAAAGAATGAGATCAAGGACGCCATGTCTTACCTGCGGCTACTGATCAATCCGGATGATGACGCCGCTTTCCTGCGGGTGGTGAATGTGCCGCGACGAGAAATCGGCCCGCGTACCCTTGAACAACTTAGCCATTACGCTCGGGCTCGCAACGTCAGTCTTTTCCGGGCGCTGAGTGACATGGGCGCAGAAACCCACGTAACCGAGAAAGGGCTGGATCGGCTGCGGCGTTTTGCGCACTGGGTGGATGCTACCTGCAAACGGCTTCACGAAGAAAATCCGGTACCTGTTATCAAACAGCTGTTCACCGATATTGAGTACGAAGAATGGCTGCACCAGAATTCGGGCACACCGAAACAGGCCGAGCGGCGTATGCAGAATATCTGGTATCTGGTGGACTCGATCCAGCGCATGCTGGACGACGGCAAGGGCACAGCCGATGAGTTGGGCATAGAAGATGCCATCACCAAACTGATCCTGCGCGACATGATGGAACAGCGTGAAGAAGAGGATGACAGCGACAAGGTACAACTGTTGACGCTCCATGCTTCCAAGGGCCTGGAGTTTCCTCATGTTTTTATTCTTGGGCTTGAGGAAGAAATTCTGCCGCATCGGTCCAGTATTGAAGAGGGTAATATCGAGGAAGAGCGGCGGCTGATGTACGTGGGCATTACCCGCGCAAAAGAAACGCTGACACTCACATACGCGGCACAACGCAGGCAGTATGGAGAAAAAATAGAAACCATTCCCAGCCGGTTTCTGGACGAGCTTCCTGAAGGCGACGTGCGCTGGGAGGGCACAGGAGATCTGGACGCCGAGGCCAACCAGAAAAAAGGCAAGGCTACGCTGAGCGCGTTGCTCGGTGACCTGGGGCTGTAATCGCAAAAACCCCCGCGGTGTGCGAGGGTTCTCAAAAAGAGCACGGTCGAAAGTGCTCTTGAGGCTTATAGAGAGAGCGCTCAGGCTAACTGCTTTCGCCTACGATGTACTCAACCGCAGCCTTAATTTCTTCATCCGGGCAATTGGCGCAACCGCCTTTAGCCGGCATGGCGTTATAACCATTCACCGCATGCTTGATCAGCGTATCCATGCCCTGATCAATGCGCGACGCCCAAGCACCGGCATCCCCTTTTTTCGGAGCGCCGGCTGCGCCCGTGGAATGGCATGCCATGCACACAGCGTCGTATACTTCGTTACCTGCGCGGGGGCCAGCACTGGCTGAATCAGAAGCCGCAATCGCTTCACCGCATTGATCACCCTGCAGACACACCTCGCCCACCGGCTGTATGCGCCCACGGATTTCGTCTTCAACATTTGCCATAGCAGCTCCGGCCACTATGCCAAAACCGAGTAATACGACAGCCAGGACTTTCTTCATCTTCACAATGCACCTCGCATTAGAGCGTTATAATCTTTATGGGCCGCATTATAGCGACTGAACCTCGGCAAAAAAACCGGATAGCAAAACCATAACTTGATTTCTACTATTTTTATTGTCATCCCGTAAGCGTGGAGACTCTTTCCGGACATCCGGTTACCATGTTGCAGCTTACACCAGAAATTCCAGGAACCGATGCATGAACAACCCGGAGAAACCCTCCCCGCACCCGCTTCGCAAAACGCTTTTAATCATCGAATTCAGTGCGCTGACGGTGCTTTTGGCTTCCATGGGGTGGTTCTCACGCCAAACTGATCCAGGTCATAGTATCAACCCCGCGTGGCTGCTGATACCTGCCGTTGCCAGCCTGGGTGTTTTTTCCAGTTTCATTGGCCTGATGTATATACGCTGGGTTATGGCGGCCAGTGCGGCCGACCAACTTCGCCACAAGATTGTTTTTTCACTGCTGGCCATCACCCTGATCGGTGTCTGGATATACGGTATTGCCAGCACGTGGCACAGCCTCAATGCTATTTAACGAGACCCGGAGTATGACCCCATATCTGACGTCCAGAGCGCCACTGGCTGTTGTGCTTGCGCTGTTCTGGCCTACATTCGCGATTGCAGCGAACACCGCAACAGGCCAGGAAATGGCCGTTGAAGATTGCGCTCTGGTGAAAGACGGCGTGCAACGCCTTGCTTGCTACGATTCCTTCAATCAACCCCAGGCTGCCCGCGACCAGGCCACCGAGGCTCAGGTTGAAGATGCAGAAAAAGTGAGCGATACCCTGGCTCCTGATGGCAAGAACCCCGAAGAAGCCGACGGCAAGTCTAGCAAGGTTGATCCCGACGACGGTGCGATGACCAATATTGTAGACAGGCATCTGAAGGCGGAGAAGGCCCTGTTTTCGTTTTCGGGTGGTTTTCTCAGCTATCGGCCAACCTACATCATGCCGATCACCTGGATGGACAACCCCAACCAGGCACCAACCAGCCCGAGGCTGGGCGCTACCGGTTATGATTACGGTCTCGAAAACGAAGAGGCCAAGTACCAGATAAGCTTCAAAGTTCCGCTGCTAACCGGAGTGCTGGATGACAAGACTACCCTGTGGTTCGGTTATACCCAGCGTTCATTCTGGCAAGTTTACAATCAGGACGATTCAGCCCCCTTCCGGGAGACCAATTACGAGCCCGAAGTCTTCCTGCGCCATCAAGCCAACTGGAATCTGGGAGCGGTCACGTTGAGCGGTATGACTCTGGGTGTTAACCATCAATCCAACGGTCAATCGGAGCCCCGCTCGCGGAGTTGGAACCGGGTGATGGCAAGCGCGGCCTTTACTCATGGTCGCTGGTTGTTTGTTGTGCAGCCCTGGTACCGGATTCCCGATAGGAAAAAAGATGACAATGCGGATATCGAGAGTTATTTAGGGCATGCCAGTTACAACATTGTGTATAAGCTTGCGGAAGACCGGACCTTTTCTCTGAAGCTTTTGAACAATCTACGCTCGAATAACCGCACGTCACTGGAGTTTGGTTACAGCTTCCCGTTGGGGGATACGATCAAGGGTTTTTTCCAGTACTACAACGGGTACGGGGAGAGTCTGATTGATTACAATCATCGGGTTGAGCGGTTTGGGCTGGGGATTATGCTGAACGACTGGCTTTAAGTTTGGTGCTATGCCGAGGTGCCGGTGAAGTGTTCGGAAACACGCTGTGAATACTTCCCTGTACGCTTGGCTACGCCATCCATGGCTTCGCACAGTTTCCGAACACCTCACCGACAACTCGGCCCAGAGCTTGGTCGCGCCGCTACTGCAAGGGCATATTACTTATTCAACCGCTCCATTTCTGCCAGCAGTTCTTCCGTTTTTGCTTTCATCAACGGTATGTCACCACGGGCCTCAACGTTTAGGCGAACCACGGGTTCGGTGTTGGACATTCGCAGGTTGAAGCGCCAGTTTTCGAATTCAACGCTGAGGCCATCAACGTGGCTGACGCTTTTTGCATCCGCGCCGTATTGTTGCTCGATCGCTGCGATAACCGTTGGGGGGTTATCAATGGTGCGGTTTATTTCGCCGCTGGCCGGGTAGGCTTCAATGCGGGCGTTGATGAGGGAGGAGAACGGTTTGCCGGATTGGCACAGGCGTTCAGCGATCAGCAACCAGGGGATCATGCCGCTGTCGCAGTAGGCGAAATCCCGGAAGTAGTGATGAGCGCTCATTTCCCCGCCGTAAACGGCGTCTTCGTCGCGCATGCGTTGTTTGATGAAGGCGTGGCCGGTTTTGCTTTCGATGGCTTCGCCCCCGGCTGCTTCTACCAGATCCTGCGTATTCCAGATCAACCTCGGGTCGTGGATCACTTTGCCGGGGCCGGTTTTGCGCAGGAACTGATCAGCCAACAGGCCAACGATGTAATAGCCCTCAATAAACCGTCCGTTTTCATCGAAGAAGAAGCAACGATCGTAATCGCCGTCCCAGGCAATGCCCATAGCCGCACCATGCTTGATTACCGCGTCGGCCGTGGCGGCGCGGTTTTCTTCAAGGATAGGGTTGGGCACTCCGTTGGGAAAGTTGCCGTCTGGCTGGTGGTGCACTTTGATAAACTCGAAAGGCAGGTGTTTCTCGAGTTCGTCGATCACCAGGCCCGCGCCGCCGTTGCCGGCATTAACAACGATTTTCATCGGGCTCAGAGCAGCCGCGTCTATGTATCCCAGCAGGTGATCCAAATAAGCACCGGCGACTTCCAGTGTTTCATATTTGCCCTGCACAGGTGCGTCATCAAAGGGCCCTCGCACCCGGTCGCGAATGTCGTTCAGGCCATTGTCAGAACTGATCGGGCGGGATTCCGGCCCAACCATTTTCATGCCGTTATGATTCTTGGGGTTGTGGCTGGCGGTCACCATGATGCCACCGTCCATGCCATAGTGGCTGGTGGCAAAGTAAACATATTCCGTGCCGCACAGGCCTATATCAAACACGTCGGCACCGGCCGCCCTCAAGCCTGCGCTCAGGGCTTTGGTGATTTCCGGGCTTGAGAGACGGATGTCGTAGCCGACAACGACTTTTTTGGCGCCCGTGATCTCGACGTAGGCACGCCCGATACGCTCGGCAAGGGCCGGATTCAGCTGTTCCGGCACGCTGCCGCGCAGGTCGTAGGCTTTAAAACAGGACAAATCCATTGTCGATCTTTACTCCGCAGCAGATTGCAGTTGGATGTAGTTTTGAATGCCCATCTGCTTGATCATTTCCAGCTGGGTTTCGAGCCAGTCAATGTGCTCTTCTTCGCTGTCCAGAATGCCGCGGAACAGCTCACGACTTGTGTAATCGTTTACAGCTTCACAATGGATAATCGCGTCTTTCAGATCCACGTGCGCGATGTGCTCGATTTTGAGATCACACTCGATCATTTCCTGAACGTGCTCACCAATCATCAATTTGTTCAGATCTTGCAGGTTAGGCAGGCCATCCAGGAACAAAATACGCTCGATTAGCTGATCGGCATGCTTCATTTCGTCGATGGATTCTTCGTATTCCTTGGCCGCCAGCTTGGCGATGCCCCAGTCTTTATACATACGCGAATGTAAGAAATACTGGTTTATAGCCGTCAGTTCATTGCCAAGAACTTTGTTGAGAAACTGGATGACTTTCTTGTCGCCTTTCATTGCAGCACTCCTTGTTCTCAGCCGACTCATTGCCCTTTTGACGAAAAGCATAGTCGGCTGGCGGGTTCGGGTTCAGAAAACTCTTTAAGCTCTCTAGGCTAAGTTCTCTCGTTACCCAACAAGAATAGCGCGTTAAGGCGTATTACAAAATTGCGGAAAGGAAATAAATCCCGAGGATCGTCAGGCGGGGCTTGCCAACATGTTTGCCAGAGACAAGTAATCCGGCGAGCGGCTTTCACGCAGAATATTCCGCGCCGTGCAGGCACAACGCCCGCATTGGGTGCCTACGCCCAGCTCTTTACCAAGCTGGCGCATGGAAGACACGCCGTTTTCTGCAGCTTCGCGGATGTCCCGGTCTGTAACTCCGTGGCAAAGGCATACGTACATAATGCAAGCTCACCAACAATATTAAAGGTAGTGATAATTATTGTCATTAGCATCATGGATTGCAAGCCCATTGAGTTAAATTTGTGCAACGGATTGTTTCAGGCCTCTGCCTCACGGGTCAGATTTCGGAAACCTGAGCTCACAACCAGCACGTTATCTTCGATCCGTATCCCCCCACACCCCTGCAATTCCTCAATCAGTGCGCGGTTCATGTGGTGCCCGAGAGCGCCTGACAGAAGCGGCTCAAGCAACGACGGTATGAAATACAACCCTGGCTCAATGGTAACCATCATGCCCGGCTCCAACGTTCGCATCAAACGAAGGAAGGGCGCGTCGGCTGGAGGCGATATCGGCTTGCCGGCAACATCGTGTACCTGAACACCAAGAAAATGCCCAATGCCGTGTGGAAAAAAGACCCGGGTAACGCCTTCCGATACCATTTTCTCATCACTCAGGCCGCTGACCAGCCCTGCGGCACTGAGCAGGGCTGCGATGCCCAGATGCGCTTTACGGTGGATGTCCAGGTAATCCACGCCCGGGCCTACCATGCTACAGAGCCGGAGCTGCAACGTTTCAAGCCCGTGGACCAGCGCGCCAAAGCGCCCTTCCCCCACACCCGCCGTCATGCGGGTAACGTCGGAGCAATAGCCCCGGTAGCGCACTCCGGCATCCATCAGTAAGCTGCGCGATTTGGCAGGCGCTGCGGTGTCGTAATACTGGTAGTGCAACGTACCCGCGTGCTCGTTTACGCCGATAATGCTGTGATAAGGCGCATCGGCCTCGCGCTGCTGTGTTGCGTGCTGGTACGCCAGGTTGATTTCAAACTCACTTGCACCGGCGAGGAACGCATTACGGGCAGCACGGTGACCTGTCACTGCCAGCTCGTTGGCGTGGGCCATGCAGGCTATTTCGTAGGCTGTTTTGTGCACCCGCGTTTCATTAAGGCCATCAAAAAGCGCATCCGGATTATGCTCACCGGACACGTCCGCCAGTAGCGACGGATCACCGATAACCGCTGTTCGACTCACACTATCCAACCCAGGGGCCGAGTGGTTATCACTGAACCGAAGCTCGAATTCCGCAAGCCAGGGCTCTTGTGCCAGCTCAAGGTTCGCATGCCAAAAATCAACAGGTTGATGCAATGAGAGCAGTGGTTTATGGCCTTTGCGGATCAGCAACCACGAGTTTTCAAAGCCGGTAAGCCCCGTCCAGTGCACAAACGGACCATAACCCTGAAAATGCCACGACTGATCATCTCCAAAACGCTTGGGTGCAGCACCGGAACTGATCAACAGGCTGTCATAACCCTGGTCTGCCAAAACCTGTTCATAACGACTCTGCAGAATGCGCACGTGATCGATCTGAAGTGACAGCAAAGCGGCTTTAAGCATTTCAAACTCCCACCAAGTTTTCAAAAAGCGCTCTAGAGTCGAAAAACAAGGGGCAATATCAACGCCGTAAAAACGCCCGTCAGCCCCATACCCAAGGACGCAAAAGCGCCGGCGGTGTGGCTGATTTCGAATGCCCTCGCCGTACCAATGGCGTGGCCGTTAAGCCCCAGTGCAAATCCAAGGATGCGTTCATCGTCGACCGGCAGCCATTTGGCCAGCAGGTCGACAAACAAAGTGGCAACCACGCCCGTTATCAACAAGCCACCCATCATCAGGGGCACCGACCCGCCCAACTGCTCTGTAATACCAATGGCAATCGGGGCCGTCACAGATTTTGGCGCAAGTGACGCCAGCACTTCCGGCGTGGCACCCAGTGCCCAGGCGATCACCACCGCATACACTGCCGCCAGCGTGGCCGCCAGTGGCAAGGTGACGACAATCGGAACCCACATGGCGCGTATGTGGTGAATCTGCTGATACAACGGAATCCCGAGAGCCACCGTCGCCGGCCCCAGCAACACGGTTATCCACAGAGCACCCTCCTGATAGCTCAGATAATCCACCGACAGACCAGCAATCACCGCCGCCAACATCACGGCCGAAAGCACCACCGGGGGCATCCACAAGGGCCGGCCAATACGGGCAAACAGCCAGTTTCCGGCAAAAAAAGCGCTAAGGGTGAGCCCGATTGCAAAGATCGGGCTGGCAGACAAAACGTCGGGGATAGCGATAAAACGCTCAGCCAACTCACTCATCTTCAAAGCTCCGCGTAGATACACGAACCACGCCTTTCATCAATAAAAGCGTGCTCAGCACGCTCAAAAAGGTGCCCAGAAGCAATGCAGCGGCCACCGCCAGAAACTGCCCGGAGAATTGAGACGCCATGAAAAACACACCGACCACACCCGGCATAATCAGCAATACCAGTATGGAGATCAGTGCCTGACTGGACAGCGCCAACTCATCGCTTACGCGACCACGCAGCATCAACGTGACCGTCATCAGAATCATACCCAGCACACCGCCGCTGACCGGAATCACAAAAACCAGCCGCAACGCCTCACCAAAAAGAAAAAACAGAACCAGTATCAGAAAACCACGCAACATCGCCATGCTGTCTTGCTCATAAGCCGGAGAATTGCATTACACTAGCGCAAACCAACATCTTGATACCACTGCAGGGAATCCATGGCGATCAAAGCAACCATTTTTAAAGCCACGCTCAATATTGCTGACATGGACAGGCACTACTACAGCGATCATCAGCTTGTCCTTGCCCGGCACCCCTCAGAAAATGACGAACGCATGATGATTCGCCTGCTGGCCTTTGCCTTGAACGCCGCTGAGAGGCTGGAGTTTACCAAAGGGTTGAGCACAGACGACGAGCCGGAAGTCTGGCAGAAAAGCCTGAGTGACGAGATTGAACTGTGGATTGAATTGGGCCTGCCCGACGAAAGCCGTCTGCGCAAAGCATGCAACCGCTCACGCCAGGTTATCTTGTACGCCTACGGTGGCCGAGCGGTGCCTCTATGGCTGGAGAAGCACCAGAACAAGCTGAGCCGTTTCAAAAACCTTACCATTATCGAACTTCCCAGCGAGCCCACTGAAGCTCTGGCTGCACTGGCTGAGCGGAACATGAATTATCAGGTAACGGTGCAAGACGGCGAGGTGTCTTTCAGCAATGAAAGCGCACTGGCGAGCATCATCCCAGTCACCATTTTTCCGTAACAAAGGCCGGCCCTCGCCACAAATTCGGGGCTGGACAGTACTCGCTTGCACACGTAAGATTGCGCACTCGAATTTGATGCACCGACGTCAGCTCGAATGCGCCCATAGCTCAGCTGGATAGAGTACTGCCCTCCGAAGGCAGGGGTCGCAGGTTCGAATCCTGCTGGGCGCGCCATATTTTTCAAGGCCTTACGTGAAAGCGTAGGGTCTTTTTAATTTCCTGTGTCCAAAATGTGTCCAGGGTGTGTCCACAAATTTAAGCTGCTTTTTCTTGGTGCGGTAATTGTGACCTTTGCCTTGTTTCAGCACAGAGGCATTTGGACACAAACAATTCGAATGCTTTCTAGCGCCTTACGGACTCTGAATCAACCTGCAAAGGCCGCACTTTCAATAGGGCGTATTTCATGAAGCGTATTGAAGATCCCTTCAATTACCCGATCTTTACCTGCGAATAACGCCTCTGGCCCTCCGGCATGAAATGCTGTGAAGGGAGGCTCGTAAAGAGCGGAAGGTTCAATCACCCCTCGTGAAGCCAGCTGCTCAATAACTGTCTCGACAAATCGAATCTGAGCAGCTGTAAGACTTGTATCTGTCAAAAAATCTGAGAACGCTTGTTTGGCAGTCGCTTCGTCCATTCCTACAAGGCTTCGCACAAAGTATGGAAGCGAAGGAGCGCCTGAGCGCTCTAAAAGTCCCGATAGCATTGTTTTGCCATCATCCTCGCCGAGCCGAATCAACATATCTTCAAGAGCCTCTAGTGTAGTGCGTCATTCTGTTTAGAACTTAATTTTCGATTTGCTCGCACCACCTTGCTCAGTATGTCAC
>NZ_DRGY01000148.1 GCF_011049865.1 Marinobacter antarcticus | reverse complement strand
GTGTTCTGCTTTGGGCGAATTTATTGAGCGACTGAACTGCAACTTCTTCTACAACGATCAGTTTTTTGGTGAGGAAATCGCCAACAGTGCGTTTGTTCACTACCCAAAAGAGCGGTGGTTCAAGCCCGGGCCCAATGACGAGCTGCCGTCGGGTATTCTGGATGACCACTGCCTGTCTATCTACAACCCGGAGGATGAACTGGTTGGGTCCAACCTCATAGACACCAACTCCGGCAATGCAAAGCGCGGCATTTGCGCGTTGCCCTTTGTGCGCTATTCCGACAGCGAAGAGGTGCACTTCCCTTCCAACCTGATAGAGAACCTGTTTCTGAGCAATGGTATGAGTGCGGGCAACACTCTGTTTGAGGCGCAAGTGCAGTGCCTGTCAGAAATCTTTGAGCGTGCGGTCAAAAAACAGATCATTCAGGAGGAAATTACCCTTCCCGATGTACCTCTGCACGTGCTGGAAAAATACCCGAACATTCTTGAAGGCATTCAGGCGCTGGAAACACAGGGTTATCCGGTGCTGGTTAAAGACGCCTCTCTCGGCGGCCAGTTTCCGGTCGCCTGCGTGGCGCTGATGAACCCGAAAACCGGCGGTTTTTTTGCCTCTTTCGGCGCCCACCCTACGCTGGAAGTAGCGCTGGAGCGCAGCCTTACCGAGCTAATGCAGGGCCGCAGCTTTGAAGGTCTGAACGATTTTCCACCGCCAACCTTTAACAGCCTCGCGATCACCGAGCCTAATAACTACGTGGAACACTTTATTGATTCCAGCGGCGTCGTTTCCTGGCGTTTCTTCAGTGCCAAGCCTGACTGCGAGTTTAACGAATGGGACTTCTCAGGCACCAACGAAGAAGAAGCGGCTTGCCTGTTTAACATCCTCAAAGATATGGGCAAAGAAGTTTATACCGCGGTGTACGACGATCTGGGTGCCCCGGTGTGCCGCATACTGGTACCCGGTTATTCCGAGGTGTACCAAGTGGAAGACCTTATTTGGGATAACACGAATCGGGCCCTCGACTACCGTGAAGACATCCTCAACCTTCACGCCCTGAGTGATGAACAGTTGGCTGCGCTGGCTGAGCGCCTTGAAGACAGCCAGATCGATGACTACACGGACATTATTACTTTGATCGGTATTGAATTTGATGAAAATACGGTCTGGGGGCAGCTCACCGTTCTTGAGTTAAAGCTGTTGATCAACCTTGCCCTGCAACAGCACGAGGAAGCCCTTGAACGGGCAGAATCCTTTATGCAGTTCAATGACAACACCGTTGAACGCGGGCTGTTTTATCAGGCAGTAAGTGCGGTGTTGGAAATTACCCTTGATGACGAACTTCAACTGGGCGACTACCTGGTTAATCTGCAGCGCATGTTCGGTGATCAAACCATGGATGCTGTTGTGGGCTCGGTGAACGGCAATGTGCGTTTCTACGGCCTTACCCCGACCAATATGCAACTGGAAGGTCTGGAAAAACACCTGCGTCTGATTGAAAGCTACAAGAAGCTGCACGCAGCGCGTGCTGCCAGGGCTTGAAAAACAACGGGTGATAACACGCAGGAAGACGCCGTCGTGTGGTTCGCAATTTTCGGCAGCAACGTCAATATTGACGAAAAAGGCGCTGGCGCCAGCGAGTTTTCCACAGAAAAATGTGAAAGACTGCTGGGCTATAAACCCGTGTTCAGTTTTGAGCAAGCCATGCAGGAACTGGCGGCCGAGTTCGGCCACTCATCCCAGCCATCTACAAAGAGCCCGACATCATGACATCCTGGAAACATGGCGCTCCCCGAGTTGCCTTCATCAGCGGCGGGGGCAGTGGTATTGGGCTGTGCCTCGTCAAATCACTGATCCGCGAAGGCGCGAACCTTGCGATTTTTGACCTGCGCATGGCCCCTTCCGTAACCACCGAGCTACAGAGCAACGCGGGGCCGGGCCAGAAAGTTGCCTTCTACGCGGCGGACGTTACGGATCCTATCGCTCTGGAAGCAGCAATGGACAAAGCCACCAGCGACATGGGCCCACCGGATTTGGCAATTAATTCCGCAGGCATGATGCGCAACGGCGAGTTTACCTCCCTGCCCTATGAAACCTTCGAACAGGTTGTGCGCGTGAACCTTCTGGGCAGCCGAAACTTTGCGGCCGGAGCGCTGAAGCACATGCACAGTGGCGGTCATCTGGTGCTGATTGCCTCATTGGCCGGGCTGGCTGGCAGCTACACCCAGTCAGCCTATGCGGCGTCGAAGTTCGGCGTGGTGGGCCTGGCCGAAGTGCTCCGGGTTGAGCAAAAACTCAAAGGCATTGATGTCTCGGTGGTGTGCCCCGGTGAAATTTCCACGCCGCTGCTGGACTACGAGCGCGCCCACGGAAGCAGGGTTACCGAAACCGTCAATGGGCTCGCAGGGGTTCTGCCGGTCGATGAGGCCGTTGCCGGCATACTCAAAGGCATCAGAAAGCGGGAATACATGATCACCCCCGGCTTCAGGGCGAAGATGACGCGGTTTCTGGCCCGTAAGGCGACCAAGCTTATGCACTGGATCGTCGATCAGACAGTTGCCAAGGCCCTCGCGAAAGAAAAACGACAGGGTTGACCCGCCGGAGCGGGCTCCAGAAACCATGTCCTCGAGTCGCTGCCGATTCAAACATGATCTGCCTCCTTATTGCCTGCCTGACTGGTTCGAATCAGTGTCGGCCGACCCGTATCAAGAGCTTTGATCAGCTGTGACTGTTTTTCGTGAATGGCTTCTGCCGCCTGTTCACGCACAGGGCCATAACCCCGAGTCTCGCTGCTCAGTTCCGCCAACTGCAGGAAAGTATCGTAGTTGCTGGCATCCAGCTCACTGACAATCCGTTTCACCAGTTGCTGGTAGTCTTTCAGTTGGGCCCGGTCCATTTTCCGGTCGGCGGAATAGCTGAACGGATCGACAGGCGTGCCACGCAGCACCCGGAATTTAGCCAACAGTTTGAACGCACGGAACATCCAGGGGCCGAACTTGCGCTTTTTGGGCCGGCCCTGGGCGTCCACGCCCCGGTTCATGATCGGCGGAGCCAGATGGAAGTGAACCTTGAAATCGCCCTCAAAGGTGTTGTTCACCTCCTTCATGAAGTCGGTTTCGGCGAACAGGCGTGCCACTTCGTATTCATCCTTGAACGCCATAAACCGGTACAGTTGTTGGGCCACGGCGCGAGTCAGCAATTGATTGGTCTCGCCCAGCGTGTCCTCTGCCTCACGCACCTGTTTTACCAGCGCGGTGTAGCGATCGGCCCAGCGACGGTTCTGATAATTCACCAAATGCTTGTGGCGGATAGTAATCAGCTCGTCCAGGCCCGGCTCCGGTTTCACTTCCTCTACCCGCGCTTCGCCGGTGTTCAACAAATCGATGATAACTTTCACGTCTGTCGCGGCCACGCGACCCCAACCGAAGGCTTCTTTGTTGCGCTCAACCGCCACGCCATTCAGCTCAATGGCTTTCATTAGTGCGGCTTGGGACAAAGGCAACAGCCCACGTTGCCAGGCAAAGCCCAGCATCATCACGTTGGAAAACACCGTGTCACCCAGCAGCTTCTCCGCAATGCCATTGGCGTCCAGCCGTGCGAAATTATCACCGCCAACGGCATCACGAATCAGATCCAGACGCTTTTCTGACTGCATGTCCGCGTCCCGGAACAGCACGTAATCCCCGGTGGGCAGCTCCGCTTCGTTGGCGACCACGCGGGTATAATCCGGCCGTAAAACGCTCAGCGCTTTCTGGGAGGACGCAACCACCAGGTCACAGGCGATGACTGCATCGGCCTGGCCGCTGCTGATACGAACCTGGTGCAGCTTGTCCGGAGACGGCGCCATGCGTACGTAGCTCAGCACCGTACCGCCCTTCTGGGCAAAGCCGGTAAAATCCAGCACCGACGTGCCCTTGGCTTCAAGATGCGCGGCCATGGTGATGAGCTGGCCTACCGTTACAACGCCTGTGCCACCCACACCACCGACTAACACATCGTAGGAGCCCGCCAGTTCCGGCAGCACCGGTTCCGGAATATCCCTGAGCTTGCCCGTAAGCACAGAACCCGTATCCATGCCGCGGGATTTGCGCAGCTGGCCGCCTTCGATGGTCACAAAACTCGGGCAAAAACCGTTAACGCAAGAGTAATCCTTGTTGCAGGAAGACTGATCGATTTTGCGTTTCCGGCCCAGTTCCGTCTGGCGCGGCACCACAGAAAGGCAGTTCGACTGCACAGAGCAGTCGCCACAACCTTCACACACATGATGATTGATAAACGCCCGCTTGGCGGGATCCGGGTACAGGTTACGCTTGCGCCGGCGGCGCTTCTCCGCAGCACAGGTCTGGTCGTATATCAGAATGGTACAGCCGGGAATATCACGCAACTCCCGTTGAACCTTATCCAGCTCCGTGCGGTCGTGGAATGTTACGTCGCTCGGGAACAGCTGTTTACGGTCATCGTACTTTTCCGGTTCATCACTGAGCACCACAACCCGACGCACGCCTTCAGCGGCAACCTGCTGCGCAATCATGGGTACAGTGATCTGACCATCCACAGGCTGGCCGCCGGTCATTGCCACCGCGTCATTGAACAGAATCTTGTAAGTAATGTTGATGCCGGCCGCAACGGCCTGGCGAATGGCCATGGATCCGGAATGGAAATACGTGCCTTCGCCCAGGTTCTGGAACACATGGGGGTTGCCGATGTACCGACTCTTACCAATCCAGTTAACCCCTTCGCCCCCCATCTGGATCAGCGACTCTGTATTGCGGCCCATCCAGGACGCCATAAAGTGGCAACCAATGCCGGCCAGCGCCTTACTGCCCTCAGGCACTTTCGTAGAGGTGTTGTGTGGGCAGCCGGAACAGAAATACGGCAGGCGCTT
>NZ_DRGY01000147.1 GCF_011049865.1 Marinobacter antarcticus | reverse complement strand
TCACGGTAGGAGCGCAATCGTTTGATATTGTAAAGCCCAGTTCCCGCTGTGTTTTGACAACCGTCGATCCGGACACCGGCGTGAAAGACCCCGGCCTGCAACCCCTGAGAACACTTTCTGGTTACCGCAGAACCGCAGACGGTGTCATTTTCGGCCAAAATGCAATCCACGAATCACCTGGCGTTATCCGGGTGAATGATGTCGTCACTGTTATTGAATCGGAGTAGAACACAACGTGCCATTGTTAACGCTGGACTCGATTTCCCTGGCCTTCGGGATGCACCCGCTGCTGGATCAGGCGTCCCTTAATATTGATGCCGGAGAACGGGTATGTTTGTTGGGAAGGAACGGTGAGGGCAAATCAACCCTGCTAAAAATCGTCAGCGCAGAGGTTGTGCCAGACGGCGGCACCGTGCGTCTTGAGGACGGTGCGGTGTTGGCAGAACTTCCGCAGAACCTGCCGTCAGACGATTCCAGAACGGCTTACGAAGTAGTATCCGGCGCGTTTCCTGAAACCGGGCAGTTGTTATCCGAATTTCATACATTGGCGCAGCAGGCAGATGAAGCCAGCCTTGACCGCTTGATGAAAGTTCAAGAGCGTATTGAAGCCCTTGATGGATGGCGACTTGACCAGAAGGTGACCGCGGTTCTGGCGCAGTATGGTATAGACCCGGATCAACGGCTCAACACGCTTTCTGGCGGTTGGCAGCGCAGGGTCTTGTTAGCCAGGGCTCTGGTGGGAGAGCCAGACATTCTGCTACTGGACGAGCCAACGAACCACCTTGATGTTCCCGCAATCGCCTGGCTTGAAGATGCGTTGGGGGCTTTTCGTGGTGCCATACTCTTCGTGAGCCACGACCGGGCGTTTATCAGGCGCATGGCGACCCGCGTTGTAGAACTCGATCGTGGCAAGCTGATCAGCTTTGCAGCCTCTTATGATCAATATCTGGCACTCAAGGAAAAGGCGCTCGAGGAAGAGGAGCGGGAAAACGCGCTTTTCGACAAGCGCCTGAAGCAGGAAGAGACCTGGATTCGCCAAGGCATCAAGGCCCGTCGTACCCGCAACATGGGCAGGGTAAGAGCGCTCAGGGCCATGCGAGAGGAGCATCGGCAACGTCGGGTTCGCAGTGGAACGGCAAGTTTTGCGGTGGAGGATGCCGCCCGTTCGGGCAAGTTGGTGGTTGAGGCGGTCGAATCGGGATTTGCGTATCCCGACGGAACACCGATTATCGGGGACATGAATCTTACCGTGTTCCGTGGCGACAAAATCGGTCTTGTGGGCGAAAACGGAACGGGAAAAACAACGCTGGTGCGTTTGCTACTTGGGGATCTGAAACCTACAGACGGAACCATTCGCCTGGGAACCAATCTCAAAGTTGCCTATTTTGATCAGCTTCGCGGCGAGCTGGACCTGAGTCTTAATGCCCTCGATAACCTGTCTGAAGGGCGGGAATTCATCGAGATTAACGGTCAGAGCAAACACGTGCTCGGATACTTGCAGGAGTTTCTTTTTACGCCCGAGCGAGCAAGGTCTCCGGTCAGAGTGTTTTCCGGCGGCGAGCGGGCCCGGCTTTTGCTGGCCAAACTGTTCAGCAAGCCTGCGAACATTCTGGTGCTCGATGAGCCGACCAACGACCTGGATGTGGAAACACTGGAATTGCTGGAGGAACAACTCGCGGAATTTGCGGGCACCGTTATCGTTATAAGTCACGACCGGGAGTTCCTGGACAACGTGGTCACTGAAACCGTCTTTCTGGATGGGTCAGGTAAAGTGCGTGAATACGTGGGTGGTTACAGCGATTGGCGCCGACAGGGTGGTTGTTTTCCGTCTGAGGCAAGCGGCGCGCGCCCCGACAGGCACGACAAGGCAACGAGAACGGGCAAGCAAGGGAGTGGAAAAAAGCAGAGTAAATCCCCGGTGAAGGGGCAGAGTCGGCCCGCACCGCAAAGCGAACCCGCGATCAAACCGGCCAAAATGAGTTACAAGCTCAAACTTGAGCTTGATCAGTTGCCAGGGCAAATCGAAGCGTTGGAACAGGCCGTTGCCAGCATTCGAGGGCGTATCTCGGCGTCGGATTTCTATGCCGGTTCACCCGAGGACGTTTCCGCAACGCTGGAGGAGCTGGAGCAAAAGGAAGCGCGCCTTGAAAAAACCATCGAGCGTTGGATGGAGCTTGAGGGACAGGCTTAGCCAAGCCTGCTGCGTAACACGTTAGCCCGGAGGAAGATTTACTCCGGGCCGTTGTTCCTGCCACCCATCCCCACCGACGGTATCAGCGAATCCTGATTGCCAGAACATCGCACTCGGTTCCGTGCAAAACGCCGTTTGCAGTCGAGCCCAGAAGAAGCTGAAAGCCTTTTCTGCCGTGGCTTCCTACGATCACCAAATCCGCTTCCTGCTCTTTCACAAGGCGGTGAATTTCAGACTCCGGGCGGCCTACCGTGACGATTTGATTGGCGGTATCAACGCCATATTTATGTCCATAGGCCACAAGTTGTTCCCGAGCAGCTTTGTCGAGCTGATCCTGAAGTTCAGTGAGGTCCATGGGGATGTCACCGCCGTAGGCGTACCCAACCGGCTCTACAACGTGTACCAGAACCAGGTTTGCGCCATGGGCCTCGCTCATGGCTTTGGCTTTCTCCAGAACCTGTGGCGCTTCTTCGGTCAGATCTATGGCAACGAGCATTTTTTTATATGCAGACATACCTGGCTCCTTTTCAACTCCAGTTCTTTCTATTCCCGTTCTTCCAGCAATGTTGCAGCGATATGCCAACAATGCTCAGGCTCGCTGAGATAGCGTTTGGCCATGCTTACAGCATAGTACGCCAGTCCAATTGAAGAAAGGAGGGCGTGCTATCAGGCACTTTGTTGAAGCAGGTCAATCGCCGTGGTCAGGCTTTTGAGAATCCGCTTCGAGTACCTGTCTATGACAAACCCCACGTTGTTTTCGTTGTAATTGATATAAGAGCCGCGGATAAACTGCCAATTTGAAGTGAGGTCACTCAACAGTGTTTTTAGTTCACCGTCACTGTCGCCCTTCGCCACGGTCTCCAGAAGCTGTTCAAACTCTTTTGCTTGCTCGTCAAGGGGCGTTTCACTGGATGAACCCTGAAACGTCTGGGCGACGGATGAGTTGGTTCGAACCGAGTATTTCGCCATCATCTGGGCGATTTTCACGGCGCCAGATCGCGCTGCTTCAACCCGTGGACCGGTTTTTATCTCGGAGTTTTTCTGGGCAATCTGGTAAAACTCAGTGGCCATGTCATTCATCGCCAGTGCTTGATTGGCCATGTCGGAAACCATGCGTAAATCCGGGTAGCCGGTCTCACGCACGTCGTTAATGTTGTCACGCATCAAGCCTTTGAACCGGTCGAATTTGTCGAGCAGTGCTTTAATCTGCTCTGCTGTTAAAACACCGCTGGTGCTTTCTGCCAGAAGATTCATCGAGTCGTTCGCCGTATTGATACCTGCCAGGATCTCATTCAAGTTGCTCTTGGTGCCGCTTCCAATGAATCGGTAGTAAGCATCCAGCGACACGTAATTGCTGACTCGAAATGTGTGTAACTGAGCCAGAAAATCATCAGCGTTTTGGGCGCGGGCGCCCAGGGATGTTAGTAGTAACAAAAAGAGTGCAGCAACCAGGGAGCGCGTCCGCAGACGGGTAGGATTCATCGGATGTTTCTCCGTAATGCATTTATTATTGTGTACCAAAGTCGTAGAGCGAAGGTAAAGTAACTTGTCTGGCCGATCAAGCAGTTTTGTTCGTCTTGTGCACGGCTGTGGCAGAGGCAGTTGTACAGAAATATAGGGTGATTTGTGCCTGAGGAGAAAGAAAAAAATTGACAAACGTGCTGTTTTTTCCCATCGTGATGCCCCAATGATTCAAACGACTGTATGAATTTTTGAGTCGATTAATCGGGCAGTGACCGAAATCTCGCTGCACAAGCAACTCTGGCGGTTCGCGAATGAGCCAAGCCGGAATTGGAAGCAGTTCCAAACACAGACTGGAGATCAGTTGATGATTTACGAAGGTAAAGCCATCACGGTTAAAGAGATCGAAGGCGGGATCGCTCAGTTGGACTTCGACTTGCAGGGCGAGTCGGTAAACAAGTTCAACCGTCTTACTATTGAAGAGCTCCACGCCGCGACTGATGCGCTTAAAGCGCAGAAAAACCTCAAGGGCCTGGTAATAACCAGTTCCAAAGACAGCTTCATTGTAGGCGCCGACATTACAGAGTTTACCGAGCTGTTTGCCGGTTCCGAAGAAGATCTCATAGCCAACAACCTTAAAGCCAATGCCATTTTCAGTGCGGTAGAAGACCTTCCGTTCCCGACGGTAACCGCTATTAACGGTATTGCTCTGGGCGGCGGTTTTGAGATGTGTCTGGCGACGGACTACCGGGTTATGGCGCCCAAGGCAAAAGTGGGTCTTCCGGAAGTCAAGCTCGGTATTTTCCCGGGCTTTGGCGGAACGGTTCGCCTGTCTCGCCTGGTGGGCGTTGATAATGCCGTTGAATGGATTTGCGGTGGCTCAGAAAATCGCGCCGATGTTGCCTTGAAAACAGGCGCAGTTGACGCTGTGGTTGAGCCGGAAAAACTGGTTGAAGCCGCCGTGGCGATCATCAACCAGTGCAACGAAGGCAAGCTTGATTACGAAGCGCGCCGCGAAGAAAAGAAAGGCAAGATCAAGCTGAATGCCATGGAAAGCATGATGGCCTTCGAAATCTCAAAGGCCTTTGTCGGTGCCAAAGCGGGTAAAAACTACCCGGCACCGGTCGAAGCCATCAAGGTGATGCAGAAGCACGCTGGATTGACCCGCGACAAGGCCATTGAAGTAGAAGCCAAAGGTTTTGCCAAAATGGCAAAGACCAATGTGGCTGCCTGTCTTGTTGGTTTGTTCCTGAACGATCAGGAATTGAAGAAGAAAGCCAAAGCGTGGGAAAAAGAAGCCTCTGAAGTGAAACTGGCCGCCGTACTCGGTGCCGGAATCATGGGTGGTGGTATTGCTTATCAGTCAGCACTGAAAGGCACGCCAATCATCATGAAGGACATCAACCAGGACGGCATTGCTCTGGGTCTTAAAGAAGCCAAGAAGCAGCTGACCAGGCGGGTTGATAAAGGTCGCATGGATGCAGGGCAGATGGCTGATGTTCTTAACAGCATTACACCAACCCTGAACTACGGTGATTTCAAGGACGTAGACCTGGTTGTTGAAGCTGTTGTTGAGAATCCCAAAGTAAAAGATGCGGTTCTGCGCGAAGTTGAAGAGATGACTCGTGATGACGCCATCCTGACGTCTAACACATCGACTATTTCAATCGACCTTCTGGCCAAGAATCTCAAACGCCCGGAAAACTTCTGCGGCATGCACTTTTTCAACCCGGTGCCCATGATGCCGCTGGTTGAAGTTATCCGTGGCAAGAAGACCAGCGATCGTGCTGTTGCCACAACCGTTGCTTATGCAAAGGCCATGGGCAAGACCCCGATCGTTGTAAACGATTGCCCGGGTTTCCTGGTAAACCGCGTTCTGTTCCCGTATTTCGGTGGTTTTTCAGGTTTGATTCGTGACGGTGCCGACTTCCAGAAAGTCGACAAGGTGATGGAAAAGTTTGGTTGGCCGATGGGCCCTGCCTACCTGCTTGACGTGGTTGGCATGGATACTGCCAAACACGCCAACGAAGTAATGGCGGAAGGCTTCCCTGAGCGCATGAAGGCAGATTACAAGTCCGCCGTTGAAGTGATGTTCGAGAACGACCGCTACGGTCAGAAGAACGATAAAGGCTTCTATAAATATGAGCTGGACCGCAAGGGCAAGCAGAAGAAGGTTGTCGATGAAGAAACCTACAAGCTGATTGAACCGGTTGTTCAGGGTAAGAACGATTTCAGTGATGAGGATATCATTGCTCGTATGATGCTCCCTCTGTGTCTGGAAACCGTTCGCTGCCTGGAAGACGGCATTGTTGAAGGCCCGGCAGATGCTGACATGGGCCTGATCTTCGGTATCGGTTTCCCGCCGTTCCGTGGTGGTGCCCTGCGTTATATCGACGATATGGGTGTCGACAAATTCGTCGAGCTAGCAGACAAGTTTGCAGACCTTGGTCCTTTGTATCATCCGACCAAGAAGCTGCGTGAAATGGCCAAGAAGGGCGAAAAGTTCTTTGGCTAACCCTGAACGAGATTTCCGAACGGAGAAAGATCTATGAGCCTTAATCCGAGAGACGTTGTCGTCATCGATTGCGTGCGGACTCCGATGGGTCGTGCCAAAAATGGTTGTTTCCGTAATGTACGTGCGGAGACCCTGTCGGCAGCGCTGATCGAAGCATTGTTCGAGCGCAACCCGAAGCTCGACCCGAAAGAAGTGGAAGATGTGATCTGGGGTTGTGTAAACCAGACCAAAGAGCAGGGCTTTAACGTAGCCCGGCAGATTTCCCTGCTGACCCGTATTCCCCATGAGTCGGCAGCGCAGACAGTCAACCGTCTGTGTGGCTCTGCGATGAGCGCCATTCACACCGCAGCCCAGGCGATCATGACCGGCAACGGCGACATGTTCATGGTGGGTGGTGTGGAGCACATGGGGCACGTTCCCATGACGGAAGGCTTCGATCACAATCCCGCCGCGTCCAAGTACACGGCTAAAGCGTCTAACATGATGGGCCTGACGGCCGAAATGTTGGCGAAGATGCACGGCATTACCCGTGAGCAGCAGGATGAGTTCGGCGCGCGTTCACATCGTCTGGCCCAGGAAGCAACGCTGGAAGGCCGTTTCAAGAACGAAATCGTGCCGATTGAAGGCCACGACGAAAATGGCTTCAAAATGCTGATCGAGCATGACGAAACCATTCGCCCGGATACCACCGTGGAGTCGTTGGGCCAGCTCAAGCCGGCTTTTGACCCCAAGAATGGAACCGTCACCGCAGGTACGTCTTCCCAGCTGACAGACGGAGCCGCTGCGATGGTTTTGATGTCGGCAGAGCGAGCGGAAGCGCTCGGGCTGAAGCCAATTGCGAAAATTCGCAGTATGGCGGTAGCCGGCTGTGATCCCGCGATCATGGGTTACGGCCCGGTGCCGGCCACCAAAAAAGCGCTGAAGCGTGCAGGCCTTAAAGTAGAAGACATCGACTTTTGGGAACTGAACGAAGCGTTCGCAGGCCAGTCTTTGCCGGTTCTGAAAGACCTGAAGCTGCTGGGTGTTATGGAAGAAAAGGTTAACCTGAACGGCGGCGCGATTGCTCTTGGCCATCCGCTGGGTTGTTCTGGTGCCCGTATCTCCACAACCTTGCTGAATGTCATGCTGAATAAAGGCGGTAAGCTTGGTGTTTCCACCATGTGTATCGGCCTCGGCCAAGGCATTACAACGGTATGGGAGCGCCTGTGATTCGCTAGACGAACACGGTAACGCTTTCATGGAAGGCCCGGCCGCGCGCCGGGCCTTCCTGCTTTCAGGTCGCCCTCAAGGCGTTTCCTGAGCGTTCAAAAAAGCATGACTGAAACAAAGAATGGGTTGTCTTGCTATTCCTGACCCTGTAAAACAGTGAGCCTATACACAATGGCGGCTCCTATAGTTTTTCCAGCCGATTGATTTTACAGCGAGTTTACGGTCTGCTTGTTTACCGACCGATTTATCGCCAAGGATACAGATCTCCGATATGGGTAAAAGTCTCGTAATTGTCGAGTCACCAGCGAAAGCGAAGACCATCAATAAGTACCTGGGCTCTGACTTCATCGTGAAGTCAAGCGTCGGGCATATTCGTGATCTTCCCGTCAGTGGCAACGGATCCCAATCTGACCCGAAAGAGCGTGCCAGGCAGGCGGCGATCACGCGTAAACTCAGCCCCGAAGACAAGATTGCCCATAAAAAGCGCAAGGCCCGGGAACAACTGGTCGCCCGCATGGGTGTTGATCCCGATCAGGACTGGAGTGCTCGTTACGAGATTCTTCCTGGCAAGGAAAAAGTGGTCAGTGAGCTCAAGCGACTGGCCAAGAATGCCGACCATATCTACCTCGCGACGGATCTTGACCGCGAGGGGGAGGCCATTGCATGGCACCTGCAACAGACCATTGGCGGTGAGCCTGAAAAGTATCGCCGCGTGGTGTTCAACGAAATTACCAAGCGCGCCATTCAAGAAGCGTTCAAAGACCCCGGAAGCCTCGATACCAATCGAGTAAACGCTCAACAGGCCCGACGTTTTCTCGACCGGGTTGTGGGCTACATGGTGTCGCCCTTGCTGTGGGCCAAGCTCGCTCGCGGGCTTTCTGCCGGTCGTGTTCAGTCGGTTGCTGTGCGGTTAATTGCAGAGCGAGAGCGGGAAATCCGGATTTTTGTGCCGGAAGAATACTGGCAGTTGTTTGCCGGGCTGGGTGCCAAAGCCAGTGCGCAACCGGTGCGGTTTGAGGTTACCCGCTACAACGACAAGCCTTATCGCCCGGTTAACGAGCAGCAGAGCGTTGAGCACGTCAAGCGCCTTGAGTCAGGTAGCTTTGAGGTATCCAAGCGGGAAGACAAGCCAACCAGGTCTCGTTCGGGGCCGCCGTTTATTACATCAACGCTGCAGCAGGCGGCGAGCAACCGCATGGGCTTCAGTGTCAAGAAAACAATGATGCTGGCCCAGCGCCTTTATGAGGCCGGGTACATTACCTACATGCGTACGGATTCGACAAACCTGAGTCAGGATGCCGTCAGTGGTTGCCGTGATTACATTCAGGAGCAGTTCGGTGAGCGTTATCTGCCAGAGGAGCCAAAGCTTTATGGCAGTAAAGAGGGCGCCCAAGAGGCTCACGAAGCCATTCGCCCGACGGAAGCGACCCGTCAGGCAACGGCTATCAGCGGCCTGGAAAAGGACGCCGAAAAGCTTTATGACTTGATCTGGCGCCAGTTTGTGGCGTGCCAGATGTCAGACGCGGAATTCCTCAGCACGTCGATTGCGGTTGCCAACGGCGATTACGAACTGCGCACACGGGGTCGGATCATCAAGTTTGATGGCTTCCTTAAAGTGGCACCTCAGTCGGCGAAAAAAGAAGAAGACATTGCCCTGCCAGATATTAAAGTGGGTGAGGTGCTTAGCCTCGAAAAACTTGATCCCACCCAGCACTTTACCAAGCCAGCACCGCGATACACGGAAGCCAGCCTGGTAAAAGAGCTTGAAAAGCAGGGTATCGGCCGCCCATCGACGTACGCGTCAATCATCTCGACCATTCAGGATCGAGGGTATGTGCGCCTGCAGAACCGTCGTTTCTACGCTGAAAAAATGGGCGAAATCGTCACCGACAGGCTGTGCGAGTCGTTTTCCAATCTGATGGATTTTGACTTTACCGCAAAGATGGAAGGCGACCTGGATCACATTGCCGAAGGCGATGTGGAGTGGAAAAAGGTTCTTAACGATTTTTACGCGCATTTCCGTCAACAGTTGGAGTCTGCCGAAGCGGCGGACGACGAAGGCGGTATGCGCCCGAACGATCCCACAGAAACCACAATCCCATGCCCGACCTGCAGTCGGAATATGCAGATCCGCGTGGCCAGTACCGGCGTTTTCCTTGGGTGTTCGGGCTATTCGCTGCCGCCGAAAGAACGCTGTAAAACCACCATTAATCTGGTATCAGGCGATGAGGTTGTCAGCGCCGACGATGACGTTGAAGGTGAGGGCGAAACCCGGTTGTTGCGCAAGAAGCGGCGCTGCCCGAAATGTTCTACCGCCATGGACAGCTACCTCGTGGATGAAGCTCACAAGCTGCACGTTTGTGGTAACAATCCTGACTGTTCCGGTTACGAAGTAGAAGAGGGTACGTTCCGTATCAAAGGCTACGACGGGCCGACTCTGGAATGCGATAAATGCGGCTCTGAGATGCAGCTTAAAACAGGGCGCTTTGGCAAGTATTTCGGGTGTATGAGTGATACCTGCAAGAACACGCGCAAACTCCTGAAGAGCGGTGAGCCGGCGCCGCCCAAGATGGACCCGGTGCCCATGCCCGAACTGCAGTGCCAGAAGGTGGACGACACCTATGTGCTGCGCGACGGTGCATCCGGAATGTTTCTGGCGGCCAGCAAATTTCCGAAAAATCGTGAAACCCGGCCCCCTCTGGTGATGGAGATCAAGCCGCACCGGAAGGAAATTGATCCGAAGCACAACTATCTGATGGAGGCTCCGGAACGCGATCCCTCCGGTAACCCTGCGGTTATCCGTTACAGCCGCAAGACCAAAGAACAGTATGTGATGTCGGAGAAAGACGGCAAGGCAACGGGCTGGTCTGCGTGGTATGTCGATGGCAAATGGCAGCCTCGGGAAAAGAAGTAATCCGAACGGAGTGATGTCGCAAACAAAAAGAGGCCGGGAAAATTCTCCCGGCCTCTTTTTGTTTATTTGGGCGCTCGGTGCTCTATCTGAACTTCCGCAATCTCTGGATCAGTGACGACGTATCCCAACGTTTTCCGCCCATCTCCTGAACGTCCCCGTAGAATTGATCGACCAAGGCTGTGACCGGTAACGAGGCGTTGATTTTACGAGCTTCGTCCAGGCAGATACCGAGATCTTTGCGCATCCAGTCAACTGCAAACCCGTGGTCGAACTTGCCGTCAATCATGGTTGCTGACCGATTTTCCATCTGCCAGGACTGAGCGGCGCCTTTCGAAATGACGTCCACAACTTTGCTGACATCAAGGTTCGCCTGCTCGGCGAAATGCAACGCTTCGGAGAGGCCTTGAACGAGGCCCGCGATAGCGATCTGATTGACCATTTTGGTTTTCTGGCCGCTGCCCGCCGGGCCCATCAGGTTCAGGGCTTTGGCATAGTGCTGCATGAGCGGTTGGGCTTTGGCGTAGTCTGAATCAGTGCCACCGCACATGATCGTGAGCTGGCCGTTCTGGGCGCCTTGTTGGCCCCCTGATACAGGCGCGTCGATAAAGCCCATACTGACCTTGCGTGAAGCCTCGGCCAGTCTCTCGGCAACGCCTGCGGACGCGGTGGTGTGATCCACCAGAATCGCGCCTTGCGGTGCGTTTGCCAGAATGCCATCGTCGCCTTCATAAACCGCAATAAGATCCTTGTCGGCACCGACGCAGGTAAATATGAAGTCTGCGCCGCTTACGGCTTCTGAAAGGGTTTGGCATGCGGTTCCGGAGTACTCTTTTGCCCATTGCAGAGCCTTTTCTTCGGAACGATTCCAAACGCGAACGGTAAGGCCTGCATTGGCGAGGTGACCGGCCATGGGATACCCCATAACGCCAAGGCCGATAAAGGTTGCGGTCGTCATTATTTTCTCCTGTTAGAGTTCTGCAACTTAACTTAGCACAGAGTTCACAGGTTGCTGGAGAAAAGAGTATATCCGTTCAGCACGCCAAAAAAAGGCCGCTAAATTAGCGGCCTTCTGGTGTTCGGACAAGCAGGATTTACTCTTTCGGATAATCCCGTGCCGGCGAGCCGGTATAAAGCTGGCGTGGGCGGCCGATACGGTAATCGCCGCTGACCATTTCGTTCCAGTGCGCGAACCAGCCAATGGTCCGGGACATGGCGAAAACCACCGTAAACATGGATGTCGGAATACCGATGGCCTTGAGAATGAGGCCGGAATAGAAATCCACGTTCGGGTAGAGTTTGCGCTCGACGAAGTACTCGTCTTCCAGGGCGATCTGCTCAAGTCGCTGGGCGATTTTGAGCAGCGGGTCGTCTTCCAGCCCAAGCTCACTCAAAACTTCGTGCGCGGTCTCAGCCATAACTTTGGCGCGCGGGTCGAAGTTTTTATATACCCGGTGACCAAAACCCATCAGGCGGAACGGATCATCTTTGTCTTTCGCTTTGGCGATGAACTTGTCGATGTTGGATTCGTCACCGATCTCGGCAAGCATGTCCAGAACCGCTTCGTTGGCTCCGCCATGGGCTGGTCCCCACAGGGCTGCTATACCTGATGCGATGCAGGCATAGGGGTTAGCGCCGGTAGAGCCGGCGAGCCGAACGGTAGAGGTGGACGCGTTCTGCTCATGATCAGCGTGCAGGATGAAAATCTTGTCCATGGCTTTGGCCAGGATAGGATTTGGCTTGAACTCTTCGCAGGGAACGCCAAACATCATCTGCAGAAAGTTCTCGGAGTACGAGAGGTTGTTCCTTGGGTATATGAACGGCTGACCAATACTGTATTTGTAACACCAGGCCGCGATGGTGGGCATTTTGGCAATCAGGCGATGAGCAGTGATGTCGCGCTGATGCTCGTTGGTAACGTCCATTTGGTCGTGATAAAACGCCGAAAGCGCACCAACGACACCGCACATGATGGCCATGGGATGCGCGTCCCGGCGGAAGCCCTGGAAAAAATTGCGCATCTGGTCGTGCAGCATGGTGTGGTTTTTAATGGTGTCGTGGAACAGCGTATTTTCCGCGTCTGTAGGCAATTCGCCCTTTAGCAGCAGATAGCAGACTTCCAGATAGTCCGAGTGCTCAGCGAGTTGCTCGATTGGATAGCCCCTGTGCAGGAGAACCCCATTTTCACCATCAATGTACGTAATAGCTGACTCGCAGGCTGCTGTTGAGACAAACCCCGGGTCGTAAGTGAAAATACCTTGCTTTACTAGGCCTCGTACGTCGATGACGTCAGGGCCAACGGTGCCGGAATAAACCGGTAGCTCAATGGACTTGTCCCCCACCGAGAGCGTGGCTTTCCTGTCGGTCATAGTGCTCTCCTGTTTATCAGCTTTGGCAGCATGGGCTGCCTTTATAGTTGCGCAAGAAGGCGCGTATTATCGCAAAACTGGCCGCAAAATATAGGGCGTTGGCTTTTTTTGTCAATCAAAGAGTAGGGAAACCTTATGATCCGTGGCGTGTTGTAAATCAGGGATATCACGAATGATGCGGTTCCGAGTGTGAAAAAGAACGGTCAAAAGGCCCTGTAGCTAGCCTCGTTGCCGTCTTGTCGCCGGCACTGCATCGGTTCGGCGTTTGTAATTATACGGGCGCCTCCTTATAATCCATAGCCCAGAATCAGGGGTTCAACGTCATCGGGCTTGTTTGTAGCAAGCTACCTTGTCGATGTCCACCCTCCTGAACCAATCGGTTATCGGTGTCGTACCGAGCTTCCGATCTAACATACCACCATCCGTTCCCGGTTCGCCGGTTCTGCGGAATCAAGAGAGTGTGAGAGCGCTGTGAACAGTAAACGACCAGTAAATCTCGATCTCGGCAAGTTTCATTTTCCACTGCCAGCCATTACGTCCATATTGCACCGCGTCAGCGGCATCATCATTTTTGTTGGTGTTGCTTTCATGCTCTACGGACTTCAGCTTTCCCTCTCCGGGGAAGAAGGCTTCAGTCAGGTTAGTGAATTGCTGAACAGCTTCTTCGCCAAGCTGATCATCTGGGGCATCATGTCGGCCCTGCTTTATCATCTGGTTGCAGGTATCAAGCATCTGCTCATGGATATGGGTGTCGCTGAAGAGCTCGAAAGCGGGCGCGTGGCCGCCAAAATCACAATTGCGGTTTCCGTCGTCCTCATTGTTCTTGCAGGAGTCTGGATATGGGCATGAATAGTGTGACCAACATTGGCCGGAATGGCGTTCAAGACTGGATCATCCAGAGAGTCTCTGCCTACGTATTAGCCTTCTATACGCTGTTCATGCTCGGGTTTTTCTTGACGACCGACGTTGACTACCAGGTATGGTCGGCTCTGTTCGGTCAGGCTTGGTTCAAGATCTTTACGCTGCTCGCGCTGCTTTCGATTGGCGCTCACGCTTGGGTCGGGCTTTGGACAGTTTCTACGGACTACATTAAATCCGCTATGCCACGTTTTCTTTTTCAGGCGGCGTGCATTCTTGTGATTTTCATCTATGTGGTTTGGGGTATTCAGATTATTTGGGGGCTTTAATTGATGTCTAATATCAAGACCATGTCGTACGACGCTATTGTTATCGGTGGCGGTGGTGCCGGTATGCGAGCCGCCCTTCAGTTGACTGAGTCGGGCGTCAATACAGCGTGTATTACCAAGGTTTTTCCAACGCGTTCGCACACCGTATCCGCCCAGGGTGGTATTACCTGTGCGATTGCAAGCGCGGACCCCAATGATGATTGGCGTTGGCACATGTATGACACCGTTAAGGGGTCTGATTACATCGCCGACCAAGACGCTGTTGAGTACATGTGCTCTGTAGGGCCCCAGGCCGTCTACGAGCTGGAACACATGGGCTTGCCGTTCTCACGCACCGAGCAGGGTCGAATCTATCAGCGCCCGTTTGGTGGCCAGTCCAAGGGTCCGAACGATTCTACTCAGGCCGCGCGTACCTGTGCCGCTGCTGACCGCACGGGTCACGCACTGCTGCACACGCTGTACCAGGCGAACCTCAAAGGCGGCACAACGTTCCTGAATGAGTGGTATGCCGTTGACCTGGTAAAAAACAGTAAAAACGAAGTCGTTGGCGTTGTGGCCATCGAGATTGAAACCGGAGAAGTCGCTTATATCAAGTCTACAGCGGCTGTCCTGGCAACCGGCGGTGCCGGTCGTATTTATGCGTCAACAACGAACGCCCTGATCAACACCGGCGACGGCATTGGCATGGCACTGCGTGCGGGTTTCCCGATGCAGGACATGGAAATGTGGCAGTTTCACCCAACGGGCATTTACGGTGCCGGCACGCTCGTAACGGAAGGGTGTCGAGGTGAGGGTGGCTACCTTATTAACGCTGACGGTGAGCGCTTCATGGAGCGTTATGCCCCGAACGCCAAAGATCTGGCCGGGCGCGACGTTGTGGCGCGCTCCATGGTGATTGAGATTCTTGAAGGCCGCGGCTGTGGCCCGGACAAGGATCACGTGTTGCTGAAGCTGGATCATCTTGGCGAAGAAACGTTGAATCTTCGTTTGCCGGGCATCTGCGAGCTGTCTCGCACCTTCGCCCACGTGGATCCCGTGAAAGAGCCGGTTCCGGTTGTGCCAACTTGCCATTATATGATGGGCGGTATCCCGACGAATGTCGGTGGCCAGGCGCTGACTCAGGATGAGAACGGTAAAGATCAGCCGATTCCGGGCCTGTTTGCTTGCGGTGAAGCGGCGTGTGTTTCTGTTCATGGCGCAAACCGGTTGGGTGGCAACTCCTTGCTGGACCTCGTTGTTTTCGGTCGTGCAGCAGGCTTGCACATTGAAGAGCAACTGCGTGGCGGCTTCGAAACAGATGACGCAACCGATGAAGACATCAAACGTGCCATGGCGCGTTTGGATCGTTTGAATAATGCATCAGAAGGCGAGAGTGTTGCTGACGTTCGCCGGGATCTGCAGAACTGTATGCAACTCTACTTCGGTGTTTTCCGTGACGGCAAGAGCATGGAGGAAGGGCTGGCAAAGCTGGAAGCCATTGGTGAGCGTGTTCGCAACACCAAGCTGGCAGATACCAGCAGTGCATTCAACACCGCGCGCATTGAGGCGCTGGAGTTGGATAACCTTTATGAAGTGGCTCTGGCGACGGCAATCTCTGCAAATGAGCGCAAAGAAAGTCGCGGCGCGCACGCCCGTAATGACTTCACAGAACGTGATGATGAGAATTGGTTGAAGCATTCTCTGTACTTTCCACTTGATAAGCGTATTGGAAAGCGCGACGTGAACTTTTCGCCTAAAACAGTCGATACCTTCCAACCGAAAATTCGGTCTTACTAAGGGGGACGCACATTATGTTGGTAAGCCTTTACCGTTATAACCCGGAAACTGACAACGCCCCGTACATGCAGGATGTGGATGTTGAGCTTCCGGCAGGCAAGGATCTGATGGTTCTTGACGTGCTCAATCTTATCAAAGAACGAGACCCGTCAATGGCCTATCGCCGTTCCTGCCGCGAAGGTGTTTGCGGTTCCGATGGCATGAACATGAACGGCAAAAACGGCTTGGCATGCATCACACCTATGTCCCAGGTCATCAAGAACGACAAACTGGTTTTGCGTCCGCTACCGGGCTTGCCGGTTATCCGTGACCTGGTCGTTGATATGAGCCTGTTCTACAAGCAATACGAAAAGGTAATGCCGTTTTTGAAGAACGACAAACCGGTTCCCGCTATCGAGCGATTGCAGTCACCGGAGGATCGTGAAAAGCTGGACGGCCTGTACGAGTGCATTCTCTGTGCGTGTTGTTCAACGGCTTGCCCGTCGTTCTGGTGGAATCCGGACAAGTTTATTGGTCCGGCAGGGCTGTTGCAGGCTTATCGTTTCCTCGCGGACAGCCGTGATACGGCTCAAGCGGAGCGACTCGATAATCTGGACGATCCGTTCAGCGTGTTCCGCTGCAGAGGTATTATGAACTGCGTCAGCGTTTGCCCGAAAGGCCTCAATCCCACAAGGGCTATTGGCCATATCCGGAATCTTCTGTTGCACAGGGCAACCTAAGCGTCATAATTGTACCC
>NZ_DRGY01000146.1 GCF_011049865.1 Marinobacter antarcticus | reverse complement strand
GTTTATTTCCGGTGGCGTTGGCATCACACCCCTCTACAGCATGCTAAAAGAAGCGTTGGCATCAGGCATCGCAGCCGACAACATACAATTTGTTGAATGCAGCCGCAGCGCCGAGCATCAGATCTTTCGCACAGAGCTGGCAGAGCTAAAAGCATCAACCGGGCTGAACCTGCGGCTCGCGTTTGAGTTTGGTGAAGGTGCGGACTGGGTTGGGTACTTGTCCGCTGACATTCTCGACCAATGGCTGACCGACAAATCCGCCCACATCTACTTCTGTGGACCTATGCCGTTTATGGCAGCCCTCAAGAGCATACTGAACAGCATCGGCTTCCCTGATGATCAGTTGCACTACGAAGTGTTCGGACCAACAACCGCACTGCCTGCAACCCACTAATGGCTTATCGCCATTGCTATCGCTGTGTGCAATAGCGAACAAACTCGATAATACCGATATACCAACCTATGGGCAGATGGGGCGATGGAACAGCCCAAATAGGACGTTGCATCATGCGCCTTAAGGACGAGTGCGCACCCGAACTACGAGTTTCAAAACCGACTGGAAAATATCAAGGAGCGACTTATGAACAGGATTATCTACATCGTTGGCGCCGTCGTTATCGTTTTGGCGATTCTCTCCTTTGTTGGTTTGCGGTAGGCCTTAATAGTTCGGGGCCGGTATTCAATCCTTTTTAGCGCTCTGAAGCGGCTTATGCGCGGGGCTAAAGAATGGCCATGCACAAGCCGAACATAGCGCTATTTGAAACCAACCGATCCGAAATCCGAGAAGACCTGTTCAAATGGGTCGGACTGGACAATCGCGCTCCCTGCCAAAAAATGTTCTGCTAAAACAACACACTGACGATACCGACGGTGCTGACCACGAGCAGCACCACGCCCAGCAGGCGGAAAAACACCGGTGTTTCCGCCTGCAGAATACGCTCGTGAAAACGCAGCCCGATCACGTGCCCTAATGCGGCACAGGGCAGCAACCACAGGTGATGAATCAACTGCAGATCAAGCCCTACCCAGATGAACGCCGCCAGCTTGATCAGTACCAGAATGAACCAAAGACCGAACAGCGTATCGCGCAGTTTCTCCCGCGCCACGTGCTGCGCCGCCACCGCAATAATCAGCGGCGCGCCGATCAGCGAGGTGCCGCTAATGTAACCACCGGCCATCAACAGGGCCACATCCACGGATTTACTGTTGCTGCGAAACGGCCGGTTCGCGATGTACGACACCGAGTAAATTCCGACAATCACAAAAATAATCGCACTCAACACATTGGCCGGCAGCGTAAACAAGCCCAACACGCCAATCAGCTTGGGCACCAGCATAATGCGCAGCATTCGCCACAGGTAGGGCCAGTCAACGGTGCTTTCTCGCGCGTTTGTGGCGGCATCCGGCCCAAATCCGGTTAATGTTTGGCGGCCCTTATCGCCTTTGCCTTCGCGATTGCCGCGATTGTTCATCCAGATGGTCAGAGATGAAAACACCAGCAGGTGCACCGCGATGATGGGCAGAAATACCAGCGGATCGTCTTTCACCAGCAGCAGGAATGGCAGCGACAGCACGGCCCCGCCAAAGCCCAGCCCGGAACGCACAAAGCCGCTCCAGATAAAAATCAGCGCGATCAGGCCATACTGAATTAAGGAAAGATCTGACATAACATCCTAAGCGGTAGCAAACGTTCATGAAAGTGTAACGGTTTTCCATAAAAAACACCGGGCAAAGCCCGGTGCAACATTCTTTATTTATCCGCCAAGGCGGCGTACCAAAGCGTTTAATCGCTCACTGGCCCCTCTTTCATGGCAGAGTGCATGCGCCGGCGTAGTATAGGCCCGACCAGTGTTGGCAACACCAGGCCCAGGCCGGCAACCAGCCACAAACCGATGGCCAGGGGGCTTGACCAGAGTGTTGTCCAGTCGCCGTCAGACAAGATCAGCGCATGGCCCAGATTTTTTTCCATTTCCGGCCCCAACAGCAGGCCCAGAATAATGGGCACCATGGGAATCTCCAGCTTGCGCAGAATGTACCCGCCAACCCCGAACACGATCATGAAGTACAGATCAAACGTGCTGTGGCTGATAGAGTAAATACCCACAAACGCCACCATGGTTACAATCGGTAGCAGGTACATAGGCGGCACGGATAACAGCCTCACGAACACCCCGATCATCGGAATGTTCAGCACCAGCAGCAGTACGTTGCCGATCAACAGCGCAGCAATCACGCCCCACACAATGTCGGCATGCTGGGTGAACATCAGCGGCCCAGGCGTGATGTTCAGGGAAATCAGCATGGCCAGCAACACCGCCGTGGTGCCACTGCCCGGCACACCCAGAGTCAACATAGGTACCAGGGCGCCAGACGCCGCACCGTTATTGCCCGCTTCTGGTGCCACTACGCCCCGAATGTCGCCTTCGCCAAAGCGGCCTTTTTTGCCCAACACCGTTTTTTCCAGGGTGTAGCTTATAAAGCTGCCCAAAGACGCACCGGCACCCGGCAGCACACCGGCAATGAAGCCCAGCACACCGCCGCGCAGTTGGGTGGGAATGGTCGACACAATCTCTTTAAAGGTCAGTGTGAGCTTGCCCACTTTCACTTTGCTGCGGCCTTTACCCATTCGTGCTTCGACAAAAAACAGCAGCTCGGAGATGGCAAACAGACCCACAATCGCCAGAATGAAGTCAATGCCCTCATACAGCTCCAGCACACCGCCGGTGTAACGCTGGGTGCCGGTGGATATGTCGATGCCCACGGTAGAGATCATAATGCCCAGCACGGCGGCAATGACCGTCTTCATCGGATTTTTGCCGGTTATACCGCCCAACGTGGCGAACGCCAGCAAAAACAGCGCGAAGTATTCCGCCGGCCCAAAGGTTAGTGCAAATCGCGCCAGCACCGGTGCCAGCATGATCAACCCTACGGTGCCAATCAGGCTGCCCGCGAAAGATGCAATCGCCGAGATGGCCAAGGCATCCGCCGCACGGCCGTTTTGCGCCATGGGATAGCCGTCGAGGCACGTCATCATGGCCGGTTCGTCGCCCGGAATGTTCAGCAAAATCGACGAAATTCGCCCGCCGTACATGGCGCCAGCGTAAACCGAGGTAAGCAGAATCATGGCGGTTTCAGGCGGCAGCCCCAGGGTGAAGGCCAGCGGAATCAGAATGGCCACACCGTTCGCCGGGCCCAAGCCTGGCAGGCAGCCAATCAAGGTGCCCACAAAAGCACCAAACAGAGCGAACATCAGGTTATACGGCGTTAACGCCACCGCAAACCCGTCCATCAGAAAGCCAATGGTTTCCATAATCAAAAGCCTCCCAGCAAGCCATTGGGCAGGCTCAACGACAAGCCATAGTTGAACAGCCCGAACACCACAACAGCGCTTACCAGACCGGTCACAAACGCCCCTTTGGGCGGTGCGCCCATGCGCCAACTCAGGGTACCCACGGCCAGGGTGGTGGCAATGATAAAGCCCAATGGCTCCATCAGCAGCGCGTAAATCACCAGCACAATGATCGAAATCACCAGCTCCAGGGCCGATTTCCCTACGGGCCATTGGGCGTCAGTATCTGGCTTGATCATCAGGTACAGGCTGCCCACCACCAGCACAGTCGCCAGTATGGTGGGGAAGGTTTCCGGCCCTAATCCCTCGGAACCGCCGAAGGGTTCAGGCCATTGTTGCGCCACCCAGCCATAGGCAAACGCCAGCACCAGCAGGCACAATCCCAGAATACGGTCACCCATGGCGGTCATTTTAGAAGACCAATTTCCCGAGACAGGTTTTCAATGTCTTTCACTTGATTGGTCACAAAGTTTTCAAACTCACCGGCTTTGGGATGGAACGGAATCAGGCCGTTGCTTTTCATCACGGCTTTCCACTCTTTGCTGGCGTAAACGGTGTCGATCGCGTCTACCCAATACTGCTGAGCTTCTTGTGGGGTGTCTTTGGGCATGTAAAATCCGCGCCAGTTCGGGCCAAGCGCATCAATTCCCTGCTCGCGGGCCGTCGGAATGTTGCTGAACTTACCCGGCAGACGCTCCTCTGACAGCACCGCCAGTACGCGCAAATCACCGGATTCCATAAAACCGGTGGCTTCTGAAACGTCACCGGTAAAGGCATCAACCTGGCCGCCGACAACCTGGGTCATGGCTTCGCCGCCGTTGTTGTACGACAGGTAAGGAATGGATGGCAGTTTGTCAGCGCCTGCGGCCTTTGCCGCAATAAGCACCTTCAAGTGATCCCAGCCGCCACGAGCGCTGCCGCCGGCGAATTTGACCGCGCGCGGGTTCTCTTTCAACGCGTCCATCAATTGGTTCAGGTTTTCATATTTGGAATCTTTACTGACCGCGATGATGCCGTAGTCTGCGCCCAGCGCGCCGATCCACTTCACCATGGACGCATCCATACCGGGAAATTGCTTTTGCGCCAATCGAGTCGTGGTTGCAGTCGATGCTGCGACAATCAGCTGATCGTCGTTTTTACGCTTGCTGACAGTGTGGGCGTAAGCTACGCCGCCGCCTGCGCCAGCCATGTTCACGGTTTGTACCGACCCGTCTACCAGGTCAAGTTGTTGCATGACGTTACCCACACTGCGGCAGGTGAAATCCCAACCGCCGCCCGGATCAGCCGGTGCCAGGCACTCTACTTTGCCGCTGGGCTGCCACGCCATGGCAGACATACTGAAGGTAGCCGCAGCCACAAATGCTATTGTTGTTTTGATAAACATACACATTGCCTCTTGGTTGTTTCAGCTAACACAGTAGAAGGCAATGCGTAATTACAGAAGTTTGCGGGCGTAACGCATTTAAAAAAACTACTGTGCATTGTGTTCATAAAGTTCACGGACAAACACAGTGGCGGTGTTTTACCCTGAGCAACACGGAACACAGCGCCGATGGACCAATTTGACTGAAGCCTATGCCTGCAAAGCGACGAACAAAACTCAAAACCCGTATGATTCTCACCCTTGGTCTGGTGAGCGCTCTGCAAACGCTGTTTATTGGCGTGTTTGCCGGTTATTACCTCAGCCAATCCCTGTACAACGAGATTGGCCAGCGCGCCCTGATGGTTGCCAAAACCATTGCCGCCAGCCCGGCGATTATCCGTGGCATACAACAACGGGATATTGAGGAGCTCAACACCCTCGCACGCACCCTGGCCACCACCAACGAAGCGCTGTTTATTGTGATTGGCGACCACAAATCCATTCGTCTGGCGCACCCGTCACCCGAACGCATCGGCCACTCCATGGCCGACGACGACGGCGATTTCGGCCGCCGCGCGCTGGTGGATGGCGAGGGCTACATCTCCCGCGCCCAAGGCAACCTCGGCGAATCCATGCGCGGCAAAGCGCCGGTGTTTGAACCGGCCAGCGGCGATATCATTGGCATCGTGTCGGTGGGCTACAGCGTGCGCCAGGTGGAGGCCACGGTGCAGCGCTATAACTTTGTGCTGTACGGCGTTCTGGGCGTGGTGTTGCTGGTTAGTATTCTGGCGGCGGTGGTTATTGCCAGCCGTTTCAAGCGCGCAATTTTTGGCCTGGAGCCGGAAGAAATCGCCGGCCTGTTCCAGGAGCGCAACGCCACGCTGCAGTCAGTGCGCGAAGGCATTATTGCCATCAACCGCGACGGCATTATTACCACGGTGAACCGCGCGGCTTTAACCACGCTTGGGCTGGATACCGATGCCGCCGTGGCGGGCCGCCCCATTCTGGACGTGTTGCCAGAAAGTGATCTGCTGTCTGTTCTGGCTACCGGCACGCCGGATTTCGACCGCGAGGTGTGGATGCGCAACCGCCAGATGGTGGTCAACCGTTTGCCCATGCGCCAGGGCGATCAGATTATCGGCGTGGTGGCCAGCTTCCGCCTGCGCAACGAACTGGACCAGGTAAGCCAGCAGCTCACCCGCATCCAGCAATACGCAGACACCCTGCGCAGCCAGACCCACGAATACTCCAACAAACTGCACACCATTGCCGGGCTGATCCAACTGGGCGCCTATAACGACGCACTGGGCCTGATCGGCAGCGAAGTCAGCAGCCATCAGGCGCTGATTCACCTGGTGCTGGAAGCCGTACCCGACCCCATTATTGCGGGCTGCCTGCTGGGCAAACACAACCGCGCCCGTGAGATGGGCCTGCATCTAGATATAGACCCACAAAGCCAGATGGCGAACCTTCCAGACAACCTGCCCCGTGAACAGCTGGTGAGCGTGCTGGGCAATCTGATCGATAACGCCCTGGAAGCCACACTCCGCCACACGGGCGCCAACGGCCGGGTGCAGCTGTCGATGACCGACCTGGGCCAGGAGCTGATTTTTGAAGTGGAAGATCAGGGCCCGGGTGTGGCACCGGAGGTGCAAAATCGAATCTTTGAAAAAGGCGTGACCAGCAAAGCCAGCGGCGAGCACGGTTTTGGGCTGCATCTGGTGCGCCAGTTTCTGGACAGCTGGGGCGGCTCGGTAACGGTAGAAAGCCTGAGCGACGCTGGCGGCAGTCGCTTTACCTTATATTTACCCAAAAATCCCACCGGCAGGAGCCAACCGTGACCCCCATCCGACTGCTGATCGCCGAAGACGATCGCCAGATTGCCGAAATCCAGCGCCGCTTTATTCAGCGTCTGAGCCAGGTGGAACTGTGCGGCATCGCCCACACCCTGGCCGACGCCCGGGAACAGGCCGAGGTGCTGCAGCCTGATCTGATACTGCTGGATGTGTATTTTCCCGACGGCAACGGCCTGGATTTATTGCGGGAACTGCGTGCCAGCAACAACAGCAGCGACGTGATTCTGATTACCGCCGCAAAAGAAGTGGAAACGCTGCGTATCGCCCTGCGCGGCGGGGTGTTTGATTACATTCTGAAACCCCTGGTATTCGAACGCCTGGAAGAAGCCATCAACCGCTACTGCGATCACCTTGCGCGCTTGGCAGCCCTAAACCACCTGGGCCAGGACGAAGTAGACGCCCTACTCCCGCGCAACGCCGGCGACGCAGGTAACGATAACGCTCACCGGCTACCAAAGGGCATAGACGTCATCACGCTGGACAAGATTCGCGAGGTGATTGCCGACGGCAAACCCTGGAGTGCGGAGGAAGTGGGCAGCGCCATGGGGGCATCGCGCACCACGGCCAGGCGCTATCTGGAATACATGACCGGCACCGGCACTCTGGCAGCCGAGGTAAGCTATGGCAGCATTGGCCGGCCAGAGCGGCGCTACCGGATGCAGCGCCTGCCGACCTGAGTGTTAACTTAATATTTCAACGTGAAATCCGTGGACTCCCAGCTAAACCGAGTTGCCGGGATACAACGAACTGGCGGTATTCGGTGCTCGTCAAAAACGGCACCATTGAGAGAATGTTCGTTGAGCCAGCCCTGCTTGGCGATCGTTTAGCCAAATAAAGAACAAAGGACAGAGTTTATATCTGTCCTTTGTTGCTGAAGATGGTCAGGTCGCGTTCCTGAAACCGCCGACAAGGTAATTGAAAAACAAGCCGTAAACGACCGCTAGCGGGATTGCCACCACCAACGTAGCGGCCATCAGTTCCGGCCAAAAGAACACATCACCACGAATCAGCTCGGTTGGCACACCGGCACTGATGGTGCGAGCGGCAGACCGAGTGATGAACGTTGCTGCATAAATGTAATTTCCCAGTGACAGCGAAAAAGCAAAAACGGCGCAAGCACCAATACCCGGCCAAACTTGTGGCAAGAGCACGCGATAAAAGGTTGTGAACTGACCACAGCCGTCAAGCATGGCAGCCTCATCAAGGCTTCGGGGCACAGAGCGGAAAAATCCCAGCAACAACCAGGTACAAAAAGGCACGGTAATGGTGGGCAGCACTATCACCAGCGACCAGATGGTATTGGCGACACCCAGCCATACCACTATTTGATACATGGGGATAAACAACAGGCTTGGAGGAATCAGATAGACCAGGAAAATAGCCATTCCCGAACGCTCACCCCAACTGCCTGTCAGCCGTGCTAACGAAAAAGCAGCTGGGATAGACAAAACCATTGTAATAAGCACAACGAAAATGCCGACAATGGCCGAATTCTGCACAAAAAGGCCAAAGTTTGACTCTGTAAACAGGAAAATCAGGTGATCCAGGGTCGGCGGTTCATTGTAGAAAAACGGTACCGTACCCACCGAGTACATATCGCTGTCGCGCTTGAACACGGTTACCAGCGCCCAGAGTAGAGGCACTATGGAGAACAGCGTTAAAAAACCGATGCCGCAATAAAATCCGATTTTGCGCAACACGCCTTATGCCTCCTGCGAGCGGTAAGCCGCACGCAACGCGAGAACCGACGCCACCAGCAAAAAAGGAAACAGGAACAGCGTAATCGCCGCCCCCTGCGCCAGGCTACCGCCCTGGATCCCCTTCAGGTAAGCCCAATAAGGCAACACTTGCGTGGAGTGGCCGGGACCACCTCGGGTCAACAACTGGACCAGCGACATTTCGCCGATCACCAGCAGCCCGGTAAACAGAATGGCAACAATCAGCATCGGCTTGAGCGCCGGCAGCGTAATTCGGAAAAGGATCCGGAAAACGCCAGCACCGTCAATTCGCGCCTGCTCAAAGCGCTCCTCGGGAATCGACATACGCCCCGCCAGCACGATAATCGTGGCCAACGGCAACATGCGCCAGGTATCCGTCACAATGACCGACGCCAGCCCAAGCCATTCACGGCCCAGAAAATACAAATGATTGAACGGGCCCCAGACACTACCCGGGCCAAGCAGGTTCAGTTGAACAAGAACCCAGTCAACAGGGCTGAAGGTAGAATCCAGAAACCACATCCAAACGATCGCTGTCAGCGATACGGGCAGCGCCCAAGGCAGAATGAAGATCATTTGGAACAGGCGTTTGCCCCGAAAGGAATGCACTAACAGCTCGCTGGCCAGAGTAGCCAACACCAACACTAACGCGAGCGTCCCCGCGGTTACGATCAGGCTATTGCGCAGCGCCAGCTGAAAGGCATCGGTCTGCATAACAGCGCTGAAATTGGCGAGGCCGACAAACTTGTCCAGTGAAGGGTCGCCAATGGTAGCGTCACTCATGCTTAGCGCAATCGCCAGCAGAAACGGAAAGCCCACAAACGCGATCACGTAAAGCACCGCTGGGCCAAGCATCAGCCAAGCCAGCACTTTTGGCTGATCCAGCCAGGCGCTCAAGCGCCCCATGCGGCCACGCGGTTGTGGCACACCGGAATGCTGTTGCGTGCTCATGCTGGCACCTCAGCCCGCGCCTGGCGCTTGCCACTGGCACGGTCAAACAGACAAACATCCTTGCGTTGACCCACCATGCGACACTTCTGACCCGAGACAAAATCAGGGTGAGAGCTGGCAGGCAGGCGGGCTATTACATGCAACTCCTGGCCATGAGTATCTGCATCAGATTGGGCCTGACCATGCGCCAACCATTCGGACCCCAGGTACTCGATGTGTTCGATGGTGACGGCCAGATCAATAAATACGTTCGACACGTCACCCTCCGGATCCACCAGCATGTCTTCAGGGCGTATGCCCGCCACGGTCGTCTCGTTGATAGGTATAAGGTTCATGGGCGGGTTGCCGATGAACCCTGCAACGAACAAATCGGCCGGGTCGTTATATAACTCCTGAGGCGTACCAACCTGGTGCAGACGCCCCTCATTGATAACAGCAACACGATCGGCCAGCCCCATGGCTTCCACCTGATCATGAGTAACATAAAGCGTGGTTATGCGGGTTTGATCGTGCAGTTCGCGTAATTCCGCCCGCGCCCGGCTACGAATTTGCGCGTCCAGTGCCGACAAGGGTTCATCAAAAACGAACAGATCCGGATCGCGGACCAATGCCCGCGCCAGCGCTACCCGTTGCTGCTGCCCGCCAGACAAGCGGTTGGGCCTGCGATCAAGCAGATCTTCGACACCCAACATGCTTGTCGCCTTGTTCAAGCGTGCTTCGTGTTCGTGCTTGGGCACCTTCCGTGAAACCAAGGGAAACAGAATGTTGTCGCGCACAGTCATATGGGGATACAGCGCAAACGACTGGAACACCATAGCCACATTACGGTGCTGAGGCGGCACGTTTACCACAGACTGGCCATCAACGAGAATGTCGCCTGCAGTAGGCGATTCCAGGCCCGCCACCATGCGCATGAGCGTACTCTTGCCTGATCCGGACGGGCCCAGTATTGCCATAAACTCTCCGCTTTCGAGCTGCAAGTCGACATGGTCAACGGCCTTGATCGAACCATAATGCTTTTCCAGCGCGCGCAGAGTTAACACCGTCATGTGTTTTCCTCAGTTAGTTATCACCACTGCCAACAAACCCACGGTCTCGCCACTTCTTGAAAATCTTATTGATCTGATCCGTAGCATCCTTAAGCGCTTGCTCCGGCGATTTTGTCCCATTGGCGGCGTTGGCCATCATGGTTGAGATAACGTGAGTCTGGTACACCTCACCGACGGCCGGGTTGGCATAGCCTGGATAGCCCGGCCATACAGTCCAGTCTTCGGCTGTTTTCATAAACGCCATCTTGTCGGCTGGCTCCGAACCCCATGGGTCATTATCCAGCCACCCGCCATCGGCATAGAGTTGCGGTACCTGTTTGGCAAATGCCGGAAAATTGTACAGCTTGGAGTTATAGGTCGCATGGCTGTAGTTATTTTCCAGATCCAACATGAAGTTCTTGGCAGACTGGATCTCGTCTGGATCCGTCACGTATTTGGGCATTACGTAAGTAAACCAGATGTGCGCCGGCATATGGACTTCACCACCTGGGCCTTTAAGGCCGGGCCGGAAGCTGGTGTTTTGAGTGACTGGCTTGCCAATATCCTGGGCGCTGCGGAAGAACGAGATGGAGTTCTGGATATACGACGCCGTGCCAGCAATGTAAGCCTGGTTATTCGATGCCGGGTTCCAGGCAAATACCTCTGGCGTCAGCGCATTCTCGAACAGCTCCTTGATGTATTTGACGGCCGCGAGGGTTTCCGGCGAGTCAATTGTGACATTGCCGTTTTTATCCTGCAGAGCGCCGCCGAACGACCAGATCAGCGCGCGGGCAAAGAACTCCGAGTCCAACTCCGGTGACAGGCCAACAGCGACTGGCGTGCCTGTATCCTGAAGGATTTTGGCCCCGCCCTTCAGCAGGTCATCATAGGTCTGGGGGCCATCAGGGTAACCGGCATCCGACCAGAGATCCGAACGATAAACGCCGGGATCGACAACCCAGCCGTGGCAGAACCCATACCATTGATCTTTTGCGGGCAGATAGCTGGTGTAGCGACAGGTGTCGGCTTGATCACCAAACTCTGTCTCCGCTGCGGCATTGAGATCATCCAACGACTGCAGACCTTCAATGAACGAAGAAGGTGCGGCGTTCATTTCCACCAGTGTTGGCCCCTGCCCCGCAGCAATCGAGGCTGACAGGGTGGCGGGTATATCACCGAGGCTGATGTGATTGATCGTCACCTTGACGTTATGTTCATCTCCCCATTTCTGGGCGTACTGACCAAACCACTCATCGTAACTCGGAACAAAGTGGCTCCATTGGGTAATGCTGATGGCTGTGCCATCGGGGTATTGCGCAGGAAACGTGATGTCTCCGTAATCGGTAGGAAACTTCTGTGGTGAAGGCTTGAATTCATCCTGGGCGCTAGCAGTCCCGGCAATACCGATGGCCAAGGCAGCGAAAGCGCCAGTCATGAATTTTGTTACGCTTTTACAGCGTAACGACTCAACGTATGACATGGCGAATTACCCCCGCTTAACGATTGATACGCTCTTTAAATTTAGGCCTTTGTGGAATATTGTCAAATTTTGAGCTTCGCCAATTGCAGCAGCCCCCGCATAGGCCCGTATTCACCGAAACGGCGGCTCATCAAAGCTACGCAGCTTGCGCGAATGCAGGGTGTAACGCTCGCTGCGCATCAGTTCCAGCGCGCGGATGCCGATATGCAAATGCTGGGCAACCGCTCTCTCGTAGAACGCCCCTGCGGCCCCGGGCAGCTTGATTTCACTGTGCAGTGGCTTGTCGGACACACACAGTAGGGTGCCGTAAGGTACACGCAACCGATAACCCTGGGCGGCGACCGTGCCGCTCTCCATATCAACCGCGATGGCGCGGGCGAGGTTAATTTGCGGGCGCTCCTGCGCCCAGCGCAGCTCCCAGTTACGATCATCGTAGGTTAATACCGTGCCGGTGCGCAGCCGGCGCCGGAGCGTATCCCCCTCCTCGCCGGTGATCTCCGCAGCAGCCTGCTGCAGTACCTGCTGTACTTCGGCTAACGCAGGCAGTGGAATGTACGGCGGCAGTACCCGATCAAGGATGCCGTCTCGGCGCATATAAGCATGGGCCAGTACATAATCACCCATCACCTGCGACTGCCGCAGCCCGCCGCAATGACCAATCATCAGCCAGCAGTGCGGGCGCAGTACAGCCAGATGGTCGGTGATGTTTTTGGCGTTGGAAGGCCCCACGCCAATGTTCACCAAAGTAATACCCTGGTCGGACTCGGTCGCCTTCAGGTGGTAGGCTGGCATCTGGAACCGGTGCCAGACCACGGAGTCTATAATCGCCTGCATTTCATCTTCGGCCATACCCCGCTCAACCACAACATTACCGGGCAATACCATGCTCTGAAAGCGTGATTCGCCCTGCAGCATATTCAGCCCGTGCCGAATAAACTGATCAACATAACGATGGTAGTTAGTCAGCAGTATCCACGGCTGCACATGCTGCCAGTCGCTGCCGGTGTAATGCACCAGCCGGCGCAATGAAAAATCCGTGCGCGACGCATCAAACAACGCCAACGGCATTTGCTCCAGCTCCTGCCAATCGTACAGGCCATCGGCGGTGCTATCGTTGGTGGCAGACAAATCGGTGCTGGGGAATACCCGCGCCAGCTCGATGGCGGTAACACCCGAAGCGCCCAGCTCATCGCCTTCCTCAACAACATAGGGATAGGGAATGTTGAGCTGGCTCAAACCCACCTCCACAACTACGTCGAAATCCCTCATCATGTGCCTCAGTTGGCTTTCCAAATAACGCCTGAAGGCCTCTGGCTGAGTTACCGTAATACTGTAAACACCGGGCACCTGCAGCCGCGCGTAGGCGCGTATGCTGCTGGGCATCTCACCCTGGGATTGATACGTCAAACGCAGCTCTGGGTAACGGAAGGCGCTTTGGGCATCCTGCGGCAGCTCGCGATCATTAATATACTGCTTCAAAGCCGCGCGCAGTGCGCTGGTTGCTTTCTCATACAGCGTAGCAAGACGATCAACCGCCGCTTCAGGGGTGGTCACTTCAATAAAATCATCAGCACGAGAAAGTGTCATGACAGGCCTCAGAGTTGTTTAACTGCCTTCATGTTGCCGGCTGCAGCGGCTGCGGCCAAACACCCGCACATACAATTACTCGCTCGGCTCAAACATCGATAAATCGAGCACAACGCTGTCCCCTAACCAGTATGCGTAAAGTGTATGGTCTTCCAAATCATTGCCGGACAACGCGTGTATTAGGATCGTGAGACCATCTCTATTTAAGTCGAGCCACGTTACAAATTCATTAAAATGCTGGGCACCAAATGTGATTTGGCAACTCCACTTTGGGTGAGGTCCAATCGTCTTTTGGTGAATGCGACCGACTTTCAGGCCGAATGTCTGACCAGCCTGCTCACACAAAGAGGTCGCAAAGGACAATGTCTCTTTCTCAAAATATATATGGGCGTGGTAAGCCTTATGAGAATTAACAGGGCGCTTAACGTCTTTCATTGAGTTCTCCATTCGCCTTAACGCAGCCATAGAGGGCGAGCAACGCGATTGATTAGCTGTTCACGAGCATAAATGCCCGAAGCTGTCGCTCCTCGCTCATAACATAGAGTATAAGGATCCGCCTCTAACTTTCACGATAAACAATGCCACATGGAGGTGCCACTCTGACTTCCGCTGACGCAGCCTTGCTCGCGGCCTGTTATCGTTGTAGTTTCTATACGCACCGCCCAGGAAGGGCCTCGAGTAAAAGGATTTAAACGATGGAATCTGAGCAACGCGAACACATCTCCACCGTCATAAACTACTTCTGGAGCGAAGGTACAACGTCCCCGGAATCCGTCAACCAAGGTATGGCACACGTTGCCTATGAAGCTCTTCAGGAGGCGCAGTCCTGCTCCGCTGCAATGGACTTGGTTCCCCGCCCAGCCTCTGGCCGCCCCGGCATGAGCTATCTCGTTAAGCAAGTGGCAAAGATTGGAAAACGAATCGCATCCGGTGATACGCAAGTTTACGAGAGTTGTCGCCAACGAGTAGCGGTTAATTACCGAACCGAAATGGAAATGGCAAAACAGGGACTGTGACATGAAAAAACGGGTGCTATTACTTACCACACTGGCGTTTGCTTCGATTGCTGCATGCGCTCAATCCGACCAAACAATAACGGCCGTCTTTTCTGGTATGAAATTCCAGGTACCCGAGACCCCCGTGATTGTCGGCACACTGGGACAGAGCAACAACATGCTCTTGATCAAATACTCACAGTCGGCCGGAAAGCGTTATATCAGCTTCAGCACTGAGGACAGCCTAGATACAGGTAGGTGTGAGCGAGCCGACTTTTTCATGGCCGTCATAGGAACAGAGCCAGCTAACCATTGCGATGAAACCGCCGTTACATCCTTCCAGAACGTTTTTCGGAACGGTTCAGACTCAGGCGTGTGGAACACCGATGAGCGAGACTTCTATTACTTCCTATCCGATGACGACAGATCTTTCGTCTTTTTCAGCAGTAATGACGGCCGTCTGATCAAACTTGAGTCGGACTTTCTGGATGCAAAGGATTTTCAGGCAGCATTGGGTATCGTTGAGCCCCATTAAAAGACCTCCTCCCAACTCTGGTTAGGACGGAACAGATCCCGATAGCTCAGACCTCAATGATCTTATCTGCAACAAACAGTGGCGGTTCATATTCGTTCGGATAGGCGCCGGGATTGGCGAATACTCGGGTGCCAGCAACCTGCAAATCAACGGGTTCGTGAACGTGGCCGTGAATCCACAGATCCATTTTCCCCATCAGTGCCCGCAAGTCTGAAGCAAAGGCCGGCGACAACGAATCGCCCTGATATTTTGGCGGAATACATTCCGGTAAGGGTGCATGGTGGCTAACCACCACTCGCGGCCCCGAGCACTGTTCGCTCAACGCTGCTTCAAGCCAAGCCAGGGCTTCTGTATGCAAACTCTGACTCTCGGCAATAGAGAACACCTCGCCCGCGGGCTGCTCAATAATGCGGAAATCGGGCATGAACGCGAGCGCGCGCTGTTCGGTCTGCACCGGATCATCGTCGGGGTGGCCGGCATATAGGCCAAAATCCGTCCACAATGTGGTGCCATGAAAACACACGCCGCCAACCGTCACCGTGTTGTTATCCAGCAGGTGAATTCCCAGGTGCTCAGCTTCAGCACGCAATGCTTTTCGCGTGTCGGGCATGCTTGCACCGTAGAACTCGTGATTGCCCGGAACGTAGATAATCTCCTGCCCGGAAAACCGTTCGGCAGCCCAGGCGAGGCCTTCCGTTTTACGGTGAATGTCTCCGGCGAGAATGACCACATCCGAAGCCACATAAGGCAGTTCCCGACCTTCCCGAAAACACTCAACGTGCAAATCTGACAGTATTCGCAAGCGCATACTTTTATCCCTCTGAAAACCCGCGCCAGGTTACCCCTGAAAGAAGTGCATGAAGAGTCTATTCGGTTTTATCAGTTCTTTTTGGTCAGTCCTTCAGCTCGGGAAAATCCGTTTCTGTGTAGGCATACTCGCCCTGTTCACTGCCGGCAGCATGAGTGCGTAGTTCAACACGACGAATCTTGCCGGAGATGGTTTTGGGCAACTCGGCAAATTCTATCTGTCGAATCCGCATGTACGGCGCCATGCGCTCGCGAATGAAAGCAAACAGGGCCTTTGCCGCCTCCGGGCCAGGCTCGTATTCGCGGCGTAGCACGATATAGGCCTTGGGCACGCTCAACCGCACATCGTCGGGGGCCGGCACCACTGCGGCCTCGGCCACAGACTCGTGCTCAATCAGGATAGATTCCAGCTCAAACGGGCTGACTCGATAATCCGAACTCTTGAACACGTCGTCAGCACGGCCCACATACCAGTAATAGCCATCATCGTCGCGGCTAGCCACGTCACCCGTGCGATAAAAACCGTCGTGCAGCGCCTTGGCCATGCGTTCGGGATCGTCGCGGTATTCCTGCATCAGCCCCAGCGGACGCTGGTTACGCACATCGATGGCAATCTCGCCTTCGGTGACTTCCTTATCGAGTGGATCGAGCAATGTGATCTTGTAGCCAGGTAACGGCCGGCCCATCGAGCCGGACTTCATTTCCTGCGCCGGTGGATTGCCGATCTGGGCCGTGGTTTCAGTCTGGCCGTAGCCGTCGCGGATTCTGAGGCCCCAGAGTTTTTCCACGCGTGCAATCACTTCCGGGTTAAGCGGTTCGCCCGCGCCAACCAGGCTCTTGAGTTTCACGTCATAAGCCGCCAGGTCTTCCTGGATGAGCATGCGCCAGACGGTAGGCGGCGCGCACAGCGAAGTTACGCCCTTGTCGGCGATCACTTTTAGCGTGGCGGGCGCATCGAAGCGCGGCTGGCGGTAGATGAACACCGTGCAGCCGGCATCCCAGGGTGCGAACAGGTTAGACCAGGCATGCTTGGCCCAGCCGGGCGAACTGATATTGAAATGGATATCATCGGGCTGCAGACCAAGCCAGTACATGGTCGACAAAGAACCCACCGGGTAGCTTTGATGCGTATGCAGTACAAGCTTCGGCTGGGAGGTGGTGCCCGACGTGAAATACAGCAGCATTGGATCGGTGGCGAGGGTTACGCCATCAGGCTCGAACGTCTTCTCGTGGCCATAGGCCTCTTCGTAATTGATCCACTGCTCACAAGGCGAGCCTGCGACGATGCGGACAAGCCCATCTGCCACGCCTTCAAATTTGGGAACATGCTCATTGGTGGTGAGCACATGAGTGACACTACCCCGCCCAAGCCGGTCGCCGAGATCCTTCTTCGATAGCAGCGTGCTGGCCGGAATCACCAGGGCGCCCAGCTTGATCGCGGCCAGCATGGTCTCCCAGAGTTCGCTCACATTATCGAGCATGATCAGCAGGGTATCGCCCCGTCCGAGCCCCTGTTTACGCAGAAAATTCGCGACCTGATTGGAGTTTTGTCGCATCTGTTCGAAACTGAAGCGGTACTCACTGCCGTCGGCATCTACCAGCCAGAGCGCGATCTTCTCGTTGTCTTTGGCGTAATCATCGAACCAGTCGAGAGCCCAATTGAACTCCTTCAGCTCGGGCCATTTAAACGTTTCATAGGCGCGGTCATAGTCTTCGCGCAGGTCAAGCAGTTGCTGACGAGCCGCCTTGAATGCGTCTGCCGATTGCATCGCTTTCTCCTTGTTTTACGGTCGACGGTCCGGGACCGGCCGTTATAATTGTTGTATGGTTGATTTCTGCTCAGTTTTGCAGAAAGCTCCAGCTTATAAATCCATAAAACAAAAGTTTAGCTGAGTATCTGAGCAACTGCCACGAACGCAAGGAGCAACAGCTCAACGATAACGACACATCGTCTGAGGAGCGTCTCGCCCTAAGCCGCGATCTGTTTCGGTTAGAACGCCTATACTTGCTTGATCTCTGAGGTGGAGACCACCCGCACTCATCCATGAGCACACATTGTCCCTTTTTTACTCACCTCGCGAGTGGACGGGGGCGTAGTAAAACTGCGAACGCTGCAATCAATCGGTCGCAGCAACGACCGAAATTTCGACCAGTAGCTCCGGAGACGCCATTTGAGCCTGCACGCAGGCCCGTGCTGGAGCCTCACCTGCCGGCACCCAGTTGTCCCACACCTCGTTTAAGGCTTCGAAATCGGCCATATCAGCAAGATAAATCGTTGCCGACAGAATTTTGTCGCGGCCCGAACCGATACTCTCCAGCAGCTCGTCTACCTTCTCCAGCATCCCGGTTACCTGGGCATGAATGTCGCCGTTCCTTTCCTTGGCAACCTGACCGCAAAGGTAAGCCGTGCCATTGTGTTTTACGATCTTGCTCATGCGATTATTAGTGGAAATACGCTCTATAGTCATTGCTGTCGCCTAATTGGGAAATGTGATGAATGTACAGTTAACGTAGGCTGGTTGTGCATTGCTTGTAGTGGTGCCAGAGCCTGAGAATTCACTACCCCAACCCGTTGCCCCCTACCCTTGTCCAAACGCCCCGGAGCGCCCTTCGAGTTTGCCCCGGGACATCAATACACTCAACTTGATGAATTCTGCGTGTCTTTACGTTCCTTCATCAGACTGGCAACCGTAGTAACAACCAGAATACCGACGATGATAGTGAGTGAGATCGAAGTAGGAATGTGCGGCGCCCAGGCAATCGGCTCACCGCCATTCAGGAACGGCAAGGTGTTCTCCGCCAGCGCCAGCAGGATCAACTTGATGCCGATAAAGCCGAGAATCAGCGCAAGCCCGATCCCCAGATAAACCAGCCGATCCAGCAGACCACCAAGCAGAAAGTACAACTGCAACAACCCCAGCAACGCGAAGGCGTTGGCAGTGAAAACGATGTAGGGCTCCTGAGTCAGACCAAAGATCGCCGGAATCGAATCGAGTGCAAACAATAGATCGGTGACCCCCAGTGCGATAACCACAATAAATAGCGGTGTGACGAGGCGCTTGCCATTTTTCCGGGTAAAAAAGTGCTGCCCGTGGAACTCCTCGGTGACCGGCAGGTGGCGTTGGGCAAACTTGACCAGGAAGCTAGGTTCGAAATCTTCGGCACCCTCTGGCTCTTTCTTAGTGAAACTTTCCATCGCCAAATGCCCTGCCGTATAGAGCAGAAACAACCCAAAGATATAAAAAACCCAGCTGAAATGACTGATTGCCGCCGCGCCAACGGCGATGAAAATGCCACGCATGACCAATGCAATGATGATCCCGATCATCAGCGCTTTCTGCTGGTATTGGCGCGGCACCGAGAATTTCGCCATGATAATCACGAAAACAAACAGATTATCGACAGATAGGCTTTTCTCGGTAATGAAACCAGCAAAATACTCCACGCCATAGCGACTCCCTGAGACTCCCCAGATCACGCCGCCGAAAATAATCGCCAGTGCTACGTAAAAGACCGTCCACCAACCGGCCTCCTTCATCGACGGGATGTGGGGTTTTCTCACATGGGCAAAGAAATCAAAAATGAACAGTGCAGCGAAACCGGCGAGGGTGGCGATCCAGACCCACAGGGTTACATCCATAATGCCTTACCAGTGAAAAAGAAGTTTACCCAGCCAAACCGGGCGGCTGGTTGTAATATCGACGAACACACTAGCCACCTAGCAATTCAGCCTTCGGTCCAATTGTAAGGGCCAGCGTGACGAGCATGATACAAGGCGGGGTGTGTTGCATATACAGGTTGGCGATGAATCGCGATATCAAGCAATGTACCGCCCCACCCTTATGCTTTATCCGCCACAATCTCTTTGTCTTCAATGGGGTTACACGTTTTCCGAGGCATGATTCTGACCTAGAAGTGCTGCAACAGCGGACTTAGTTTCTTGGAGTATTTCTTCCTTCCTGGCACGGCGCTCACTCACGATTTGTTGTGCCGCCGAGACTAACGAATCCCGGTCTTCACCAGTTGCCAATGCCCGAGGATCACTTGCACGCTTTATGAAATTACATGTCTTACAGGCGATAGCAAGATTCGATACATCGTCACTCCCACCGGGAACGATGTGATCCTTTTGCCATCCGTCATATGAATCCACGTCAGCCAGCATATCCTTGTCGCAGTATTCACAGTGAAAATTTGCTCTGATACCCAAATCTAACATCCAATCGGGCCAGCCTAGCTTGTTCAAAGCAGTTCGTGCTTCATCTCGGTTCATATGACTTATCCGTGTCCGATTGATTTAAACGTATAACGAGGCTACAGAAAACCCTTCTCAGAGCACAACTCTCAGCCAGTTTGTTCGATGCTACCAAAAACCCTCTGGTTTGGGGTTTTCTACAGCCTCAACGCTTAACTAAGCGGTACCCTGACATGGGCATTCCGGTGGGCGGCCTTCAGGCCGAACAAACTTACATGGCTGGCTGAATTATGCACAAGGAATGAGGTGCTCATTTAACCCCTCAATAACGGTTGCTTGCTCCGCTGGAACCTTACCTGCTGTTCCTCACCATTGATTCTGGCAAACAAGGACAGGCCATCGATGTACGGAGTGCCGACACAGACCGCCAGAGCAAGGCGATCGCTCATATGGCGAAACTTTCAGCATACGGTGGGTCTCCTGTCGGCCAGAAGCTGACCACCCTTGAAAAGCGCATAGGGCCACGACTTAGGTGGAGCCCTATGCGTTCATACATTTAGCCCATTCAGCCTTTCAGTTTCGCTTCAAGGTGCTTCATAAGTTCGCCCATTTGGTCGCTTGGGCTGAACTCAATTGCCTCGTAATCCTCGTCAACTCTAACCGTGTGTCCTGGCGGCCAGTAATATACTTCGCCGGCGTTTACCGTCTCTTCAGTGCCGTCTGCATAGGTCACATGAATGGATCCTTTGACCACGGTTCCCCAGTGCGGGCACTGGCATAGATTGTTCGGCAGTCCCTCGAGCAGCGGAGTCGCGTCTGCACCCGCGGGGAACCGGACGCGAGAGACGTTAATATCCCCCCAGTCCTGGCCCTGAAAGCAGACACCGCCCGCTTCGAGGCGAGTCGGTAGTTCGTTCTTTGCTTTCTTCATGATGTGCATTCCTCTCTTCATGTTCTGACTCGACACCCGCCGGTCGAGAACGTCCACTTTGGATTGTCGGCTCAAACGACTACTACTACTGAGAGTATAGCGGACCACCGGAAACTTCGATCTTTGCGCTGCGGAAGAAAATCGCGTAGAAAAATATAGCCTTTACATCACCGAGGGTGAGAAATAAGCCAGAGAAAAAGCTTGCTGATAATTTCGATGCTGAGCGGCCAGAATCCGCCAATTCCAATGAGGCTTTCGATCTCATGAGGCTTATACCAAACCAGATCAAATACGCGCCTGCCAAATATCTCAGGATCAAGAAAAAGCTGCCCACAACTTCTGCAAGCGCTGCCATCGCTGCAAAAAGAGCTAATATTTCGACGAGATTCATAGCGATTCCTGGACTCAACCGTCAACGCCAAACGAAGCAGCGTGCGTCGGCACGTTCGCCTTACGTGGTTTGTTACAATTTGCCTCAATTGTGGCGCGGCGCTACAATGAAGAAATGCCTTTTGAGGATATAGAAATGGCCAGTAACAGCATACGTTTAGATCAGAATCTTATTGAAAAAGCCACAATCATGGCCAAAGCACTTGACCGTACGACGCCTAAGCAAATTGAACATTGGGCAAAAATTGGTGAATTGATGGAAGACAACCCCGATTTACCATACGAATTTGTAAAGCAGGCTATCATCGCAAAAGCGGAGCGAGAAGCCGGAAAGCTTGAGGCCTACGATTTTGGTTAAGGCCACCAGTGTTTTACAGACCCCTACATTTAAGAAAGCCGTTAAAAAACTTAAAGCCAATCAAAAAAAGGACCTGGATTCAGCCATCAAGGAGCTGATGGCTGACCCCGATCTTGGAGAGCAGAAAAAAGGCGACCTTTCATTCCTACGTGTACACAAATTCAAAATGAACAAACAACTGACTTTATTGGGATACGGCTTTAATCATGGTGCCTTGGTTCTTGAGCTGATAGCTTTGGGGTCACACGAAAATTTTTACCGCGACATCAAGTGACACGAATAATTGTAACGCAAAGCTAATGTGCGCCGTTTACGGCGTCACGGTTGAGCGATTTGTTAGTAGCTTCGGCCTGAAGGCGCTCAACTAGCCAGACCTTGATGATTGACTGTCGAGTGACACCAATACGGGCCGCTTCCCGATCTAACGACTCGACAACCCAAGAAGGGAAATCCACATTAATCCGCTTTGCTTCTTGGTTTACGCGACGCGCAGTGGACAGATCAAGATCACCAACGATATCTTCCTGACCTTCCTCAAATTTTTTATCAAATTCCCTAGCTTTCATAAAGCTCTACCTCTTTCTTACGGGAACGCCTGACTGAGATCAGGCGAGGGCGTTGAGGAATCAGGTGTTGGTTTGTCAATTGCAACCGTTGTAAAAGGCAGGAGCGCGGGACGCTCCTGCCTGGAACACCTCAGGCTGCGACCATTACTCCGGCTTCCTGCCGTGTCAGCCACCAGGCCGCCACGAGTCCCCAAACCCCGTTGAAGATCAATACCAGTAAGGGTGTCAGGGTGCCCAGATCCAGACCCAGGACACCGACGCCCATCTTCATCGGAAACACCACGAGCAACTGCACGATGGTTGGCCCAACACTCAGCAGCAGCCCGCGCACGAACATGTTCAGGCTACCGAGAGGCAACAGGAACGCAAAGCTCCAGATACCGCCCCATATCATGAATGAATAAATCATCGGCGGCGTGAGCGGAGGCGCGAGACCAACCCCCAGCGCCCCAGAAATTCCCAAAACTCCGAAGAGCCAGAGTGTGAGTACGGTGGCGAGACCACCGAGGCTCCCTGCGGCGAATAAAGCAGATAGACGTGTAACCATGTCGCATTCCTTCTTTTATAGGGATTGGCAAAGTTGAGCTGTATTCGGCGGACGCCTGCGCATTGACGCTCAAAACGTCTACAACGCCCACTATATAACTTCAGCTTTGAAGTTATATAGTCTACCTGATGGCGTCAACGTGCCTGGCAGGTCCCATCGGTGGGCGGGTGGGCAATTTGCGGGGCTTACTAACGCCCCGAGGCCCAGCTTCCCCGGGCCAATTGCATAGCCCGATCGACTTCATCTGGTGGAACGTCGCCTGGCTCACCCTTTTCGAGCGGGTCATAGTGAAATACATACAGCCGGGAGGCAAACTCCGCCACCGACAACGAGGCCTCACCGTACCGTTCGCCGTGGCCCTGGGTTGAGGTGACAATCCCCTGGCCCCAGTTTTGCCCGCTGTCGTTGTTGGGGTTAAAAAAGTAAACGCGCATGCTCTCGTCTGCATCCAATGCAAGCCGCTGGATGGTGATGGCGTGCCAGCCCAGAAACCGCGTGGCGCTGTCAGTTACCGCAATGCCGGCCGGTTGTGGGCTGATCACCGGAATGTTGCCATTGTAAAAAGGATGATAGGCGGCATAGAAGTCGCGAATAAACCCTTCGAAGTCTTTAAGGTTACCGGTGAAAACGTCGACGGCTATGCGAAACCCGTGGCCGACATGATCGCCGTGGAATTCGGCGTTGACCCATTTGTGCGGATCTTCTCCGCGCCCGACGCTGCGCCGACCCATTTCAAAGTAGATGCGATCCAGGTGCGGCACGGTCAGCAGTGAAACGGCATCGACATCCACCGGAGGCTCGTTCGCAAGCCCGGTACCAAGTTCCCGCGAGGAAATACTGTTGCCTTCAAAGCGCATCACGATTTCATCGTCGCGCGCCGCCCACGCGAGGATCCGAAGCAGTTCCGCCGGCATATTGTAAGCCCACATGGACAGGGCCCGCGTCGACTGGCAGGTGGGGTAGTTCCCCTGCCCTATCCCCAACGGGCGCCCGAGCACATTGATCACGTCGGCGAGCAAAAAGCATTCCGGAGAGCGGCTGCTCCCAAAGACGGCCACAATCTTCCGGGTTGCGACGTCGCAGAGTGACAGTCGTATCTGGCGCCAAAGGGACGGCGCCACCGGAGGCGCGTAGAGAATACCCCGCTCGAGCATCATAGCCAGGCCATAGGCACACTGGCTGGTCTCGGGAAACAGGGCCTCATCAATCAGGGTGTGAATCAGCGCGGGGTAGCAGTGAAAAGCGTCGGCACCCGTGTGGCTCAGGCCCAAAGCCGTGGGAATCAGAGCGTTCCAGCGGCCACGCAAATAGCGTATGAACACCGGCATATAGGCTGAGACCAGGCCGGTGCTGTGCATGGCCTGGGCAAAAGCAATGGCCTCTTGCAGGAGGGTGGCGTCGTCCATTTCCGCCAGCCGTTCGGCGTAGACATCCAGACCGGGATCTTCACGGCAACCCTCGGTGGGACTGAACACGGCGTTGATCAGCTGCAGCGCGTCGTCGCCAACGTTGCCACCTAATGCGTCCGGTTTTTGCAGGCACACCGCAATCTGGGTCACCATTTGTTTGACACCGTCTACCTGAACCGGGCGTTGCGCCAGAATCCGCCAGACTTCGGCCACCAGATGTTCCAGAAGGTTCTCGTAGCCCAGGTGCCGGAGCAGGTAGTGATACAAATTCTGAACGGCATAACCGAGCCCATCGGGCCTCAGCCGATCGCTTTCCTGGAGGTCACCGACCACCAGATCGAGATTCATCGCCAGCACCTGCGCGAGAAAGTGCTGGGCGTGTTCTGCTGAGATAGAAGGGTGGGTGTAATCGCCTTTGGCCACCGCCAGAAGGCGAATCTGGCTCAGGCTTTCGACCAGTGTTGCGATCGACTCGCCGTGGCGCACCGTGCGCACGGCCAGGGAAGGCACCAGCGTTTGGGGAAAGTCCCAATCGCTACCGCGAAAGAAGCCGGCCGCCTCAATGGCCGGCACGCGCTCGTAGAGTGCCTCGAGGCCTTCGGGACTGAACATCAGGGCCTGTGCCGCCTCGATCACCTCGAATACTGGCGAGACGCCTTCATTAGCGTTAAGTTCAGCAAGGCGGCTAATGGCTGCGTCTAGTGGCTTCACAAGCTCACCTGACGCGCCGTTATTCCGGATTTCGGGTTCGTGTGTAGCTTTAGACATACGTTCTTACCCTCTAGCTAACCCTAGGGAAACGCTGATCAATTAACGAGAGACGACAACTAATCGCAAGCCAACGGAGTTCGGCCTGAGAGCTAATTTATTTTCTCGTTCAGCACTCAACATTTATACTTTAGCGGCAAAATTGCC
>NZ_DRGY01000145.1 GCF_011049865.1 Marinobacter antarcticus | reverse complement strand
TGTTGGGGATTGTCACCAAGATCAACCGCAAAAGTGTGATCGTGCTGGGTGATGATGGCAGAAAACAGTACAAGGTCTCGCCGGGATTACTACGACCACTTCGTGACGTGAAGTAGGTCAACTACGTCGTGGAATGAACGCTTACGTTGGTGCTACCTACTACTTCTGATCAGCTAACAAGCTAATCAGGTAGTATTGGAAGCCGGTGGCCTCAGGGCCACCGGCTTTTTTGTTTTCTGGAATCCAAAGGGTAAGCGATATGGCACAAGAGTTGGAGATCAAATTGAGCCTTGAGCCTGGAGACCTTCCAAGAGCGTTGGACTGGTTGCGGGCTCGGCCTGAGGCTGCACAAGGAAGCCGTAAATCCCTGGTCAATCGTTACTACGACACGCCAGGCGCAGAGCTCAATCATCAAAAGGCTGCGCTCCGGGTGCGCCAGTCCGGAGATCAGTACATACAGACGTTCAAAACCCGTGGTGAGTTCGTTAACGGTGCACATCGTCGCGAGGAGTGGGAGTGGCCGCTTTGCGGGCCTTCGCTGTCGCTGGAATTGCTGGCAGACACACCGCTTGGGAATGGCATAAACCTGGCACGGCTGGCGCCGGTTTTCGAAACCAATTTTACCCGACAGATTGTCATGTTGGACGACGGCGAGGCCCTGATCGAGTGTGCAGTGGATAGCGGCGTTATTATCGTAGGCGACCATCAAAAGCCCCTCCACGAAGTTGAGTTTGAGCTTAAATCCGGCGACTCCTCCCGTCTTTTGGTCTGGGCCGACAGGCTTGCCCGGCATTGCCCGGTTTTTCTCAACCTGATCAGCAAAGCGGAGCAAGGCTATTTCTTGGCGGGAGTGCGCATGCCAGCGCCTGCTATTATTGAAAACGCCGGCGATCAAATCAGCAAGCACGGCGACATGCACCGATTGTTGCATCGGCTAAGCCATGCATGGCTTGAGCACGGTGCCGTATCGCTGGAAGGTATCGATCTTTTGTTGCTTCGCAGGCAGGCAAAAGCGTGCGGCCTGGAGCAAGCTTTTTCAGATTTGGCCGAGTACCTGGCCAAGGGCGGCGCCCTCGGGGGCTTGCTCGGTAAACCAGAACTGGGTCAGTGCCAGCTTGGCTTGTTGGTGCGCGCCCAAAGCAACCGCTAGGGCCCCAGAATGAGGGTGGCGATACTGAAATAAATCATCACGCCGCTCACGTCTGCAATGGTTGTTATGAGCGGTATGCTCGCGGCAGCCGGGTCAACGCCTAACCGATTGAGTAACAACGGCAGCAAAATGCCAATTAGCCCGCCTGCAAGAACAACGGCAATCATGGTAATCGCGACGGTTGTGGCAATGGCGACTTCTGTGCGGAATAGGCCCACTGTCCAAACGGTCACAGCCATGGTCAGGCCCAGGGCGGTTGCCACCAGCAACTCTTTTTTAAACAGCCGGGCCCAGTCACGGTTTACCACGTCTCCCGTTGCAATGCCGCGCACCACCAGGGTGGCCGATTGTGCACCTGCGTTTCCGGCGCTTGCCACCAGCAGCGGCATAAAAAACAGCAGTGCCAGATGGGCGCCGATAATGCCTTCAAAATGTGCTAAACCGGCACCGGTGAAAATGTTGGCGAATACCAGAATAACCAGCCATTGAATTCGGGAGCGGTAGAGCGAAAAGGGGGAGGCAGTTGTGATACCGGTTTCCAGATTGCTGACCGATCCGCCTTTGTGAATATCTTCGGTGGCTTCCGCTTCGATCACGTCCATGGCGTCATCATACGTAATAATACCTACAAGGCGGTCATGATCATCCAATACTGGCAGGGCCAGCAGATCATACTTGGCGATCAGTCTGGCAACATCGTCTTGAGATGTGTTCGTGTGGGTAGACACCAGGCCCGTCGCAAGCAGGGAATCAATAACCGTGTCTGGCTTCGCGATGATCAACCGGCGCAGGGATACCACGCCCATCAGTATCTGCTCCTCATCTATGACGTAAGACTGATATATCGTCTCTTTGTCTTCTGCTGTTTTGCGCAGAATATCGATGGCTGAGCTTGCGGTAATGCCGGATTCAAACACGGCGTAATCGGTGCTCATCAAAGCGCCCGCGGTGCCTTTGGTGTAGGCCAGCAGGGTGATCAGGTCTTTACGATCATCCTCATCGAGCTTTCTGATCAGCTGCTTCTGACGGGATTCGTCCAACAAATTGAAAAAGCCGACCCGGTCGTCCGATGGCATTTCGGCGGTAAGCAGCGCGAGCTCGGTCAGAGGCGTTGCTTCTGTCAGTAAAAGCTGGGTGTCCGAGTTGGTGTAACCCAGAACCTTTGCACGAAGGGGCAGGGGGAGAGCCTGAAACAGGTCGTTGCTGGTATCACTCTGGCCGTTTTGCTCGAGATTCTGCTCGATAAATTCAGCAAGATCCGCAGCGTTGAACAGATTTGCTGCGTCAACAACCATCTCGCGCTGGCCGGATGCAAGCGCGTCCACCAGCGGCTGATACAGTACGGATTCCATAAACGGTGCCTGATCAAAATTGTTCAGCGGGCAGGAGACGCCGGGGAATCAGGTATGGTCGCATTTTCCTGAAGCTTTCTCCATTTCTCCATAAACATGCGATAGCGCTCCAGCGCGTCTTTTATAACCTCAATATCCGGCGTATCGTTTGATTTGACCAATACAATAAGCCCTTTACCCTCAATCTCGTGTGTTACCGACGGGTGGCAAACAACCTCGTCGTTTATATCGATATAGGCCAGGGCTGTACCAATGCCTTGACGAATCAGCGCGCTGACAATATCCGCCCAATTCAGATCATCAAGCTTCAGGTCGTAGCGATGTGGGTGGTCTTCTTCGTAATTGAACATGTCTTCCAGAACTTTTTCCGAACCTGGGGCAACCACAGAGCGCACCATGATTTCAGGGTACGTGCGAACCGGCCGGATAACCGCGCGAACGCCAAGCGATTTGAGGCGGCTACGATTGGCATCCGTTACGCATTCCACCGTGGTTTTCTGACCAAGATTCAGTTCACACAGGCGATGGGCTATATCAAATGTCAGGCTGTCGGAATGGGGGTCTGACTCGTTTGCCGAGAGCACAACAACGTGTCGTGCACTTCCTGCATGCACGGCTTTCAGTGCATCGGGATCGAATCCGGAGCCATGGAAATGCACGATGCCCAGGTCGGATAACTCTGCAGGGAGGCCACTCGAGAACTCGAGGGTAAGCAGTATGATAGGAACCGTTTCATAGCCTTGTATCGAGCGGATTTGCGTTGCAAAGCGCATGAAGTAGGTCATGCCGCCGTTCTTTGGCGTATTGATAATGACAATATGATTATTCATTTTATAGATCCAGCGTCCGGTAAGAATGCGTTCCCGGCGGTAGAACCGGTACTCGATAAAGTCGCTGACAATAAGGGTCAGCAGCGTGATGGCACCAACGAACATGAGTAAGATAGTGCTAAGTCGGCCTATGTAAGTCACGGGAGCATAGTCACCGTAGCCTACGGTAGCGATGGTGGTCATGGTCATCCACAGCGACTCGAACAAAGTCAGGTCTTCAACCGCCCAAATGATCAGTATCTGGGCGACCAGCAGCCCTAACAGAATCATAAACAGGCGTTTCACCCGCACTCTGATGAGTCCACCCATGGGTATATGGCTTTTCTCATGTTCGGCATTAAGAGGAAAGCGGTTTCTCAGCATCCGGTGTTGGCCTGTTCAGTCTCGGGTAAGTTCGTTATACAGTAACGGAAATATAACAGAGAAACAGGGGTTTGCATTATGTCCGAGCCATGGAGTTGCCTGCCGTTGCCGTTGGCAGAGGATGTTGCTGCACGTTGGGAGTCGATTTTCCCTGACGGCGCGCCGGATTGGCTGCTAAACGACACCCGCATCTCGGTTGACGTTGTTGCCCAGGCCATCGCGAGAAGCCTGTTTTTGAGCCAAACCCTTGAGCGGCACCCGGAGCAGGTGAAAGTTCTTACCGAATCCCGGTTGCTGAGCGAGCCAACAACGCCGGATTACCTTCAGGTTCGCTGTAATGAGTACCTGGTGGATGTGACGGATGAGGCCGGTTTGCACTCGGCGTTGCGCTGTTTCCGGCGGGAAATCCAGTTCCGTATTATCTGGCGAGATCTGATGCGCTGGGCCGCCTTGCCCGAAACCATAGCTGCGACCAGTGCGTTTGCCGAGGTCTGTATTCAGGCCGCTCTGGATTGGCTGCACGGCGAGGCTTGCGAACAGTACGGGACGCCCTGGGGCGTTGATCCGGTGTCCGGTGCAGAGGCGCCGCAGTCGCTGATTGTGATCGGAATGGGAAAGCTGGGCGGGCGTGAGCTGAACGTGTCCTCGGATATAGATCTGATTTTTGCGTTTCCCGGAAAAGGCGAAACCAGAGGTGGCCGGCGTTCACTCGACAATCAACAATTCTTTATTCGCTTGGGCCAACGCCTGATTCAAGCGCTGGATCAGATCACAGCTGACGGCTTTGTGTTCCGCGTGGACATGCGCCTGAGGCCTTACGGGCAGAGTGGCGCGCTTGCGCTGAGTTTCGCCGCGCTGGAAACCTATTACCAGGACCAGGGTCGGGACTGGGAGCGCTACGCCATGGTCAAGTCGCGGGTGGTTGCGGGCGATCTGGACGCCGGTCAGATTCTTATGGAGAGCCTGAGGCCCTTTGTGTATCGCCGATACATTGATTTTAGTGCCTTTGAGTCACTGCGTACCATGAAAGCAATGATTAGCCGAGAGGTTCGCAGGCAGGGATTGGAAAACAACATCAAGCTGGGCAGTGGCGGTATCCGGGAGATCGAGTTTGTGGTTCAGGCCTTCCAGCTTATTCGCGGCGGTCGAGACAGGGAATTGCAACAGCGCGAACTGCTGATCATTCTGAAGGAATTCGAGGCGCTTGAGCTGCTGCCTCAGCACGTCATTAGCGAACTCCGGGAGGCTTATGTTTTTCTTCGCAATCTGGAGCATGCTTTACAGGGTATGGAAGACAAACAGACCCAGCTCTTGCCCGAAGACGATCTTTCGAGGGCGCGAATTGCGCTGATTATGGAGTTTGAAGACTGGCCGCACTGCCAGCAAGCGCTGACGTTGCATCGGGAAAAAGTTGCCACGCATTTCGCCAATATTATCGCCACCGAAGAAGATGAGGCGGATGCGCAGTCAGCTCTTGATGAGCGATGGTTCGAACTATGGCTGGCAGAAGTCGATGAGGCCTCAGACACTGAGTGGTTGGCACAGCATGGCTACGAAGATCCAATCGCAAGCCTGAAGGCAATCAGCAGCCTGCGCGACAGTCGTACGGTTGAGACCATGCAAACCCAGGGGCGCAAACGCCTGAACCAGTTTATCCCCGTTCTGCTGGAGGCGCTAACGGACGTGGAGAACCCATCAGAAACCTTGTCTCGCGTGTTGCAACTGGTTGAAGCCATCTTGCGACGAACCGCCTACATGGTGTTGTTGCTGGAGAATCCGGGCGCCCGAACCCAATTGGTCAAGCTGTGCAGCGAGAGCCCTTTAATTGCGAGGCAACTGGCAGAAACACCGCTGTTGCTGGATGAGCTGCTCAATGCCGAGAGCCTTTATCATCCGCCGGCAAGAGATGAACTTCAGGACGATTTGCGCCAACAAATGCTGAGAATTTCCTATGACGATCTGGAAAGCCAGATGGAGTCACTACGGCACTTTAAAAAAGCGCACTCACTTCGCGTTGCCGCGTCTGAACTCAAGGGCACCCTGCCGTTGATGAAGGTAAGTGATTACCTGACCTGGATTGCTGAAGTTGTCCTTGATCATGTTATTGATGTGGCTTTTGCCAATCTGGCTAGTCGCCATGGCTATCCGGGGCGCGCTGACGGTGCTAATCGTGACACGGATTTTGCGGTTATAGGGTACGGCAAACTGGGAGGTATTGAGCTTGGCTACACCTCGGATCTGGACCTGGTGTTTGTTCATAATGCGAATCCGGAGTTGGTAACGGATGGCGACAAGCCCATTGATAATGCCGTTTTCTATACGCGTTTGGGACAACGGATTGTTCATATTCTCAATGCTCAGACACCGTCCGGGCAGCTCTATGACGTTGACGTGCGGCTGCGACCGTCGGGCAATTCGGGGTTGCTGGTAAGTACACTCCAGGCGTTTGAAAAGTACCAGCGCAAAGACGCCTGGACATGGGAACATCAAGCGTTGGCACGAGCTCGTGGTTTAGCAGGATGCCGCGAAACACTCGCCGGTTTTGAGATCATCCGGCACAACATACTGTGTCTGAGCCGGGATAAAAACAAGCTGCGCCAGGACGTGGTAGAGATGCGTGAAAAAATGCGAGCCAGCCTGGGTACTCCGGAAAGCCGGCGCGAGGAAATCTTCCATATCAAGCACGATTCAGGTGGCATTGTTGATATGGAGTTTATGGTGCAATACCTCGTGCTTGCATGGTGTGAGGAGCACCCGGAACTGACCCAGTGGTCCGATAATATTCGGCAAATGGAGGAGTTGGGCCGCGCGGGTGTGCTGCCGGTGGAGGATGCGGAAAAACTGCGCACAGCGTACATTGCGCTGCGCTCAAGTATCCACCGGCGAGCGTTGCAAAACCTTAACAGCCAGGTTGCCGGTGATGCGTTTGCAGACGAGCGACGCTACATACGGTCTGCCTGGCAGAAAATCATGATCGGGTAGCGGGCCGGGTGTCGTTCTGTCAAAATTTCCTGCTAGAATGCATTTTCCCCGAAAACCGCTTTTTTAGGAGCAACGAAGAATGTCGATGGCTGATCGCGATGGCGTTATCTGGCTGGACGGTGAAATGGTTCCCTGGCGCGACGCCAAAGTCCATGTCCTGACTCACACCTTGCACTATGGCCTGGGCTGTTTTGAAGGCGTACGCGCCTATAACACCGCGAACGGCCCGGCTATTTTTCGCCTGAACGATCACACGGATCGTCTGTTCCGGTCTGCCCACATCCTGAACATGAAAATGCCGTTCAGCAAAGACGAGCTTAATGCGGCGCAGTGCGCAGCGGTTCGTGAGAATAACCTGGACGAGGCTTATCTGCGCCCGATGGTGTTTCTGGGCTCCGAAGGTATGGGTCTGCGTGCGGACAACCTGAAGGTTCACGTAATGGTCGCCGCCTGGAGCTGGCCTTCTTACATGGCCCCGGAAGCGAAGGAAGTGGGCATCAAAGTCCGCACCTCCTCGTATACACGCCACCACGTTAACATCACCATGTGCAAGGCCAAGGCGAACGGCAACTACATCAACTCCATGCTGGCGTTGAACGAAGCTGTCGCCAGTGGTTGTGAAGAAGCACTCTTGCTGGACAACGAAGGCTATGTGGCTGAAGGCTCAGGCGAAAACGTCTTTATTATGCGCAACGGTGTTCTGCACACGCCTGAGTTGACCTCCTGTCTGGAAGGCATCACCCGCCAGACCATTCTGGATTTTGCGGCGGATCTCAACATTCCCGTGAAAGAGCGCCGTATTACCCGCGACGAAGTATACGTCGCAGACGAAGCCTTCTTTACAGGCACCGCGGCAGAAGTGTTGCCGATTCGTGAACTGGATGGCCGCGTTATTGGTGCGGGCAAACGCGGGCCGGTTACGGAGAAGCTGCAGTCGATGTATTTTGATGCAGTTAAAGGGAAACTTCCTGAGCACAGTGACTGGCTGACGCCCGTTAAAAGCTGAGCGCGAATGATCTGTCTATAGCGAGAGCCGCCGTTTGCCATGGAGCAGCCGAGCGGCTTCCTTTTTCCTGAATTCATAACGTTGGCAGGTGCAGAAAATGACTGATGTCATTAAAGTTCCGGTTTCTTTCGGCGAAGTCCTCGACAAGATCACCATCCTTGAGATCAAATCCGAGCGCATCAAGGATGAGGCGAAGGTGCGAAATGTCCGGCTTGAGCTGGATGAGTTAAGCGTGACCTGGAACGAGGCGGTAACAGACCAAAGCACGATTGCAGAATTGCGCAGGCAGTTGAAAGCGGTCAACGAAGAGCTCTGGGTTATCGAAGACGACATTCGGGATGAGGAGGCAGATCAGAACTTCGGCCCGAAATTTATTGAGCTGGCGCGTGCGGTATATGTCACCAACGACAAGCGAGCGGCATTGAAAAAAGACATCAACCTGGCGCTTGGTTCCCGCTTTGTTGAGGAAAAATCTTATCAGGATTACACCGCGAAAAAATAGAGAATTTCGTTGGTCAGCCTGGCTCATTGACGAGCCTGGCTGGCCGATCTGCTCATCTGTCCCTCCCCCCCCCCAATTGAAACGACCTTCGTTGATTTGACATTTTTCCGACGTTTGCTGAACGCCGTGCTGACAGCTCGTTCGTTAAAGTGTCTGCCATGAGAGAGCATGCGACCTTTAATGCAGATCGAGAACAGGTTTGTGATCTCTTGTTCATGGGGAGGTTTTCTGGGTTGTGGCCTTCCTATGCCGGAGACGCTTACTTTTGTTGATGAGTAATAATTAATAAAAGTTTGTGGCTGTTTTCGTCCGTGATGTCGCTTGGCGCTTAAGCGTTAAGCTACTACTTAGTTGATAATCACATCCAAAGCCACCGAGGATCACAATGAAGACTGACGCTGAATACGCGATTAGCAAAGTTCCAGAAATTACCCTCGGGTTTTGGATTGTAAAAATTCTTGCGACTACTCTTGGTGAAACGGGGGGTGACGCTGTTTCGATGTCGATGAATCTTGGCTATTTTGTTGGAACAGCTATCTTTCTCGCGATTTTTGTTATTTTTATTGCAGCACAAATTAAAGCAAACAAATTCCATCCTTTTCTATACTGGGCAACCATCATTGCCTCGACAACTGTTGGAACAACTCTGGCGGATTATGCAGATCGCTCCTTAGGTATCGGCTATCTGGGCGGATCCACGTTATTGGCGACGCTTCTCGCCACGACGCTCTTCGTTTGGCATCGATCGTTTGGCTCTATTGACGTCAGTTCAGTCGATCGACCCGGAGTCGAGGCATTTTATTGGTTAACCATTATGTTTTCTCAAACGCTGGGTACTGCGCTCGGTGACTGGACTGCTGACTCTGCTGGTCTTGGGTACGTCGGAGCAGCGTATATTTTTGGAGCGGGTCTACTCCTGGTTGCCGGAGTCTACTATTTCACCTCGGTATCACGCACGTTACTTTTTTGGAGCGCATTTATCCTCACTCGGCCTTTGGGAGCGGTGGTCGGTGACTTTTTAGACAAGCCGATTGCTCAGGGTGGTTTAGATTTCAGCCGCTATGCTGCGAGCGGACTGCTATTAGTAGTAATAGCGATTCTTATTGTGGTATTGCCTCAGCGGGCGGCTAAAAAAGCTCATTAGCATGAAAATGTGGTGATCGAGAATTGTATGGAATGGTGGTTTTTTGGAGTGTCCGCTCCCCCTACTTCGGTGGTTTCAAAGATATTGAATTCGAGGAAATTGCCAAGATATTCAATCCATTTCTTGGCGCACTGGAGAAATACTGATTCGTGAACGTCCAGAAAAAGGCACAGAGATCTCCATTGTGTTTACTCGAAAACCTTGGTCCCTTGATGTCAATTACGAAATTGGTCCGGCAAGAATCCGAGATGTAAGTTTGTTGATGAACTAACTGGAAAAAGGAGAATGGATATGCAGGAAAAAGCAGCGCATGTGTTAAACAGAGTTGCAGGACTGACGTTATTTTTCTGGATCGTTAAAATATTATCAACCACCGTTGGCGAAACTGCCGCCGATTTTGTTGCGGTGAATCTTAATGTCGGTCTGATGGGAACAACGCTCCTAATGGGCGTGATTACGGTCGCAGCAATATTCTGGAATTTTAAATTCAAGAGATATTTTGCACCTGCCTATTGGTTTTTAATCGTTATGATGAGTATCGAAGGCACGCTGATAACGGATATTTTAGTTGACGATTTCTCTGTAAGTCTGATCAGTCTGGATATTATATTTTCTATCTTCATGGCCGGAGGATTTTATCTGTGGTATCGATCTGAAGGCACGTTGTCTATTCATGAAATAACAAACGATAAAAGAGAAGCGTTTTATTGGTTGATTGTGCTGATTACATTCGCTCTTGGGACAGGTGTGGGCGATACCGTATCCGAATTAATTAATTTTGGTTACGTGAATTCATTAATGTTATTCGGTGGAATATTTGCCGTTGCTGGTGCGTTGTTTTATGCAAAAGTGTTGGGTGCGGTTTCTGCGTTCTGGATAGCGTTTATCGTTACCAGACCCATTGGTGCATCTTTGGGAGATTTGTTGATTCAAGCACCTGCTGATGGTGGCATGGGGTTTAGTGCGGGAACGATAAATATCGTATTCTTCGCAATAATAATTGCGATTGTCGCGTATCTTACCGTTAGTAAAATAGATGTGACTGAAGGTTCAGAACGACGTTAATCAGGTCTAAAACTCTCATTTCGAGTCCTGGCATTACAGGTTTATCAGGAGGCATATTTTTGTTTTTACGTTATTTTATTGTGTGTAGACGGTATTGGATGGTGCTGGTTTTGCTAGTCGTTCAACTGTTTGCCCAGGTTCACGCGGATGTTCTTCGCGACGGTGAGAGCCTGATGCTGCAGGGTGGTCCTTATGTGTTGCATTGGCAAAAAAACGATAAGGACACCAAAAGAAACTCATGGCCGACGCTGTTGGGTGTTGAATGGGAGAACGCTGACCGTTGGGAACTGGGTGCTGCCGTTTTCAGAAATTCGTTCTACCAAACCAGCGTTTATGTCTACGCTGGCCGGCGCTGGTTTCTTCCCCAGGTTGCCGACGGGCTTTACGTCAAACTGACCGGCGGCCCACTTTACGGTTATCGCGGAGAGTACGAAAAGAAGGTGCCTTTCAACTACAATGGCCTCGGTTTAGCGGTGCTGCCGGCATTAGGCTACCAATACGGAAAGGCAAATTTTCAAACGGTTTTTCTTGGTACGGCGGCCGTTATTTTTACATTTGGCTATGAATTTGATTGAGAAGCCCGTTGAGTATCGCTCATTCGATGTGATGTTAACGGTACAGGTCGTAACCTTTTTCTTTGTACCAGGCCTGCCACTTCAGTTGCCGCCGTAACTTCTTCAGCCGGGATACAGACGCATACGCCTGCAAGTAATCGCCAAACCCCGGCTTTATTCGCGGTGATGTCTCGAGCCTGTCGGCAAAACGGTCATACTCATTCGCCAACGGGTGGAAGCGTACTTTTCTCCAAGGCTTATCCCAGCCGATGTAATGGATGATTCCGGGCGAGAGAGTTGCTTCTTCGATCTCGCTTGGGGAGAAAGCAGCCGTTTGCTCGCTGGGCCGATACAGCCCGGTTTGCTGATTCCACTTAAGATGCAGGTGTTTCCATTTATCGTGCAGTACACCGTTGAGCGCGCACTGATCGTTGGTGCTTATTTTGTCAGGATTCTCTTTTTTGAATCTGAATACTTTTTCCGGTATTCCATCGCGCCGCCAAAGATCCAGGTTGATCAACAGCATGCCGGAATTGAAATACTGGTTTTGGGGAATTCCCAGTTTTTTATAAGTGTGGCCCGACAGGTTTTCGACAGCGCCAATATGGAAATCAGCGATGTCAGTATCCCACAACTCGATGATGTCGCCTTTGACGATCATATCGCAGTCCAGATAGATCAATTTATGCACGGAGTCATCGAATATTTCCGGAATGGAGATTCGATAATAAGCCGATGACGTTATGTGTTTGATTGTCGGCAGGTTGTCGTATCGATCACTGTTGAACGAGACGAAATCCACACCAGAACCGCCCAGTGTCTTAACTTCCTGGTTCATCCGCGCTTTGTTTTCGTCGGAGATTCCACCGTCCAGGCAAAACAGCGAGACACGCTCTGGTGCTGAGCAGTTTGCCAGCAATGAATAGAACAGGACGGTCAGGTGGGGGGCATAATTGTCGTCAGAGCTTGCAACAATGCCAACGGCGTTGGGAGGCAGGCTTCGGAGTTGTTCAGGTGTCATGGCGCGGCTTACTCCGTTGAAATTTTTTGATGGCTGATAGTCGCTTGTGGGACTTCCAGCGTTGTCTCAAGGCGAAAAAGTACCTCAGGTAAACCCTGAACGCGGCATCTGGCGGGGGAAGATCTGCCCAGGGTGTGGTTTCGAGAAGCCTCTTATACTGCGCTTTAAAAGGGTGAAAACAGTAGACTTTCCAGGGCTTCTTTTTGCCGGTGAAATGCACGATTTTTGGGTCCAGAATCGCGTCTTCCATGCTCTGCTGCGTGTAGGAGCTCCCTTCGTGATATTTCTTTACGACTTTGTAAATATCGGACTGCTGATTCCAGTCGGGCATTAGCCGCAGCCAGCGCCCCCGGAGCACCGCATTCAGACTGCACTGATCTACATACTGCAGCTTGTGTGCATTCTCCCGCGCATAATCGGTAACCTGATGATGAATTCCCTCTCGTCTCCAGCCTTCAAGATCAATCAGCAGAACACCAGAGTTAAAGTATTCAGCGCGAGGAAAACCGATATCCTTGCAGGCTCTTGGTGACAGATTCTCAACGGCTGCAGCGAGATGATTTTTCAGGTCCAGTTGCCATAACTCGTCCAGGTTTCCCAGTACCAGCGTGTCGGCGTCTATATAGAGTATCCGGTTAATGTCTAGGGGTATGTACTCGGGCAAATTGATGCGTTGGTAAACGGCTTCCCCATACCGCAGGGTTGGCAGACCCAGGTAGAGTTGGTCATCGGGTTGGTAAATCTCGAGTTGGCCGTTGTGCCGGTCGATGAGATCCTGGAGTTTGCGAATGCTTTGTGGAGAAATGCTGCAGTTAATCAGATGAAACGTAATCGGTGTTCCCGCCGTTGAGGACAGCGCCGATAGCATCATCACGGCAACATAGGGGACATAGTTTTCATCACAACAGGCCGCAACATGGATTCGGCGGGTCATTGGTTTACGTCCTCATCGTGCGACTGAAGATAAAATGAGTAAATAAATCCTCCCACGACGGCATTGATATAGTGCCCTGTGGTGTACAGGATGTATGACTCGAAAAGATTAATGGCCACCCAGAATCCGAAAAAACTGAGGGCAAAAACGAATACATCGTCGGGCATTCGGCCTTTTCGATGGGCGATAAAAGTCGCGACGCCCAGCCAGATTATCATGGCCAACTGAATAGCCGATCCAAGCAGCCCATTGGCCACAAGGCTTTCAACGAATGAATCGTGCATGTGACCGAAGTTTTTCTTGAACCAATCGGAAAAAAAATCGGAGTGGTCGATCAGGTCTTCGGCACTGCCCGGTCCCCAGCCCACTAGCGGACGCTCTTTCAGCCATTCCAGCGCCACTCGCCAGGAAAGTAGCCGAACACCGCGGCTGGTGCGCGGGTCGGAGTTGTAATCCGGAATAGCGAAGTATTGTTCCAAAGTAAGAGTTTGATGGTTAAAAGGATCTTTGAACCGTTCTGAGGTGTTCAGTCCGGCAAGCAACGTACCAAACATGAGTAGGAGTGCGAGAACAACGATGGCTTTGCTGGTCCGTTCTTTATAGATTTTTTTTCTGCTTATCCACATCAGGCTGGCGGTCGTCACCAGGCCAATAGTGCCGGCCATGAAAAGACCGAGCCAGGCTGCGCGAGTCTCGGTGGCGGTAAATCCGAAGGCCACTACGGCGAACGTTAGAACAACAGCAGGCATAGTCGCAAGTCGCCAACGGGATGAGCTGGCGTTGACGGTCCTGGCCATAAAACAGACGATGCCGATCAGGGCCGCGCCAAAGAACATGGCGGTGTGCTGCGCATTGTGGATACCAAAGTCTGTCCGCCTGCCTGCCAGAGCATTGCTCCAATAGTGGGTCCCAACGGTCGTTAGCAAGTAAACGGCAAGCCCGAGTATGCTCAAAAACATAAGGGCCCAACGATAAGGGCGTGCAATAACCCCCAGGCCAAGAGCAACCAGAAACGCCATTATCGGCTTCAAAAAATATCGGGTTTCACGAATTTCCGGATCAATCCCTGGCGGCAAACTGTAGGTGTACCAAAGCCTTGCCAGAATCAGGAAAACCAGCATCGCGACGCACGTCAGGAACAGAGGGTCATGGAGTACGCGGGATCGCAACCCGGTTTTTCTGCCTGCAACAAAAACCAGCCACAGAAAAACCAGAATCATGACGCTCTCTGCGTCACGATACGCTGCAAGAGCGGGAAGATAGGAAAAGATATAGATCGCCAGAGCGGCAACGAACAGTTTTTCGCCATGACTTTTTTGAAACAGCCAGGATGCAGGCTTTGATAAGAACGGGGCCTTAACCATTGGAGAGCTAGACATTGGAGAGTTCTCCCGTTCGTTGCGCGACCCATGCATCAAGCTTCGCGCAGACTTCGTCCACCTCAATCAAATCCATAGCGCCTTCAAACTCTGCTTTTGCTCCCCAGCGGGCCGATGCAACGCTCTTACCGGTATGTATTTCCAATGCTTCATCATAATGGTTAATACACCAGGGCAGAGAGTTGTAAGGGCCGGACCGATCCGGGTTACTCGCGGCATAAAGACCCAAAACATCGGTGCCCATGGCGCTGGCAATGTGCGCAGGTCCGGTGTCTGGCGCAACGACGAGATCAGCGGCCGCCATCAAAGCCGTCAACTGTTTGAGGGTATCCTTGCCGCAGATATTGGTGACAGGTTGCAGCATTTGATCCGAAATCGCATTGCAAAAATCGGTTTCGAAAGCCGCGGGGCTACCAACCAGAATGACGTTCATTCCATGGTGGCTGGCGGCATAGTCAGCCAGTTGCGCGTAGCGCTCCACTGACCAGTTGCGAAGCACATGGCTTGCGCAGGGGCTGATAATGAGATTTTTACGATCCTCCCTCAGGTGAGTCGACGCGAAACTCCGGTCAGCATCTGAAAC
>NZ_DRGY01000144.1 GCF_011049865.1 Marinobacter antarcticus | reverse complement strand
TCATGTCGCCGTCTCCGCAGAGCGCGTAAACGTTGTAATCAAACACAGTGTAATCGGGGCGATTGTAAGTGGCCGCCAGCCAGCGCTCGGCAATGGCCATACCGACACTTGTGGCGACACCCTGCCCGAGCGGGCCGGTGGTCGTTTCAACGCCTGAGGCAAGGCCATATTCCGGGTGGCCGGAGCATCGGCTGTCGGCTTGCCGAAAACGTTTCAAATCCTCAAGCGTTATGGCACCGGGGCCCGGCGGATCGCGATCAGGGCGAGTTGCCTTCACGTCGCACAGATACAACATACTGTAGAGCAACGCACAGGCATGGCCGACCGAAAGCACGAACCGGTCGCGATTGGGCCAATCCGGCTGATCCGGATCAAAGCGCAGAAACCTCTGCCACAAACAGTAAAGGGTGGGGGCAGCGCCCATGGGTGTGCCCGGGTGGCCTGAATTAGCCTTCTGGACCATGTCGATGGACAAAGTGCGCAGAGTGTTGATACAAAGCTGATCCATTTCTGTGCGGTTGGTCATGATGGAACCTCGGAATCAGAACCGGCGGCGCTATCCTCAGATAGGCCGCGAGGCTGGCGGCTAAGTTTGCGGTAACGCCGGATCAGCGTATTGGTGGAGCTGTCATGGTTTAACGGTGGCTCGCTCTCGCTTTCCAGTTCGGGCGCCGTGAGGCTCGCCAGCACTTTACCCAGCTCAACGCCCCACTGATCGAATGAGTCGATCTGCCAGATCGCGCCTTGGGTAAATACGCTGTGTTCGTAAAGAGCAATCAACGATCCCAGTGCGTAAGGCGTGAGGCGTTCCAACAAAATCACGTTGCTCGGACGATTCCCCTCGAACACACGATGGGGAGCCTGCCACTGGGGTATATCTTCTGCGATAACCTGCTCGTAGGTTTTGCCGAACGCCAGTGCTTCGGTCTGGGCGAACAAGTTCGCCATCAGTTCATCGTGTTGATTGGTCAACGGGTTTAACGACTGGCAAAATCCGATAAAGTCACACGGAATCAAATGTGTGCCCTGATGAATCAACTGGTAAAACGAATGCTGGCCGTTGGTACCGGGTTCGCCCCAGTAAACAGGCCCGGTTTGATAATCCACCGGGTGGCCATCCTGGGTAACGTGTTTGCCGTTACTCTCCATGGTTAACTGCTGCAAATACGCGGGGAAGCGATTCAGATATTCGGCGTAGGGCAAAACGGCCACCATGGACGCGTCGAGAAAATTGGTATTCCACACCGCCAACAAGCCCATTAAAACGGGCAGATTTTCCTCGAAAGGCGCATGACGAAAATGCTCATCCATGGCATGAAAGCCCGATAGCATCTCCCTAAACCTGTGAGGGCCCACGGCGATCATCGTCGACAACCCAATCGCCGAGTCGATCGAATAACGCCCGCCCACCCAATCCCAGAAACCGAACATGTTGGCGGTATCAATACCAAATTTCGCCACGTCTTCGGCATTCGTGGAAACAGCAACGAAATGCCGTTTAAGCGCGTCTTCATTGCCTAATGCGCGCAAACACCAGGCGCGCGCCGCGTGGGCGTTGGTAAGGGTTTCCAGGGTACCGAACGTTTTTGAGCAAATAATAAACAGGGTTTCTTCCGGGTGAAGTCCCCGGGTTGCCTCCACAAAATCGGTTGGGTCCATATTCGACACGAAGTGAAAGGCAAGATCGCGGTGACTGTCGTTGTGAGAATAGTATTTGAGTGCGTTATAGGCCATAACGGGCCCGAGCGCCGAGCCACCTATACCGATGTTAATCACCGTTTTAATGGGGTTTCCGGTGTACCCAAGCCATTGACCGCTGCGCACCGCTTCAGAAAATTGCGCCATGCGCTCAAGCACCTTGTGCACTTCAGGCACAACATCCTCGCCATCCACAACGATCTGCTCACCTGCAGGCGCGCGCAGTGCTATGTGCAAAACGGAACGCCGCTCGGACCGATTGATTTCTTTGCCGGTGAACATCGCTTCAATATGGTCACGCAAGCCACACTGCTCGGCCAGTCTGATCAACAGCGGAATGGTGCCGTTGGTAATTCTGTTTTTCGAGTAATCGAGATAAACACCTGCGGCTTCGGCGGCGAAACGTTCGCCCCGCTCGGGATCCTGAGCAAACATGTCACGCAGGTGTAGATCACGAACTGACTCATAATGCGCTTGCAGTGCTTTGTAGGCGGGAAGGCTCGTCAATCCTGAGTCTGGTTGATCGCCTGCACCCGTGAATGTCGTCATGGCCGAACTCCCGCTGCACTGGTTCTTTTCAAGCTCCGCTTTTTGACGCTATGCGCTCGAGCAAACCGTTCCAGGAATCCTCAAACGATTTCGCGCCTTCAACCTGAAGCCGAGCCGCCAGTGCGTCTCGGTCAATGCCCGCGTCTTCGAACTGATCAAGCACGGATTGGTAATCATCGCCATCGTCAGAAAGCACCCCCCTCACCTGCCCGTGATCGGCAAACGCCAACAAGGTTTTACCGGGAATGGTATTGATGGTGTCGGGGGCGGCAAGCGCCTGCAGGTAAAGCGTATCCGACGCCTCTGGGTCTTTAGTGCCGGTGCTGGCCCAAAGCAGCCTTTGCGGCACCGCACCGGCATCTGCCAACGCTTGCCAACGGGGCGAGGCCAGTAATTCCCGATAGGCTTTATAGGTGCTTTGAGCAATGGCGATGCCCAGACGATTTTGCAGGTTGGGCGCAACCTCGTCTTGCACGGCCGCGTCCCAACGGCTGACAAACAACGACGCGACAGACCGAACCTTGGGGTCCAGTCCAGCGGCCAACCGGCGCTCAACACCCTTCATATACGCGTTGGCGGCTGCGGAATAGTGTTCTCTGGAAAACAGCAACGTCACGTTCACGGGCACGCCGTTGAAAATTGACTCTTCAATCGCCGCCAGCCCCGCGTGCGTTCCCGGTATCTTGATAAATAAATTGGGTCGGTCGGCCCGTGCATGCAAGTCTGCGGCGGCTTTTATGGTTTTCGTCGTGTCGGACGCCAACAACGGCGAGACTTCCAGCGACACCCAGCCATCGACGCCCTCGGTGGCATCATGAACCGGGCGGAACAGGTCCGCGGCGCGCCGCAAATCTTCGATAGCCAGTTCAAAAAATAAGGCTTCGCCGGTTTTTCCATCCCGCGTTTTTTGATCGATAGCGCTATCGTAAAGATCCGTGCCCGCTATCGCCTTTTGAAATATTGTCGGGTTTGACGTCAATCCGGTAACGCTCAGATCCTTGATGTAGTTGGCCAAAACGCCATCGTTTAAAAGCCCGCGAGTAATATTGTCGAGCCAGAGACTCTGGCCTGTTGCCTGAAGCTCACGTGTCGGATTCATTACGGGTACTCCTTATGAGTGCGCGCCGGCTGAGGCAGATCTGGTCAATAACGAGATGTCCGTGTTAACCAAATCACCTATGTGTTCAATCGTAATGTCAGCAGCGGGATAGGATTGAGTATTGTCGGGATTGAGCGCGTAGTGCCCCTGTCGAGGAAAGACGGTTGTAAGGCGATCGCCCAGAACAGACTTCATGGCGGCTAGAATACGCAGCTTGTCGTCGACCATTACATAGTGTTTGGCCGGGTAACGGGCGATTATCTTATCCATCGTTTTTTCTTTATGTATGTACACCAGAACACGCCCATCGACCGCGTTCCATAAGCCCGACCGTTGAATTTTTCGGGGCTGGAAGACCACGTCACCATCCGACAAAATAACCGTGCGGCCGTGCTGTTCGAGGTAAGCCAGCACCTCCAGCACGGAAGGATACAGGCGGTCAGCAAATGGGTACTCCAACAAGAACGACGACATTTGCAGCAAACGGGGATCGTTCATTACATCCTCACGATACCGCTGCAAGGCCCCCAGATAATCGGCATAGCCCAACTCTGCGCGCAGGGCCTCAAACAGAACCCAGTACCGTTTTGCGCATTGTTCACCGAACTCCTCAATCAGGTGCTGACGAAGATCCGCGGTAACCCGATCGTTATCCAGCAGCGTGTTGTCTACGTCGAGTAAAAAAACAAGCTCGTCGGAGGCGCTCATGATGTCTCCGGCTTCAACGTCGGGTTGTGCCACTTTCCGCTAGGCGCAATAAGCTCATCGGCCTCCTTGGGGCCCCAACTTCCGGCGTCATAGGGAATCACTTTGTGGTGATGGGCCAAGACCGGGTCAACAACCGCCCAAGCCGCCTCCACCGCGTGTTCGCTGGTGAATAACGATCGATCGCCGGCAATGGCATCTGACAACAACCGTTCATAGGGATTATCTTCCTGAAGATCGTCATCCGTTAAAACCAGTTCACGCTGATCGCCAATAAATTCCTTACCTGAACGCTTCACCCGCGCCGCCAAGGCCACGGCAGAGCTGGGGGACAGTCGAAATCGAACGTAATTGGCGCGACCGGTGTCGGGATGAGAATCGGCAAATAGCTTTGCCGGCGGTGGTTTTAATTGAACCAGTATCTCCGCCACGGTGTTCGGCAGGCATTTGCCCGAACGCAAATACCAGGGCACACCTTCCCAGCGCCACGAATCGATAAAAAGCTTCAAGGCACAGAACGTTTCAACATCTGAGTTTTTCGCTACCCGTGGCTCGCTGCGGTAATCGCGATATTGGCCTCGCACCAGGTCGTCAGGTTCCAAAGGTCGCATCGCTTCAAACACTTTGGCCTTTTCGGTGTGCACCGCACGAAAACCGCGATGAGCCGGCGGTTCCATGGCAAGCAAGGCGACAATCTGGAACAGATGGTTTTGAATGACGTCGCGTAAACATCCCGCCGTTTCGTAAAAACCGCCGCGTTCCCCAATGCCAAACGATTCGGAAAGAGTAATTTGCACACTGGACACGCAGTTCCGGTTCCAAATGGGCTCCAGAAAAGAATTGGCAAAGCGAAAATACAGAATATTCATGATCGCTTCCTTCCCCAGGAAGTGATCAATCCGATAAATTGCGTCGTTCGCGAACACCGATTGTGCTTGTTTGTTAAGCGCCCTGGCCGATGCCAAATCGCGACCGAACGGCTTTTCAACAACGACTCTCGCGGCGACCGCCAACTTTGCGGTATCCAGCGCGTTGATCACGGTGCCAAAAAGAGAAGGGGGAATGGCCAAATAGAAGGTTGGCCGTGCAGCGCCGTCCAACGCTTTTTTAAGCTTGCTGAACGTATCCGGCTTTTTGTAATCGCCATCTACGTAACAAACCAGCGCGAGCAGTTTTTCCAACGCCGGCTGGTCGTCGACCTTTCCTGAACTTTTGACACTGTCGGTTATTCGTTTACGCAGCTGTGCCTTGGTCATGGGCGTGGACGCCACCCCAACCACCGGTACGTCAAAGCCGTCGCGCTTAACCATTTGGTAAAGCGCGGGAAAAACCTTTTTGTACACCAGGTCGCCGGTCATGCCAAATACAACCAGTGCGTCAGACGCCAGCTTTTCATCGGGGGCGTCAGTCATCTCACGCGCCCTCCTTTTTTTCATCGTGACCGCCAAACTCTTTTCTCATGGCAGAAAGCACCCGGTTGGCGAAATCGCTGTTGCCCCGCGACGAAAACCGCGCGAACAAGGCCGCGCTGATAACAGGTGCCGGCACACCTACGTCAATGGCGGCGGAGACGGTCCAACGACCTTCGCCGGAATCTGACACCCGACCGGCGTAGTTATCCAGATCCGCATTCCCTTGCAGTGCATGCGCCGTTAAATCCAGCAACCACGAGCCAATAACGCTGCCGCGTCGCCACACCTCGGCAACCTCGGGCAGATCGAAATCGTATTCATACAGTTCGGGGTGCTGCATAGGCGATGTTTCGGCATCAGAGTCACGCTCTCGTTTGCCCGCATTGGCGTTGTGCAGAATATTCAGGCCTTCGGCATACGAGGCCATCATGCTGTACTCGATGCCGTTGTGAACCATTTTCACGAAATGGCCGGCGCCGTGAGACCCGCAATGCAAGTAGCCCTGTTCAGCCCGTGAAGGCTCGCCCTCGCAACCCACCGTGCGCTCGGCAGCCTCAACGCCGGGCGCCAGCGCCGCGAAAACCGGATCCAGATGCTCAACGATGTCGGCCTCGCCACCGATCATCAGACAATAGCCGCGATCAAAGCCAGACGTGCCGCCACTGGTACCCACATCCAGGTAATGGAGTTTCTTTTCTTTCAGTTCAGCGGCGCGACGTACGTCGTCATGATAGATGGAGTTCCCGCCGTCAATGACAATATCGTCGGGTTCAAGTAAGGGAACCAATGTTTCGAGGACCTTGTCCACGACACTTGCGGGCACCATCATCCAGACAACGCGCGGTTTCGGCAGTTTGGTGACCAGCTCTTCCAAAGAAGCCGCTGCCAAAGCGCCCTTCTCGACCAACGGTTGCGCGGCATCCGGGTGCGTGTCGTAGACCACGCAATCAACATCGCGCAATAGCATCCGCCGCACCATATTTGAACCCATGCGCCCCAATCCGATCATCCCCATTTGCATGGTTGTTCTCCTTTTAAAACGTATTTCCGGCGCGGCCAACGCCAGTCTAGAACAATATCAGTGTCGGTTAACGCTCTTCAGAAACGATGTGCACATCCACACGATGCGTCAATCCGTCATCCACGAGCGCAATAAACGGGCCGTCTTGCACCACGTCGTCAAGCAGTAAGCTTGGCGTCGCGTCTGTGGTTGAATGCTGTTGCACCTCAATCACATAAAGAGACTCACCAAAACGATAATTCAAGGTGTAAGACGCCCAGTCAGCGGGAATGCAGGGCTCGATACTCAGTGTATTGGCGCGCCGCTGAATGCCCAGAACAGACTCCACGATTAGCCGGTACATCCAGCCCGCCGACCCGGAATACCATGTCCAGCCGCCCCGGCCCGCGTGGGGCGCCAAAGCGTAAACATCCGAAGCCAGAACATAGGGTTCTGTCTTATACAAAGCGGTTGCCTCGGGGCTCGATGCGTGGCGAATCGGATTCAGCATCGCTAACAATTTGCCGGTGCGCTCAGTGTCGTGCAAAGCCGCGAAGGCCATAACAGACCACACGGCAGCGTGGGTGTACTGCCCGCCATTTTCCCTGACACCCGGAACGTAAGCCTGGATGTATCCCGGGTCTGGCTCGAACACGTCAAACGGCGGTGCCAGCAGTTTGATCACCGCATCCTCAGACTGAACCAGGCGTTCATCAACCGCCTCCATGGCCATGTGCATGCGCTCTTTCGATGCGGCGCCAGAAAGCACAGACCAGCTTTGCGCAATCGAATCGATTTGGCATTCTTCATCTTTGGCGGTGCCCAAAACCGACCCATCGTCAAAGTACGCCCGGTGGAACCAGGCGCCATCCCAACCGTGTTTTTCAAGGTTCAGCCGGAGCGCCGCCGATTCCTTTTCGCCGCGTGCGACAAATTCCTCATCGTGCCTTGCCCGAGCCAACTCCATGAACTGTTTTATGGCTTCGTGTAAAAAGAACCCCAGCCAGATGCTTTCTCCTTTTCCCTTCGCGCCGACCTTGTTCATGCCATCGTTCCAGTCGCCGGTTCCCATGAGGGGCAACCCATGAGCGCCAAAACCCAATCCGTGGGAAACCGCCCGTACACAGTGTTCGTAGAGGGTTGCAACCTCGGGGGATTCTTCGGGAAGTTCGTAGTAAGACTCTTCATCCGGATCAAGCGGGCGGCCTTTCAGGAAATGAATGTGTTCGTCCAGAATGCCGGCATCACCGGTTGTTGAAACATAACGGCAGGTTGCAAGTACCAGCCATAAATAGTCATCGGAGCAACGGGTTCGCACCCCGCGGCCCAAAGGCGGATGCCACCAATGTTGCACATCGCCTTCGGGGTATTGGCGCGAGGCGCTCAGCACTATGTGGGCGCGCACCAAACCTGGCTCGGTATGCACCAAAGCCATGACATCTTGCAGTTGGTCGCGAAAACCAAACGCGCCCGACGCTTGATAGAACGCGGTGCGCGCCCACAAACGGCTGGCCATAACCTGATAGACCAGCCAGCCATTTGCCAGGGTGTTCAAGGCTTTGTCTGGCGTTTCGACGTGTACTGCACCAAGCGCCTGGCCCCAGTATTTCGTGACGTTCGCAAGTTCTTTGCTGGCCTCAGCTGCGCCTTCAAAGCGTTGCAGCAAGGCACGTATTTCGATGTCGTCACGGGCCGCGCCCAGCTTGAACACTATGTCTTTTTGTTGCCCGTCTTTCAGATCGAACGGGACACGAATCGCAGCGCACGGATCGAGCGCCGCTCCTGTGTTGCCCGCAAGTCGCGGTTGAGCCATGGCAGCCGGGTTAATGTGTGAGCCATTGCGCCCCAGAAATTCCGTGCGGTCGCCCGTCACCGACTGGTTGCTGTCGCTATCGCCACCGCCATCGACCGCAAAAAAAGCAAGCCGATCGCCAAAATCCATACTGTAAGGGTTGCACGCAACCAACGCGCCGCTATCCGCGTCAAACCGGGTGCTTACCTGAGCCATCGTTTTGGCTCGCAGGTCCCCCAACACCCATTCCACATAACCGGTGGCCGACAAGCGCCGACTGCGGCCGGAGTGATTGGCGATTTTCAACACCGCAAATTTGATGGCTGCGTCGCGGGCAACGTAAATCCACAATTCGGATTCAATATTATCCTGTATGTGCGTGAATACGCTGTAACCAAAACCATGGCGACAACCATAGGTTCCGGTGCCCCGCACCGGCCAGGGTGACGGAGACCAGAACTGCCCCGTTTCTTCATCGCGCAGGTAGAATGCTTCGCCCGTCGAATCACTCACCGGGTCGTTGCACCAGGGGGTTAATAAAAATGCCTGGGAATTTTCACTCCACGTGTTGGCGCACCCACTTTCCGACACCAGTGTCCCAAACACGGGGTTTGCCAATATGTTGACCCAGGGCGCGGGCGTTGTCTGGCCCGGTTCAAGCGTTATGACATACTCCCGGCCGTCGGCTGAAAAGCCCCCCAGGCCGTTATTAAAGAGAAGGTCAGAATGCTGTTGGGTGTCTGTGGTCGAGGATGAAGCGCTTTCCTCCTCCTCTTGATCGGCCAACGGAGCTCTCTGTTCAACAGAGCCAGACGCTGAAGCCTGCGCCGCCATTTGCTCATCAAGGGTTTGGCCAGAATCGTGCAACACAATCTTGGCCACAGATTTGAACAGAACACGGTCCTCCGGTGCCAGATCGCTTTGCAAGCGCACGAACACACCGCCAGGCTTATCAAGCACATCCTCCTGATTGCTTGCGACAACCAGTTTTACTACCTCATCCTCAATGGATTGTTCAGCCGCTGCGCCCTCCTGATTACAAATTACCATGTCTACCGCTAATCCCCTGGAACGCCAGTAGGCATGGGCCAGAATCAACTGGCGGGTCAATTCCAGCTTCGACGCTGGACCCAGTTCCAGCAAAACGATCGGCAGATCACCCGAAATTGAAAAGCCCCACAAACCTGATTGATCCCGCTGATTTTTTAAGATCACGGCGGGATCAGCCCGCAAGTCGGAATGGCTATAAATGACAGATCCGGCAAGGCGATCAAAAACAGCAGCGTCGCGCTCAGTGAGTTCGAACGTCTTTAAATAAGACTCAAATCGTTGGCTGGCTTGATGAAAACAACGTTCGATGGCCGCGCGATTCTGATATTTCTTCAGCAAACTCAAGCAGGCTTCGCGGCTTTCGGCGGCGCCAAACAGATACGTAACGACGGCGGATTGCTCTGGGTCAAGATTGACCTGACTGCGAATGGAAACGATCGGATCAAGCACTGATCCCTGGGTTGCCGACAAGGGCGCCGGATGGGTCATCGCTTGCGGGTTCGCCGTTGTAGCACCCCGGCCGATAAAGCGGGCGCGGTCTGTCTCGTACGACATTCCGGATGCCATCGCACCGTCTGCAAAAAAACCATGGAACAGCCACGGCCGCTTAGTGTGGCCGCGGCGGTGGCAAAGAATAACCTGGGCGTTTTCCATTATTTCGGTTTGCACAAAAAGCTTGCTGAAAGCGGGATGGGCGTCGTCAACGGCGGGGGCATCCAGAACAACTTCGGCGTAACTCGTGAGATCAAGCTGCCTTTGATTGTGGGCGCCATTAACGATGGTTACCCGGCGTAATTCCACGTCGTCTTCCGGGGCAACAACCACCTCAGTGCGAGTGGATACGTCACAGACATTGCTGTCCAGAGTTGCTTTTCCACCTGCGAAGGACGCGTGATAATTTGCGGCAGGCTTGAGCGTTGGCTGAAAAGCCGTTGACCAGAAATCTTCTGTGGCTAAATCCCGGACATATATAAACGTGCCCCAGTTATCGCGGGTAAAGTCTTCTTGCCAACGCGTTAACGCAACGTCCCGCTGGCGACTGTACCCGCCGCCCGCGTTGGTAATCATTGTGTGATAACGACCGTTAGATAACAGGCAGGTTACGGGGGTTTGCGTGCTTGCGCTAATCATGTGCAACGTGAACTCATACACTTACCTCATTAGGTAAACAGATCGCTCAACATCGACAACTCATAACGGACTGCGGGTTCGAGAATCGAACCGCGTATGCTGACACTGACACTATTGAGAGTAGACCCTCCCAAGACATTGAGCCACCGAATAGCGGCTCCCTCGACTCCGTTATTTCCCTTATATTCCCGCGTACCAGGCATAGCCTCGATCTTCCCAGAACCCGCCGTTGCCCCCACCAATGTTGTCAAAGCTGTCTACCACTTCAATAGACATTATGTACTTGGCCATTTTATAGCCGAGCTGCCGTTCTACTCGCAGCCGAAGCGGCGCGCCATTGCCGATGGGCAGGGCTTCACCGTTCAGATCGTAGGCAAGCAGGGTTTGGGGGTGCTCTGCGTCTTCCATATCGATGCTTTCGTAATACCGGCTTTGGGAAGACCCGTATTCATCGGCGCAGTGGAACACCAGGTACCGTGCGCCGGGCAGCGGCTGCACTTGTTTCAATAAAGCGTTCAGGCGCGCGCCCGTCCACTCACCAATTGCGCTCCAGCCTTCAACGCAATCGTGCCGGGTAATCTGGGTGCGGGATGGCAAGGCTCGAATGGCTGCCATATCGAGATTCATCGGGTTTTTCACTCGCCCGCCCACTTTTAAAACATAGTCCTTGAAGTTGTTGGCGGCGAGCTTACGGTATTCAGACGTCTGGGGATTGGTACTGCCGTTCTGGCGGAATTGTGGTGAAATGTCTTCGCGGGCAAACTCCCTGGCCATGCCTTTCCTTGGGGTTATCGCATGCTGTGCCACATCACTCAGGGTTTCACCACTGCTCAGAATGTCTGTAAACCACGGGGTGCGGGACAAGCTGTCGCAGCCCGTAAGGGTCAGCAAACCCCCTGTGCCCGCCAAAGCTTTGATAATACTGCGCCGAGTGAAATCAGTCATCGTGCTTCTCCTTGTGATTGGTGTCAGTGCGGTACCGATAATGGCCGGTAATCATCGACCTCAGATTATTCAGAGGCCCGGTGACAATGACCTCAAACAGGTGTACCACCACGAACAACACCAGGCCAGAAGCCGCCAGAAAGTGAATGCTACGGGCAGATTGCCGGCCTCCATAAAAGGTCAGAAAATCACTCATAACGGTGTCCATGCGGGGAGACATGCAAAGGCCAGTGGTCACGATCAACGACCCAAGACCAAAAATAACAAACAGGTAGGCGAGCTTCTGCAACACGTTGTAGCGCGTAGCGGCTTCACCGGTAGGATGCTTGAATCTGAGGTGGTCCTTCACCGACTCGCCAAAGCCGAGCCAGTCAGCCCGAGTGGGTACCAACTGGCGTAGGTGGCCGCTGAACGCCGCCCAGATCAGGAACACAGAAGCGTTGATCACCAATAGCCAGGCGAAAAAGAAATGCCAGCTTCGGCCCATGGACAGCCAACGCCCGCCGGGAATGGTTAACCATGACGGAAAGGCCCGTTGGTCTGCATTGCCACCTTCGCCGCCGGAGAGCCCAAGTACGCCGGTGGTCTCAAGGCTATGGCCGTAAAGCCGGACTTGACCTTCAATACCCGACTGTTCCGTGTTGCGAGCGTCGATGGCTAACCAGGGCGCATTAAAATCCGAAGCGGAGCCCCAGTAAAGGTAAGGATGAGCATTGAAAATCTGAAGCCCACTCAATAAAAGAATGAACAAGCAGACGGCGCTGACCCAGTGGGCCAGACGCATAGGCAGGCGGTGCTTGTAGAACGTGCGGTGATGTCCCTTCAAACGCGGCATGTTGTTTGCTCCGTTGTTCGCGCCTTAGTCAGCGAGGGCACCTGACTCAACAGATAACCCTTCATCACATGGAATGCTACCCAATAGCACCCGCGGAGGTATCACTGATGTATAAAAAAATCCTAAACAGAAGGTCACGGCGGCCGAATGCTTTCCGTTACAGAATCGTGAAGTTTCCGCTACACACTTTTTAACACCTTGTGATTGCCACGTGATGGCCATCCCACAGTATTATTAACAGGCCGGCTCATCGGGCAGGCCGAAACCACTCAGGAGAAAAAACAATGAACAAACTCACGACAGTCGCTGCAATGTGTGTATTCGGTTTCACGGCAAGCGCCGCCCAGGCAGGCAGTATGGATGACGGCAAAGACATGATGAAGGACGGTTCGAAATCGTCGATGGAACACAACAGCATGAAAAGCGACGGCATGGCAAAAGACAACATGGGCATGAAAAATGATGGTATGGCCATGGACAACGGCAAAAAGCCCATGCATGACGACATGATGAAGGACGGTATGATGAAGGACGACATGAAGGCAGACGGTATGAAGCACGACAGCATGAAGAACAACAGTATGGAAAAATCAGACGCAATGAAATGATCTGATGGTTCCGGCCTGGTTTGGCCGCTTCCCGGGTTGTAGCGCTGCGCCAACTCCATTGACGTCAACGGCTAATGGTTAGTCAATCCGCGGGCTGTCATGGATAAAATCCGGAAAGCAGAAGCAAAAAAAGCAAATCAGTGCGTTACTGATTTGCTTTTAAGTATGTTGGACGAGTTAAAAGAAAAATCCGTTTGAACCCATAAAGTCGGATAGCAAAAACCTCCCCCCGGGAAACGGTCAATCCCATTGACCATTCTTGCCCCGTTAGTGCATTCTTTCCTACGCATCATGGCCTTATCCCCCGAGATCAAGGAGAATTATAATGAAAAAAATCGCTCTGAATACGCTGGCGTTCGGTATGTCACTGGCGTTGGCCGGTACAGCTTTTGCGTCCGAATTTACCAATATGGATCCTGTCACTCTGCGCTTGGCGCACGTGGTCAACGAACAGGACGGCTTTCAGATTGCCGCCGTCAAATTTCAGGATTTGGTGGCAAAGCGCACCGAGGGCGCGGTGAGCATCGAGATTTATCCCAACGCTTCGCTGGGCGACGAGCGCACCCTGCTGGAAGGCATGCAGATCGGCACCGTCGACATGGGAGTGATCACTAACGGCCCGGTTGCCAATTTTGTGGAGGAAATGGCGGTTTTCGAGCTCCCATTTTTGTTTCCTTCACCGCAAGCCGCCTATAAAGTACTCGACGGGCCCATCGGTCAGGAACTGCTCGACAAGCTTTCCGAGGTCAATCTGAAAGGCTTGGCCTATGCTGAACGCGGCTTTCGTAACCTGACGAACAGCGAACGCCCGATCAACACGCCGGAAGATCTGGAGGGCCTGCGCATTCGCGTTATGGAAAATCCGGTGTATGTGGATACTTTCCGTGAATTAGGTGCCAATGCCATCCCGATGGCGTGGACGGAGGCTTTGACCGCCATGCAACAAGGCACCATCGATGGGCAGGAAAATCCGGTTAACGTAATCAACTCATTCAAACTGAACGAAACTCAGGATTATATGACCCTCTCGCGGCACACCTATGCCCCGGCAATCTTCGTGATGGGCATGCCAGCCTGGAACAAACTGCCGGACGCGGCTCAGGATGTGCTGGCTAAAGCCGCCCAAGAGGCCGCGGAGTATGAGCGTAAAGTAAACGCCGAGATGGAATCGGGACAACTGGCGGAACTGCGTGAAGCCGGTATGCAGATCAACGACACCCCGGATATGGAAGCCTTCCAGGCCGCCGTTGCCCCGATATATGAAAAGTACGGCGAAAAGTTCGGTGATTACCTACCGCGCATTCAGGAGGCGCTCAAGTAAGTGCCCAACATTACCCATCCGCTGGTGAAACCGTTAAAGCAAATTGAGCGGGGGCTGGATGCGATCGTCCAGCCCGTGGTTTTTGCTGGCATGGTGGCACTGATCGGGGTAATAACCCTGCAGATCGTTTCCCGGGTGCTGTTTAGCGCAGTCGGCTGGACCGAAGAAGTCGCTCGCTTTCTGCTGGTGTGGATCACTTTTTTGGCAGCCACCCTGGCTTTTCAGCGTGGCCGGCATATTGCCGTAACCTTTGCCGTAGACGCCCTGCCCGGGCGTTTACGGCATGTCGCTCGCGCTGTCACTATCCTGACGGTGATCGCCTTCATGGTGGCATTGGTGGTGATCGGCTATCGCTATATGCAAGTCCAGAGCTTTCAAAAATCGGCCTCATTGCGGCTCTCCATGACTTACGTTTACGCCGTGATTCCCCTTAGTGCCGCCGTGATGGGCTGGTACGCTTTGGTTGATCTGTTAGAGCTACTGCTGGATGACGAACGTGTTGAGGAGCCTCCTCAATGACGTTACTACTGTTCGGGCTGTTTTTTGGGTTCATGCTGCTAGGCGTGCCTATAGCTTTGGCTATCGGTGCCAGCAGCATGGTTGCACTGAGCCAGGCAGGCGTGCCTTTGATGGTGGTCACCCAGCAAATGTTCCAGGGCATCAATTCGTTTGCCCTGGTGGCCATTCCCATGTTCATCCTGGCCGGCGACCTTATGGCGCAAGGCAAGGTGAGCGAGAGGCTCGTCAACTTCGCCGATTCTCTGTTCGGCTTTCTACGCGGAGGCTTGTCGGTAGTGTCGGTGATGGCGGGGATGTTCTTCGCGGCAATTTCTGGCTCCGGGGCCGCCACTACCGCGGCGGTAGGCGCAAGCCTTGTGCCGGAATTGCGTAAGAAGGGCTATGACCCCGCGTCAGCCGCCAGCCTGATTGCCGCAAGCGGAACCATCGGGGTGGTGATTCCGCCTTCCGTGCCCATGATCATTTATGCGGTGATTGCCCAGCAATCCGTATCCAAGCTGTTCCTGAACGGCTTTTTGCCGGGACTGGCCATGGGGTTGGGGTTGATGGCGATTGCCATTACCCAGGCCTACAAGCGCCAGTACCCAAAAGGTACACCGCTCTCCCTCAGCACTATCTGGCGCACGCTGAAAGGCGCCAGTTGGGGCTTGATGACACCGGTGATCATTCTGGGAGGCATATTTTCGGGTATCTTTACGCCCAGTGAGGCCGCTGTGGTGGCGGTGAACTACGCCTTAATTGTTTCGCTGTTCATTTACCGCGATCTCAAGCTGGGCGATGTGTATCGCATCCTGATTCGCTCGGCGATTACCACCTCGGTGATCATGCTGGTGATCGCCACCTCTGCGGTGCTGAGCTGGACGCTCGCCAGCTGGCAGGTACCTGCCGCCATTGCTCAGGCGGTGCTTTCAATATCTACCGATCCCTACGTGATCATGCTGCTGGTGGTAGGGGTCATCCTGCTAACCGGCGTATTCATCGAAACCGCCAGCGCCCTGATCATTCTGACGCCTGTCTTGCTGCCACTCGTGCTGCAACTGGGCATCGATCCGATTCATTTTGGCCTGATCATCGTAGTGGGGCTGGCGATCGGCATGATCACACCACCGGTGGCGATCAATCTTTATGTCGCCTCGTCAATTACGCAACTGCCATTGGAACGCATCACACGGGCGATCGTTCCCTACTTGCTGGGGTTGATACTTGTGCTGCTACTGATCGTGTATATTCCCATTCTTGCGGGCTGGTCAGGGGCTTGAATACCGGCGCCCAGGGCACCTTCAGAACAGCGCTTTTGCCGGATCAGTAACCGGAAAACTCCTCGGTACGGATACTGTCCTCGTTGACTTGCAGATCGACCAACAGCTGACGCATTGCTTTGACCATGCCCGGTGGGCCGGACAAATAGTAAATGGGTCGGTTCAGATCCGGCACGTATTTCTTCACCATTTCCGCATCGATCCGACCCCGCTCGCCGGGCCAGTCATCTGGTGCTGAGTCGGAGGCAACCGATATGTAACTGAAGTTCGGATTGTCTTTGGCCAAACGCTCGAAGTCGGCCTTGAGCGGCAGCTCAGCCGGTGTGCGGCTGGCATGCAAAAGCGTGATCTGATGAGCTGTTTTGTCGTGAGTAGCTTGGGCAATCATGCTGCGCACCGGCGTCACGCCGATACCACCGATGATAAAAACCGCCGGAGTGGATGTCGTATTGTGCAGCGTGAAGTCGCCATACGGCCCGTCCAGTTTGATTTCAGTACCGATCGGCAAATCCTTCCATGTTCGCTTGAACGCCGTGTCGCGCATCCGCATAGCCGCGACCAGTTCGGGCTCGTAAGGCGCGTGCATCAGCGTGAAAGTACGTTTGTTACCCTCCTCGTCGGTTTCCGGGGGATCCAATAAGGTGTAGTCGACGGATTGGCCGGCACGAAAATCGAACCCTGCTGGCTTGGCAAAATAAAAGGCCATGGTGCTCTCGGCAATCGATTCCTTCCTGATGAGCTTTACATTCGTAATCACAGCATGCCTCCCGAAACCGGAAATTGGCCCAACTGGGGAATTTCGAGACTTTGATCAACAGCGGTGGGCTCCGTCGGACCAGTAACAAGTCTACCATCCATGTTCATCGTATCGATTAATCCAGTCTGTGCGCTGGCTAACACAGAAGCCGTGCGGACAATGCGCGACGCTTTTGCGGAAATAGGTCACGACACCCGCAAAGCGGCGAGGCAACTGCATCCGAATGTGGGCCACCGAATAGCCCCTATTCGCTGTTGCGTTGGGCTCTCTCGGTTTTGTTAGCAACGCTGTTGCCGCCGATAAGGCCGATAAAAAAATCGAAAACGTCACCTGCGAAGAATTTCTTGCGCTCGATACGCAAAATCAGAACCAAATCGTCTACTGGATTCATGGTTACGAGTACGGGAAGAACGGGACCACTGAAACAACCATTGGCATGGATCAGTTCGATCAACCAATGGGCGAGATCATCGATGCCTGCGAAGCGACACCGAAGGAAACCGTTCCTAAAACCCTTAAAGAACGGATCACATCCAAGCCAGACTGATTAATCTGCCTGTCCGGCGCCTTAGCCCGTCAACGGCGAAGCCGCCGTTCAAAACATGGCGCTGGCGTGAAACTCTGGTCTAAAACCACTAGCAAAGACTCTTACCACTGAAGGTGGAGTCAAACATCCCGCCATGCGGCAAATTCGACAATGGGCTGCTCCACGTTACTTTTTTATAGCCTTCAACATGTTCTCGATTGAGAACTTCATCTATCTGCGGAGCACAAATCGCAGAATTTGAGATGATTAAAAGATTTATAGCCCACACAGTCCAGGAACTGATGCCTAACCCTGCTCGTACTCGCGAACCAACTCCTGCAGAAAATAGAGACCGCCGGAACTCAAAAAGCACCGACCTGCGCCCGAACGAAACAGCAAATTGCGTTTATCCAGGTAATCCAATGCTTCGGACAGGCCTTTTTCGAAGCGTGCCGCCCGGAGAATATCCTGATACTCGTCATCGCCAGCCATGGCACTGAAGTCTTGTTCATTCAAGCCGGCATCGGGGCGGCCCAGGTAGTCCAGGTCCCGACCACTGCGAGCGAAATAACGTCCGATAAGGAGCAGTACCACCTGCACGCGGAAGGCATTCTCGTCGTGCTCCTCGCTCTCGTCGTCACTGCTTTCTTTTAGAAAGAAGAATGCACCGATCTCATTGAATACCAGCTCACTGCCCAGGTGTTCATACAGAATCCTGAAATGGGAGAGGTGGTTATACAAAACATTATAGAGCGGGTTAGCACGCAGCTCCGACCGATTGCTGTCCCAGATATCCCTTACAATGATCCGCCCGGTCTGAAACTCCCGATAAATGGCGGCACTGTGGGCCGGAAGGATCTGCTCAAAGCTGTTTGAAGCGTCTCTCGCGTCCGGCGTGTTAGTGAAATCAGACATTGTCTGCCTCTGTTTCAGTTTTCGAAATGTCGTCTAGCAGGCGTCGCTTGCGATAGACGAATTGCTCTGTTTCCGGAGTCTGTTTGAGGGTGCGAAAACGATTGGTGGTTATCACCTGCATCCCTTTCGGGGGCGAGTTGACCAATCGGTTCAGGGCGGCTAACAGGTCCGGGAAACGGTAACCGGGGATGAAATTCTCCAATCGGCCATGCAGCTCCTGAACCAGATCCTGGGTTGGTCGCAGCTCCAGGGTTTCCAGCCACTGATAGAGCTGGTTGATGCGCTGAACATCAACACGGGGGTGTCGTCCACTACCCTCCACTTCCTCCAGCACCGGTACTTCAGCCGTGCGTATGAGGTCCGCAAGACGCAAATTCAACTCGCTGAACAAGAGCTGGTAATAACTGGCTGATTCACCAAACGCATAGTGTTTAGGTCGCTGTTGGGCTCGCAGGCCAACCAGGAAACCAACACGTCGGGCGAAGTCGCCACCCTCCAACCATTTCCGACGCAGGCTCAGGGTTTCGGTATCGTCCTTGAGCGAACGCAATTTTCCGTAAAAATGCTCCATGGCGTTGTACTGGGCCATGCCCCGGCGGGTTTTGCGCAGAAAGTGTTCAACCTCCTGAGCGACGGCCTGAATCGGTTTATGCAGGGCATTCAGGCTGATGGACGAACGAAAAAGCTGATCCGCCAGGCTTTGCTCGTCGTTTTTTTCCAGCAGGCTCACCATGCTTTCCAGAGTTTCGAACAGGTTGCTGCCGTCGGGCAAGCGCGTATCAGGATTCAGAAACATCATGGTGGGTTTGATGTGGCGGTCGTACAGAGTGACGATCTGCTCAAACAGGTTTTGGCGGAATGCCAGGTATTTGTCCGGCACCCGGCTGGCGTCACCGGACATCTCGGCCAGTTGGGCGCTGATGGTTTGCATGCGCAACACGTTCTGGCGCAGCAGGCCAATCAGCTGGCTGACCCGTTCATTCAGATCATCCCGCAGTTCCGTGTAGTCCGAATCGGCTTCACTGAAACTGCTGGTTTCCAGGCGGTTGCGAACATCCCGCAAGGTCACCAGATGACCCCGCAGGCGGGCATCCGTCAGTTCCTGGTAAAGGGACGCATTACAGGCCCGCATCAGGTTGATTAACGAGTCCTGAAACACCAATCGGCGCTCGCCCTCGTCCTTCATGATGTCAATGACCAGGCCCGTTCGGAACAGGTTATCGGTGTTCACGGCAAGCCGAACTCTTTCCCGGTCAGGCTTGCCAAGGTTACGGGTGTACTCCATCACTTCAGCCACCAGATCGCTCTCCCGAATGTAACGGGTTTCGTTGCGATCCATTCGCTCAATCAACCGAAACAGGATTTTCGGGTGATCGAAAAGCAGGCGTGTCGTATCTAACGTGCTGAAGCGTTTACTCATCCGCTGGTTCCAGCAGGCTGTTCTGAGTTTGATCTGCCCAGTAGCTCAAAGGCTCGCCGTTGGTGAAGCCTTCCGCTCCGCCCCAGAAAACAAGGGTTCGCTGCGAGCTGTAAGGGCGGGCCGTGCGCATCTGCCCAACCTCCAGATGGCGGCCGATCAGGTAAATCAATTCGGAACTGGCGCTGTGGGTAGCAGCGGAAAACAGGTTGAAGCCCTGCTTGCCAAGGCGCTCCAGCAGTGACGGCATCTGGCTGATGTCCACACTGGCCATCTCGTCCAGCACCATGGGGAACGACAGCGTTACGCCGGGGTACAACACGCGCTTGAGCAGACGGTACACCAGTTCCAGATTAATCAGGGCCGTGGTCGAAGTGGACTGACCTTTCTTGTCCAAAGTGGCGGCGTGTTCCTTACGGGTGCTGTAAGAAATGCCAGTAATGACCGCGTCCATCGTCAGGCGCGTGCTGCCGCCCTGCTCACCAAAGAAATCGGCCACAAATACCCGTAAACGGTCATAAAAAGCATCGGATTGCAGCTCGTTGCCATAGGGATTGATGTTGTTGGCCTCTTCCACCAAATTGCGGAATTTCGGGTCGGTATGGATCTGCACCCGGATTTCCACCAGATCATTGATCCGGACGCCCTTCAACTCGCGATTTAGCTGATCTTCAAAACGGGCAATATGCTCGTGGTTGGATTTCAATGCCTGACGGTAACTGGCGACGGTTTCGTTATGAACCGCAACCTGCTCTTGGAGCACCTGCCAGCGCTCTGTCATACCCGCAAACAGATCCGACAGGTTTTTAAAGGTTTCGCGGATAACAGACATCGCCGGGCTGTCTTTTTGCAGTTCACCGTCGCTGTCTTCATGAATGCCCTGATAAACAAACTGGCGCAGGTTGTCGAGGATGTTACGGCGACCGGTTTCCAGACTATCCAGCTGGGTCTGCAGGTCGTCGAAAACGGCCACAGACACCGCTTCAATCGCCAGCGGCTGCTCCACTTGAACGGCCTTCAGATGTGGAAAGCGGTGTTCCACCGTGCCAACACTTCGGCTAAGGCCCACCAGTTCCCGTTCGCGCTCTTCGATACGCTCCTTGTCGGCCTTGAGCCTTGCGGCTTTCTGCTGAACCGTGCCCTGCTTCGATTGCTCCAGGCCGGCTTGTTCTTCCAGTTTTGCCAGTTGCTCCTCAGCCGCCTGTTTTTCCTCAGTGGCATCTCGCAATGTGGTTGCCGCCAGCGGATAACGAACCAGCGTTTCCAGATCTTTCTCAATGGCGCGAATTTCCTTTTCCGTGCGCTCAATCAGCCGAGGTCTGTCTTGCTCTCGATCGTTGGTGTCGGCCAGCTCTCGCCGCTCCTTATCCAAACCATTGATTTCGCCCTCTATGCCCTGTCGCTGCCGGGCAAAATCCTCCGGTCGGGCCGGCTGAGCCGGGTATTCAGCATCAAACCAGTCAAAACCCCGGTCATTGGGCGCGAACAAACGGGCGAACGCTTCGATGGTATCCTTGCTGCCGGCATCCAACGCCTGGCCGGGGCTGGCCATCATCATGCGCGGGTCCACCGCTCTCAGCGGAGCGGCTGTGGCTTCATCCAGTTGGTTCTGGAGCTGCCATTGCTGATTGCTCTCGCGCTCATTGAGCCTGTCGAGTTTTTGTTCCAGCTTGCGCCTGGCGTTCTGGATCTGCTCCAAACGGATTTCGGCCTGTGCGGCACTTTTTAGCGCGGCCAGGTGATTTTTCTTGCGATCGAACTCCTCCTTCTGGATGTCTTCAATTTCCTGAAGCGTAAAATCACCGTACTGAGAGGCCAATAACTCGCCGTCTTTCTGATTCTGCTCGGCTTGTTTGATGCGCCGTTCCGCCGAACGGATCTCTCCTTTCAGGCTGTCTGCGTCCTGATTGAGCTGTTTAAGGGTTTGTTGCAGATATCGCAGCGCATCATTCTGCTCGGAATAGGCTTCAGCGGCGTGTTTGCGTTGGCTGCCAATGTCCTTCAGGGCGCTGAACATGCCGTCCCGGAACGCGGCGAAATCGTGCTGGCTTCGCAACAGATTCTGATACGCCAGGTATTCGCCGTTGAGTTTCTCGAACCGGGGCCGTTCCTTTTCAACCCGGTTCAGTTGAACCTGCTGCTGTTTTAGTTGCTCGTGGCGATTGAGAAAATCATCGATGTTGAAATCAAAGGCGTCGTCGGCAAATTTTTTATCAGCCTCGATGATGCTGGCCACCGCATTGGCCATGGCCTGATCGTCGGCCTTCATCTCAAACAGCAGAAGAATCAAGGTGCGCAGGGACTGCACTCTGCGCTCGTCAGATTCCCCCAGCGGCAGCACTGAGTAACGCACAACATCGGCGTTCATAAGCTCGCTGCTATACAGCATGGTTTTGAGCTTTGCCGGGTCATTCACAAAGCGGGTCGCTTTGGAAAGCTTTTTCAAAGCATCCGCCAGCCTGCTGAATGACAGCTCAGGCACCGCCCGCCCGATGCCATCTTCATCGTCGACATCCCAGAAAAAAGGCCGAAGCTGATCGTAACTAACCGGCACAAAAGCGCGGCCATAACTGAGCTGGCTGGCGTTGTCGCGGTACAGAATCTGACAGTGCACACCGGCTGGGTTTTCAGCCTCCATAATCAGGAAACTGAAACGATCGGGAAAGTAATGCTGATAGCTTTCTTCATTGGTATAAAAGCTGCCGGCACTGGCATTGCGGAAAGCGAATTTCTTGCGGCTATTTTTAAAGTTGTTCTCCGGCAACAGAAACAGGCGCAGAGAGTTAAGCAGACTGGATTTCCCCAGATTACCCGGCCCCAAAATCAGGCTATGGTTGCCTACTGGAATTTCCACGTAACAAAAGCCAGCTGAATCAACCAGAATCAACCGGCGAATGCCAAAATTAAAGGTGCTTGGGCTACCCTGTGCATCACTCATCCAGAATTACTTCCTGTTCCATAAATTTACCGGTCGCACGGAAAGCCTGTGCCAGTGACATGAACCCCAGATCTTCGGCCAGCGACAGGGCTTTTGTAAACCTTTCGGTAGAGTCCGGAATTTTATTGAAACAAGTCAGCCAGGGCTGCCAGTTGGTCGGCTGAACAAACTCAGCCGTCGTCCCAAGCGCAGCGGAGACGGTCGAGAACATCTGGAGTCCACCCGCATCGCAATCAAACGCACAGAATACGTCGTCGTAACCACCCAGCCATTCAAGAACGACGGCCCGGGTAATTCGATTGCCTCCGCCCAAAACCACATCGCATGTTCCCAGATCCAGTTGCCTGCCCAACAGCTCACTGGCAAAGGTCAGCATTTCGCGATAACAATAGAAATTGCGTTCATTCTCCACCACCAGCACACAGGGTGCGCGCTCAAAGCCGATATCCACGGAATCGCCACCAATGACCACGACATCCGGGCGACTGGACGGCAGGCCTTGATGGTAAGCCAGCAAAAAACTCACGTCGGTACCATGGCGGTGGGAGTTGCCCTTTTTGGCCGCATCGACACGGCTGACAGGGACTGCCACGACCTTCTGCAAAGCAGAGAAAGCAGCTTCATCCAAAATGGTGACCACCCAGCGATTAGCCTGCACTTTTTCCGGGGCAAACATTTCCCGATGGCGACGCCGAAACGGCTCCGGGAGCTTCTTTAAAAAAGCCTCATAATTGATGGGCTGGCCACGGAGGATTTTCTGGAGGTAGTTGTTCACGGGCTCACCACAATCACTCTGAATATTATTCATGAACGTATGTTTGGCGAGTTAGTGTAACGCTATCAGGTATCTACTGCATCGGGGATCGGTGATTCAAAATGCCAGTTTCAGCCTGTGCAAATTTGTTGAAGGTAAACCAATGAACCAAAGGCAAAGTACCAACCAAGACCCAACACTGGTCGCTTTCGATGGTCAGGAGAACGACCTGGAATGGGAATCCCTCGGTGATCCAGTTATGGGAGGGCAATCTGATGGCAAGGTTGCCCGCTCTGAGGAAGGCTATGGCCATTTCTGTGGCACTGTGCGGTTAGATAACGGCGGCGGCTTTGCCTCGGCCAAAGCGGACTTGCCCCAACCGCGGGATGCATCGGGCTGGACCGGTGTTGAACTGCTGGCTCGCGGCGATGGTAAAACCTACAAGATCGGGCTTCGAACCAGCACCAATCGGCGCAGCATCGTGTACCAGCACAGCTTTACACCGGATACGGACCAATGGCGTTGTATCCGGCTTCCCTTCAGTGACTTCATCCCTACCTGGCGGGGGAAGACAGTGACGGATGCGGAACCACTGGACATCCGGCACCTGGCATCGGTGAGTCTTTTTGTGTCTGGACGCCAGGCCGGTGAATTTCACCTCAGAATGCAGAGCTGGGCTCTATTCCAGTCGGCGTGACCTGCCCCTGCCAGACGCCACCAAGGGACTCGTTCAACTCACACCCCTATGCGAAAAAATCCAGCAACGCCCCAGCCACTGGCTCAGGCGCCTCCTCCGGCAGAAAGTGCCCGCAGTCCAGCGACCGGCCTTCCACGTGCCGGGCATAGTCGCCCCAGACCGCGAGCACGTCATAGGTGCGGTGAACAAAACCCTGATTGCCCCAGAGTACCAGCAGGGGACACTGGATCTTGCGGTGACGGTCCTGCTCATCGTGTTCCATATCGATGGTGGCCGCTGCCCGATAATCTTCGCAGGACGCGTGAATCGCAGCCGGATCGCTGAAACACCTGACATACTCCGCCACCGCGTCTGGATCGAATTGCGCGTCCGGGCCGCTCCACCGCTTCAGTTTCTCTGTCAGGTAATAGCCCGGATCGTAACCGATCATCCGTTCCGGCAGCCCATCCGGCTGAATCAGAAAAAACCAGTGATAGTAGCCGGTGGCAAACTGCTGATCCGTGTGACTGAACATGTGAAGCGTTGGGGCTATGTCCATGACACACGCCCGGCTGACCCGCTCCGGATAATCCAGCGCCATTCTGTGAACCACCCGGGCGCCGCGGTCGTGGCCGGCTACCAGAAACTGCTGATGGCCCAGTTCGGTCATCAACTCGGCCATGTCGGCAGCCATGGACCGTTTCGAATAGGTACTGTGATCACCAGCCGAATGAGGTTTCTCGCTGTCACCGTAACCGCGAAGGTCGGGGCATACGATTTGGAAATGGGGCGCCAGCAAAGGCATGATCCGATGCCACATCATGTGGGTCTGGGGATAGCCGTGGAGCAGCAGCAGGGGTTGGCTGCCCTGCCCGCCATGCAGAACGTTGATGGCGGCGCCAGAGGTCTGGACCAGGACCTTCCTGAAATTCTCTCCAACATGCATGCATGAGCTCCCTGTGCATGGATCTTTACCTTCTCAGAAAAGCCAGCCATCAGGCCAGACTCTCTGATACTATCGTATTGGATCAGCGGCTCGCCAAGCTATCTGAATCCGAAAGACTATTATTACACGGGATTTGACCCGCCGATGTCTTTGCCACCTGAACACTCAATCGACGTTCAAGAGCTCATAGAGCATGCCCGCCGCAACGAAAAGATTGCGCGCACGCTGTTCGAGATTGAAGTTGAACTGACAAACCTGAGCGACAGCGCCACTTTTCTGGATCGGCTTACGGCCCTGGTGCGAACCCGATACGAGCTGGATGAAGTGTGGTTGGTATTGACGAACATCGACAGCAACCAACGGCTCCGTGCATCAATGGCTGATCAGGGCGCCCTGGTGTTGCCCATGAAGGTACCCGCCGTTGACTACATCCGCCTGATCGGCAACATCCGCCAGCCGATTTTATTGGACCAGCCCCAGCGCTTTCGCCAACTGATACCTCCCGAAAACCGACAGACGATCGGCTCCATGGCTGTTCTGCCACTGGTTATGGAAGACCGTGTCGTGGGCGGTCTGTTTCTCGGCACCGTGGATCCAGAACGCTACCAACCCGGCATGGAGGCGTTTTTCCTGGAGCAACTGGCGGTCAAGGTTTCCATCGGGCTGACCAGCGTCTGGGCCCGGGACCAGCTAAGGGACCTGGCGACGCGGGATCCTCTGACCGGCCTTCGCAACCGGCGCGAACTGGATGACACCCTGAGCCAGAGCCTGAGCAGATCACGCCGTTATGGGCGGGCTCTCTCGATTCTTTTTATCGACCTGGATGATTTCAAAACGGTCAACGACACCTACGGCCACGACTGCGGCGACGCTTACCTGTGCTTTGTGGCTGACCAGTGCCAATCTCTGTTGCGGGAAGATGATTCAGTGTTCCGCTTTGCTGGAGACGAATTCGTGGTGCTGCTTCCTGACCAGAACCTGGCCTCAGCTCGGCTCATTGGCGAACGCCTGACCAGGCATTTCCAGCAGGCCGCTTTTCACTGGCAAGACCAGGAACTGAAGGCCCACTTCAGCTGGGGTGCGGCAAGCTCCGAGGAGCCCGGTTTGAACGCGCCCACCAGCCTGATGCGCATGGCAGATCAGCGACTCTACAACGACAAACGAAGCCGAAAAACCACACCTCAGTAGCAGGAATTTGGCTCAGAATCCGGATTGATATCACCGCTGACCTCTTCGGGATCGACGCCACGGTGAGCCAGCACTTCCCGAACAAATTTCACCTGTGCCTGAACCTTGTCGGTATCGTCACCGTACTCGAAGCGGTTGATCTCCATTGGGTGTGGCATAAACGTGAAAGCAATTTTAAGCGCTTGCAGAGTGTCTTCGTCGGCCATGCTTGGGCTCCCGTTATTGAATTGTCGGTAAACAAAGTTACAAAGTCCGCGATGAACGCGGCCCACGATAGTTTTTTATTTGATGAACAGGGCAGCAGAAGCGGCACGTCCCAAGCCACGATATCTGGTTACACCACAGACCAACATTGCCGCCTTTATCGCCCGGTTTATTCCCCACTCTATTCAGCGGAGGATATCGGGGTAACGCAACCATCCCACTGAAATCAACGCGAGCGAGAATGTCGCGCATTAAAACCGGGCTCTATAGTTTTGCGGCATCAAATGCACGTGCTGTTCAATTGCTCCCGGCAAAATGAAAAACCGCGAAGCCAAACCGAAGTCGTAGACGCGATAGAGACGAAACGCCTCCGAGAATTCAATAGAAAATGATCGCTCATTTTCGCTAATAAAAAACGGCTGGTACTTCCCAGATTTGGTCGCTTTAACCTCTAGGAAACGCTCTTGATCTCCCAACGCATCAAAAGAGCGAATGTCATATCCCAACCCATCGCCACGTTTTTCACTAGACCATTCGACTTCTGCGGCTAAGTCGGGCCGATTTTCTGCGATAAGACGCTGCTTCTCCATGCGAAGAACGAATTTCTCCGCGCTCTCCCCCAACTGGCGATTTCGCCGCTCACGTTCTGAGAAGTCGATACGTTTCGCCAAGTAGCTGGGCCTGCCTTCGGCGACATGAGGGATGCGCTCTGGCGGTTCCGGATCAAACACCGTCTCCCAGGCCCAATCATGATGATCCGATTCACCCACAACCTGATCAGCAACGAGATTTACGTCGTCGACGACCTTCTGATGGCCAGCAAGATAAGACAGAACTACCTGTTTGAGCTGTTGCTGGTAGTTAAACGCGGGTTTGTAGCCAGGGATGTATGGGAGCCCCAACTCCAATAACACAGCACTGACGTTCTGGTGTTTATATTCGATCGATCCCTCGGAGCGATTATTCAGGCGCGGCTGAAGCGCCCTGCGGTGGGCTGCTTTACTATAGGCCGCACCAACGAGGTGTTTCTCCAGCATCGTCACGTAATCATGGACTAGAAACTCGCATTCCAACCAGTCCCAACCACCGCGTTCAGGTTGTAGGAGGTCACGAATCGACGTTTCATCAAGGCTAGTTAACAGCGAGGATCTCAGAAGCTCACGTGCAAACTGGTTACCCAGAAGTTCAAACAGCTCGTCGTCCAAAAATACATGATCAATGTGAGCGTTAATAACGCCCTGCGACGTCGACGTTGTCAGTTGATCATAGGGCTCTTGCTGGCCGGGTCTGGTTTTGTGGTGCCAAAACCCCTCACTCCGTAGGTGGAAAAACGGCAAATGGGGGTTATTACGATCCGAAGGAGACGCTAATGCCTGAAAACGTTCGGTGAACTGGCGCTTGAGATCACCGTTAAAATAAAACCGATTATTCGTAACGTCGCCCGACTCTACGAGATCCATGACCGCCTGCAACATGGCCACTTTGTGAGGACTTTTGTTAGCACCGCCCCTATTCATTCGAAGCGACGCAAAGCGTTTCTCGTAATCAAGCAAACTCATCGGCCACTCCAGTAATCCGCTTTCTCCGGGATGACCCATCGCACGCCACCGCGAGGATCGTGTTGATCGCCCGCATACCGAGGAATCAAGTGACAGTGCATGTGCAAGACCGTCTGCCCTGCCGCCGCTCCACAGTTCATACCAATATTGTAGCCATCCGGCTGGTAACGTTCCTCAAGCCACTGCTTTCCTTGCTTGACCAACTCCATGATCGCTTGTTGTTCAGCCGAAGTAAGATCAAACCAGTCTGAGGCATGGCGATTGGGAATGATCAACAAGTGGCCTTTCGAGACCGGAAAGCCGTCCAGGCAGATATGAGCCAGCGCATTGGATGCCATGGGACCATGTTCTGATGTTTCATTGACGGCGCAAAATGGGCAATTCTGTTCCATTGCAAACTTCCAGCTATAGATTCCGGTCACGCGGACGCTGTGAATCGAGTAACGTTGACCTCTCAGCCCGTTATGTTGCTTTTACTGCTGATAATTCACAACGCCTTTTGGATCTGGCCAGTAATTGACGGTGTGGCGCTGACATGCTTTTCCAGGGTCTGTGATGGCTCAATGGCGGGATTCTGGTCTCCTGGAGCCACTGTCCAGCGAAATCGGTAAAGAGTGGAGTTTGATCCGGTTCCAATTGATCAGCAATCGCGCCGCCGCAGACTTTGGCACATAGGTGTCACAGGAACTTTTTGTCGGTCCAAACGAAAAAAGGCAAATCAGTAAATTACTGATTTGCCTTTAAATATGGTAGCGGGGGCAGGATTCGAACCTACGACCTTCGGGTTATGAGCCCGACGAGCTACCAGACTGCTCCACCCCGCATCAAACTAGTTGTTGCCGGGTCACCCCGATCAACGTGCGCGTATAATATGGGCTTACGCAGGAGTTGTCAATTACTGTTTTCAAACAGATCCGTCGGGTAGTTAAGGCATTCTGGTGCACGTGTCGCAGACTCCTTATAAGAACCAACCTGCTCGAGCGCTTCCCGAACCGGGCGGAAGGACGTTCGGTGCTCTGACGTCACCCCCAATCGAAACAGCGCTTCCATATGCACGGGTGTGGGATAGCCTTTGTGTTGGGCCAAACCGAAACCCGGGTATTTCAACGCCATCTCCGCCATCTCCCGGTCCCGGGTGACTTTGGCAAGAATAGACGCAGCGCTGATCGCCCCTACCCGACTATCACCTTTCACCACGGGCTCTGAGGACCAATGCCACTTCGGGCATTTGTTTCCGTCTACCAACACATACTCGGGTGCAACTTTCAGACCGGCAACGGCGCGCTTCATCGCGAGCATTGTGGCCTGATAAATATTTATCTGGTCAATCTCCTGGGCTTCGCAGCGGCCTAAAGACCAGGCCGTTGCGTGTTCGATTATTTCGTCGTAAAGAGCGTTACGTTTTTTTTCCGTGAGCTTTTTTGAATCGGCTAGCCCGGCGATGGGTCGGTCGGGGTTTAAAATCACGGCGGCCGTAACCACCGCGCCGATCAGTGGTCCCCGCCCTACTTCATCAACGCCGGCCAGAAGCCTGCCCTGATACGCACACTCGAAAGGCGGCAAAACAACAGCGCGGGCCATTCAGCGAGCTCTCTCTTCGAGCAGCCGGGAGATTGCCTGAGCGGCCTTCTCATCAGCATCCTGCCGCAATGTGTGGTGAAGCTCTGTAAAGGCTTCGATCAACCGATCACGCTCTTGCTGGTTTTCCAGACGCTCCAGCACCGCCGAGCCCAGTGATTCGGGTGTTGCGTCATCTTGCAAAAGTTCAGGCACCAACGGCTGCTTTGCCAACAGGTTAGGTAGAGAGACATAAGGCACCTTCACCAGGCGGGAGACAAGTGCATAGCTTACGCTGCTCAGGCGGTAACCGACGACCATGGGCTTTTTCAGCAACATGGCCTCAAGAGTCGCGGTTCCGGAGGCCAGCAACACTACGTCTGACGCGGCCATCACGTCGCGGGAGCGGCCTCTCACTATGGTGACCTGAAGTTTCACGTCGAGCGCTTCAATCAAATCTCGAACCTGCGCCTCTCGCTCGCGGTTAACGCAGGGGATGACCAACTGTACGTCCGGGCGTTTACTCTGAATCCAGCGCGCCGCTTCCAGAAACAGTGTGCCAAGGCGTTCAACTTCGCCCGCTCGGCTGCCGGGTAATAAAGCCAACAAGGGTACGTTTTCATCAAGCCCCAACTCATGGCGAGCTTTACCCGTCTCGGGAACGATAGGAATACGATCGGCTAGCGGATGCCCTACGAACACCACGGGCACTTGGTGCTCTTCATAAAATCTGGCTTCAAACGGCAGCAGGGTGAGCATAAGGTCAACGGATTTGGCTATTTTGAAGATCCGCTTCTGCCGCCAGGCCCAAACCGAAGGGCTGACATAGTGAACAGACGGAATACCGGCTTCTCGACAACGTCGCTCTATGGCAAGGGTAAAATCCGGGGAATCAATTCCGATGACCACATCGGGTGGTGTGGCAAAAAAATAACTCAGTAGCCGTGACCGGATACTGAAGAGCTCCCGAATGCGGCCAAGAACTTCCACCAAACCCATAATGGATAGCCGCTCCATGGGTACCAGGGAGCGAAAGCCTTCGGCAGTCATTTCATCGCCACCAATACCAACAAATCGCGCGTTCGGGTATCTGGTTCGAAGCGAACGTACCAGGCCAGCACCGAGAATGTCTCCCGATGCCTCGCCCGCAATTATTCCGAAGGTTACTTTGCGATTACTGATGAGCGCAGCATGGGGATCATTCATCGAACAGGGCTCCTGCCAGCTCAGCGGATAATACCGCGATGAGCTCCACGCAGAGAGTCAATCAGAACGCGCACCTCTGGTGTTTCAGCGTAGGCACCCTCCAACGCCTCAACGGCTTGCTCGGTGGTCAGGCCCTGTCGGTAAATGACCTTATAGGCCCGGCGCAGGGTGACCAGAACGCCCTTATCGAAACCACGGCGCTTAAGGCCTTCCACGTTCATACCATGGGGCTCTGCCGACTGGCCTGCCGCCATAACGTAGGCCGGAATATCTTTGAGAACGATGCTGCCACCCGCGGCCATGCTGTGGGGTCCGATGTGGCAGAACTGATGCACCATGGTGCCACCGCCAAGAATGGCGTGATCACCTACGACGACGTGGCCGGCCAGCGTTGCGCAGTTCGCAAGGATAATGTGGTCTCCCAGCACACAATCATGAGCTACGTGCACATAAGCCATCAATAAATTGTGGCTACCGATACGGGTTTCTCCGCGATCCTGAATCGTACCGCGATGAATCGTGCAATTTTCACGGATAACGTTGTTATCGCCGATAACCAATGTGGTGGGTTCTCCGGCGTACTTTTTGTCCTGGCATTCTTCCCCAATACTGCAAAACTGGAAAATACGGTTGTTTCGGCCAATAACCGTTGGGCCTTTTACAACCACATGCGAAAGAATCTCAGTGCCTTCGCCAATCTCGACATTTGGGCCAACGTAGCTCCAAGGGCCAATCGTTACGTTATCCGCAAGCTTGGCTGACGGATCTACAATCGCCTGCGGGTGAACCCCCGACCAGTCGTTTGTCGCCATTAAACTTCTCTCTCTGCGGTCAGTATTTCGGCAACGCAGACGACGTCTCCATCGACCAGTGCACGACATTCAAATTTCCAGATACCTCGTTTACCGGAGATCAATACCGATTCGAGGCACAGCTTGTCTCCCGGCAAAACAGGGCGCTTGAAACGCGCCTTACTGGACCCCGCCAGATATTGTACCAGTCCGTCTGCCGGTTTCCGCCCCACCGTTACAAAGCCGAGAATGCCTGAAAGTTGAGCCATGGCTTCGATAATGAGCACCCCGGGCATAATCGGGTTGTTGGGGAAATGGCCAGCGAAGAACGGCTCGTTAAAGGAGATATTTTTGTAGCCTTTGATCGATTTGGACTTTTCAATCTCGGTAACCCGATCCACCAGCAAGAAGGGATAGCGGTGCGGCAGATATTCCAGTATTTCATCGATGTACATCATGTTGATCGGCCTCAGCCCTCTGATTTCTTTTCTAATTCTTTTATACGTCGCGCCAGAGTGTCCAACTGGCGAAAACGTACGGCGTTCTTTCGCCATTGCCGATTCGTATCTGCACTGGTGCCGGAAGAATAGACTCCCGGCTCCCGAATATCCCCGGTAACCAACGTCATACCGGTGAGGTGCACCTGATCAGTGATTTCCAGATGCCCTGCTACTCCAGCCGCGCCACCAAACACACAGTGGCTGCCAATCCGCGTGCTGCCTGCAATCCCGACCATCGCGGCCATGGCACTGTGATCACCAATGCGAACGTTGTGAGCAATCTGGATGAGGTTATCAAGCTTCACCCCATTACCAATCACCGTGTCGTCCAGCGCTCCCCGATCAATCGTTGTATTCGCACCCACTTCCACATCATCCCCAAGGATAACGCGCCCAAGCTGAGCGATTCGGTGCCACTCGCCTCTCTCGCTTGCAAATCCGAATCCATCAGAACCAATCACGGCGCCGCTGAGAATATGGCATCTCTGCCCTATAACCACATCGTGGGCCAGAGTCACTCTGGGGCGAAAGACTGATCCCGCTCCGATGCGTGTTCGAGCGCCGATAACACACCCTGGTCCGATAACAACCTGTTCGCCAATGACAACATCTGCTTCAATAACGGCGCCGGGACCGATACAGGCGCTCGCCGCGATGGTTGCTCTGGCGTCCACCACCGCCGAAGGATGAATGCCCGGCTGCGCAACGGGTGCAGGATCAAACCAATGGCTTAAATGAGCATAGCCCAGGTACGGATTATCAAGTATCAAGGCGCTGGTCGGACAATCGGCGGCGGCCGCAGGCGACACTATAACCGCTGCAGCCCGGGTGTCCCCGAGGTGTTTTGCGTAGGTGGGATTTGCCAGAAAACTGAGCTGACCGGGTCCAGCCACCTGGAGAGTCGCAAGACCAGAAACCAGGGTTTCCGGATCACCGCGCAGCTCTGCTCCCAGAGCTTTTGCGATTTCTCCAAGCCGATAGGACTTCTGTGTCATCACGCGCTCCAAAACACGATCGTGAGCCCTGGGGCCCGCCGGCAGGAATTAACGGTTCAGCTTATCCAGAAGCTGAGAGGTCAGATTCATTTCCGGCTTCACATAGACAACAGCTTCGCTCGGCAAAATCAGATCAAGATCGTTTTCTTCCAGCAGCTCTTTCACCGCCGCGTCTACTTCGGGCCGGGCTTCTTCAAGAAACGCCTGCTTACGCTGGTTAACGGTGGAATCAAGACGTTGCTTAAGGAAGTTGAACTCTTTAACTTTCTCCTGGAACTCTCCGGCAAGTTTGTTGCGCTCACTTTCGTTCATCATTGCACCGTCTTTTTCCAGACGCTCTTTCAATTTGCGTGCGGCATCCTGAGCTTCGCGGACTTTTTCCTCATCACCCATGAAGTCTTTCTGGAGGCTTTCACTGAACGTTTTGGCATCATCAGACGAGAACAAAGCCTGGCGCAGATCTACAACGCCAATGCGAGTATCGGCCACCGCAGGCAATGCCATCGCCATAGCGGCTGCGAAAATCAGTGCGGTTCTGAACATAATAGGGCTCCTCGGTTTCATTCGTTTTTGTTTCTCGATTTTGGATTCAGAATGTCTGGCCCAGTGAGAACTGGAATATCTGGGTATTGTCGCCGGGCTTGTCATTAAGAGGCTTGGCAAGACTGAATGCCAACGGGCCTACCGCCGTAATCCATTGGAAGCCTATACCAGCCGACAGGCGCACCGCCCTCAACTCAGGACGAAATCCGCGGTCCGTATCGAACACTTGTCCGGCATCCAAAAAGAACGCTGTGCGCATGGACCGGGTATCGCCGGCAAACGGTGTAGGGAAAATCAGCTCCAGGGAACCTTCAGTCAAGAGGTTACCACCGAAAGGATCCGGGGCGGAGAAATCGTTAGGGGCGTTAGTGGCACGCCTTCCAAGCGAGTTGGCCTGATAACCGCGAACCGAACCATAGCCGCCAGCATAAAAATGTTCATAAAACGGCATAAGCGAGCGACTGCCATAGCCGTCTCCATAGCCAATATCTGTTCGTGTACGCAACACCCAACGATTGTTCTCTGTGAGCGGGAAGTAGAAATCGGTTTTATGGCTTAGCTTGTAAAACGTAAGATCGCTGCCAGGGACTGAAACATCCAGCGATACTGAGTGACTGTAGCCGTCTGATGGCAACACACCCCGGTTCAAGGTGCTGCGACGCCAGCTACCGAACAAAAAGTAGTTGCTAAAGGAATCGCCTTCCGTGTTGATGAAATCGGTGACTTCCCGGGATGAAAACGCCCCGTCTTTGACTCTGGAAAGCGTGTACCCCAGCCCGAAATTCAATCGCGTAATATTGTCGGTCGGATAGCCAAAGGTGAGGCGACCACCGTACTCATCCAGAAGATAGGACGTAACATACTGTTGCGCAAAATCTGTCTTGCGCGCAAACACACTGTAACCGCGACTAACGCCATCAACGGTGTAGTAAGGATCCATGTAAGAAACATTAGCACTCTTGACCGCGCCGCTGACGTTCACACCCAATGACACACGCTTGCCTGTGCCAAAGAAGTTGTTCTCCGAGATGTTGGCACCAAGAATTACGCCGGAGTTCTGAGAGAAACCCACGGAAGCCGAGAGGCTGCCTGTTGGTTGCTCCTTCACAGAGTAATTCACATCGACAAGATCGTCCGTACCCGGCACCGGAGCGGTATCCACATTAACCGTCTGGAAAAAGCCAAGCCGCTCGAGTCGGGTTTTGGAAAATTCAATGCGGTCCGATGAAGCAATGCCGCCTTCCATCTGTGTCATTTCCTGGCGCAAGACATCATCGCGGGTGGACACGTTACCGTCAAAGTTGATCCTGCGAACGTAGGCGCGCTTGCCCGGCTCAACAAAAAAGGTAACGACGGCCGTGTTGTCTTCACTTGGCTCAGGAACAGCATTCACGTTGGCAAACGCATAGCCCTCTTTGCCCAGCCGGAACGCCAGTGTTTCTGAAATCGAGATCATACGGGCGCGGGAGAAAACGTCGCCTTCTTCAAGCGGAATCAGTTCTCGCAATTCCTTCTCATCAATAATGAGATCGCCCCGGAGCCGGATATCCGAGATGGTGTACTGCTGTCCTTCGTTCAGGGCTATCGCAATAAAGACCTGACGCTTATCAGGCGAAATCGACACCTGGCTGGATTCCACATTGAAATCGAGGTAACCCTGGTCGAGGTAGAATGAACGCAGCGTTTCAAGATCGCCACTGAGGCGTTCCCGCGCGTACTTGTCCGAATTCGTAAGCGAGTTCCACCAACTGCTGGTTTTCAGCTCGAACAAATCGCGTAGTTGCTCATCGCTGAAGTCATGGTTGCCTACCAGATTGATGTGCCGGATGGCGGCCACCGTGCCTTCGTTAATATCCAGACGAATGGCAACACGATTACGGGGCAACACCTCTGCGGTTGCTTTGACACGGGCGTTGTAACGGCCCTGGCCAATGTAGGAGCGCAGAATTTCGAGTTCCAGCCGCTCCAGCGTTGCCCGACGAAACACCTGGCCTTCCTGAAGCCCTGCGCCGGCCAGAGCATCCTTAAGCATGCCTGTTTCAATGTTTTTGTTGCCCTCAATGTCGATCGACGTGATCGACGGGCGCTCTCGCACGGTGAGAATCAGAATACCGGCATCGCGGCTGGCTTCGATATCAGTGAACAATCCCGTCCGGAAGAGTGATTTTATAGACTCTGCCAGTTCGGTTTCATCCATCTGCTCGCCGATATTGATTGGAAAAGCGGAAAATACCGTACCCGCAGAAACACGCTGCAGGCCTTCCACTTCAATATCCGCAACCGTAAATTCGTCTGCAAAAGCTGGCGTCATGCTGGTTGCGGCAACAGCGAGGCCAACGGCTAAACCTAGAAGAAAACGTCTCATTCAATTATTTCGCCTGGTTAATGCGCGTAAGGAGCCCGCAATTCTCACAACCGCATCAGGTCGTTGTAAAGAGCAAACACCATTAAAGTGAGTATCATTGCCATACCAATTCGTAATCCAACCGTCTGAACCGCGTCCGAGAGCGGCTTTTTGCGAATTGCCTCGATGGTGTAATACAGAATATGACCACCATCCAGAACCGGAACCGGCAGCAAGTTCAGAATACCAAGGCTGACACTCAGATAAGCCAGAAAACGAACAAAATCTTCAAATCCGGAACTGACACTGGCTTCAGCAACCCGGGCAATCGTGATCGGCCCGCTGAGGTTACTGGGCGAGAGCAGTCCTGTAACCATTTTTTTCATGGCAACGAGCGTGAGGCGAGTGTCGGCCCAGGTTTCATCCAACGCAACGGGAATGGCTGCCAAGGGGCCATAACGAACCTCCCGCAATACATTATCCGGCCAGGAAACGATCTCAACTCCAGCGCCTACAAACCCGATTATTTCGCCATTATCCAGTTTTTTCTCTTTCGGGGTAATCTGTACGGATTGTTTGGCACCGGCTCGTTCAATGGTCAGAGTTAACGTTTGCTCGGGCGCGCCGCGAATAAAATCAACCATCCCAAACCAGCTATTCACCGGCTGATCATTGACCGCAAGAATGCGGTCCCCCGATTTGAGACCTGCCGCCTGCGCTCGACCGCCTTCTGATATCTCGCCAAGAACGGCCGGCACATCCGGGCGCCAGGGTGTTATACCAAATTCGGCAAGCGGATAAGGATTTTCATCGCTCAAGCTCCAACCACCAAGCTCACCGCTCACGGTTCCCGACGTTCCATCACCGGACACATCCAGAGTGATTGCACCCTGCTCACCCGCTCGCTCAAGAATACGCATATTCACGTCGCGCCAGGAGCTTACCCGGTGGCCGTCCACCGCACGAATCTCCATTCCTTTGCGCAAACCAACTTGCTCGGCGACGCTTTTACTCGCAATTTCACCGACAATCGGCGCAATTTGCGTAACCCCCACCACGCTGAGCAACCAATAGGCAAAAATTGCGAACAAAAAATTGGCTACAGGGCCTGCTGCGGCAATGGCGATTCGCTGAGAAGGCGGCTTGGAGGTAAAGGCCTGATCCCGAAGTTCCTCAGGGACCGGGCCCTCTCGCGCGTCGAGCATTTTAACATAACCGCCCAGTGGAATAGCCGCTATCGCAAACTCGGTGCCATGACGGTCATACCACGAGAACAGCGGCTTACCAAACCCCACCGAAAAACGCAGCACCTTCACGCCACAGCGGCGCGCTACCCAGAAATGCCCATACTCATGCAGGGTGACGAGTATGCCCAGGGTCAGTGCAAGAGCAAGTACGGTTTGAATAATCTGCATAGCTTTCCCGGTTTTGGCGCCAGCCCGGCGGAAGTCTTTGTTTCGTATCAGTCCGTTAAAAGGTCAATCTGTTCCTGCGCACGCTGCCGTGCTTCCGCATTTTTCGCAAAGATAATATCGAAGCTGTCTGCGGGCAATACGGGCGTCAAAGCCAGAGTTCTCTCGATAATGATCGGTATGTCCGTAAACGCGAGATTTCCTCTCAGAAACTCGGCTACTGCAACTTCATTGGCAGCGTTCAACACAGCAGGTGCGGTTCCACCAACCTCAAAGGCTTCAGCCGCCAATCGCAGGCAAGGAAAGCGCAGCAAGTCGGGACGCTCAAAATGAAAGCGACCGATGGTAAACAGATCCAACGGTGCAACCCCTGCGTCGATACGCTCCGGCCAAGCCAGACCGTTCGCAATCGGCGTTCGCATGTCGGGGCTGCCCAGCTGAGCCAGCACAGAACCGTCGGCGTACTCTACCATGGAGTGAATAATACTTTCCGGATGTACATGAACCTCGATCCGGTCTGGCGTGATGTTAAACAACCAGCACGCTTCGATCAATTCGAGGCCTTTGTTCATCAATGTTGCTGAATCTACGGATATTTTTTGCCCCATGGACCAGTTCGGATGAGCACACGCCTGAGCCGGTGTTACGGTGTGCAGATCTTCGGCGCTGTGCTCCCGGAAGGGTCCTCCGGAGGCTGTAAGGAGGATCCGGGTAATACCGGCTCCGTCCGGGTCACGAATTTTGTTTGCGGGCAGGCACTGGAAGATCGCATTGTGCTCGGAATCGATCGGCAACAACTCTGCACCCGATACGGAGACAGCGTCCATAAAGAGTTTGCCGGACATAACCAGCGCTTCTTTGTTCGCGAGCAATACACGCTTACCCGCGTGAACTGCCGCGAGTGTCGGAGCCAACCCGGCGGCACCTACGATCGCAGCCACAATGGTGCAGGCCTGCGCTGCAGAGGCCACGTCACACAAACCCTGCTCACCGCTCAGGACAGAGATATCGGGAAGATCCGACAACAGATCGGCCAAGTGCTGCGCCGCGGTAAAATCCGACATAACCGCAATTTTTGGGCGAAACTCACGGCACAGCGCCGCAAGTTCCTCAGCCCGGGTCCCGGCGGTGAGCGCATACACCGAAAATCGTGCAGGGTGACGACGAATAACGTCCAGAGTAGAAAGTCCGACTGATCCTGTGGCGCCAAGAATCGTGATGGAGCGAGCGACCATACTCAAAAGTGCCCGACTGTCGTCAGCCAACCAAGTTGGGTGACGATAAGCGCAAATATGGGTATTGCAGCGGTGAGACTGTCAATTCGATCCAGGATACCACCGTGTCCGGGCAACAGCCGGCTGCTGTCCTTGATACCCCTGAAGCGCTTGAGCATGCTTTCCAGCAAATCGCCAACCACAGACACCAGCCCGGTTATCAGGCTGGCGACGATCAACATGATGACGTCCGGTGTGCTAGCCGACGCAAGAACGCCTGCAATCAGCGCAAAAACACCCACCGCTGCCATGCCGCCCCAAACTCCCGCCCAGGATTTACCCGGGCTGACTCTCGGAGCGAGCTTGGCTTTACCAAACGCCCTGCCGGCAAAGTAGGCGCCGATATCCGCCACCCACACAACGCAGAGCACGTACAGGATAACCAGCAAATTGCTATCCGTGTCACCAAACTGAAACTCGCCCACACGAAGATGATTGAGACCAATCCAGGCGGGTACGAGCACCAGAACACCCATAACCGCTCTTACCGGCCGGCTGCCCCACCTCTCTGACCCAGCGGGATAGCTGCGCACCAGTAAAAAACAGACAACCCACCATAGAAGCGCAAGCCAAAGCACCGCAACGGCGGGTACATCGGCAAGGCCGAACAGGATGAGTGCAATCGCAACAGCATAGCCAACCCGGCCCATCTGCTGCTCAAAGCCCGACATATTGCCCCATTCCCAGGCGCCCAGTGTAATAATTGCAGCGGTGAACAGCGCAAAACCCGACGGTGGCAAGAAGAAGATGCCACCCATTACGATGGGGGCAAGAATGAGAGCGGTGATGACTCGGGCTTTTAGCACAATAGGGGGTCGCTGTGGTTCATTATTGTGGGGACGGAGTGGCCGTAATCTGGTCATCCGTCTGACCAAAGCGGCGCTGACGCCCGGCGTAGGCCAGCAACGCTTTTCGCATCTCGTCTTCTTTGAAGTCTGGCCAGAATACGGGCGAAAAATACAGCTCGGTGTAGGCCAGATGCCACAGCATAAAGTTGCTTATCCGCTGCTCACCTGCGGTACGAATCATAAGATCCGGCATGGGCAGGTCACCGATGCTCAGATGCTGCTGGAGAAGGTCGTCGGTAATATCGGATGGCTGAATCTGTCCGTCTTTAACTTTTTCGGCGACCTGTCTGGCAGCCTGGGCAATGTCCCAATGGCCGCCGTAGTTTGCGGCAATAACGAGCGTCATTCTGGTGTTGTTGCAGGTGAGCTCTTCAGCTTTTGCCATGAGCTCTTGCAAGGTCGAATTAAACGCGGAACGATCCCCGATGAGACGCAAGCGTATATTGTTGCGGTGAAGCTTTCTGACTTCACGCTCCAGCGCAAAAACAAAAAGCTTCATCAAGGCCGACACTTCGTCTTTGGGGCGCCGCCAGTTCTCACTAGAGAAAGCAAACAGCGTGAGCACTTCTACCCCTTCCCGGGCACAGGTTTCGACAACAGATTTTACCGCATCTACTCCGGCCCTGTGGCCTGCAACGCCTGTTAGCCGGCGCTCTTTGGCCCACCGGTTATTACCGTCCATGATAATAGCTACGTGCCGGGGCCGGCTATCAGCCGACACCGGAATACCTGCGGACACTGTTCCCGTCATGACATCCCCTGCACGGATAGCGGAGATTCCTCGCCAGCCGCGTGTTTCGCTTGAAAGTGAACCTGTTCGGTCAGACCGCCATCAGATCCTCTTCTTTAGACTTGAGCATTTTCTCAACCTCAGCGATGTAGCGATCTGTTAACTTCTGAATTTCCTCTTCACCTCTGCGCTCGTCATCTTCGCTGATGTCTTTGTCCTTCAACAGCTCTTTCATCATGCTATTGGCATCGCGACGGGCGTTACGAACAGAGACGCGAGCATTCTCAGCGTCCGCTTTCGATTGCTTGACCATTTCCTTCCGGGTTTCCTGAGTCAGCATCGGCATCGGGATGCGAATCAGATCACCGCTGGTCGCGGGGTTCAAACCCAGATCCGACGTCATAATGGCTTTTTCGATGGCCGGTATCAGGTTCTTTTCCCAGGGCGACACGGCCAACGTTCGGTTGTCTTCAACGTTAACGCTCGCGATCTGCTTTAGCGGCGTATCCTGACCGTAGTAGTTAACCATTACACTGTCCAGAATAGCCGGGTGGGCTCGGCCGGTCCGAATCTTGTTGAACGCCGAGTGCAGAGCCTCAAGGCTCTTCGTCATCTTCTTTTCGGCTTCAGCTTTTATGTCATCAATCACGTCATTATCCTCAATATGTTCGTCGGGCCGTCATGAAACCCGTTAATCAATCAATGTGCCTTCTTTTTCGCCGGTCACGATGCGCGTCAGGGCGCCAGGTCGATTCATGTCAAAAACACGAAGCGGCATTCCGTGATCCCGGGCTAAACAAATAGCGGTCAGATCCATTACGCCCAGCTTCTTGTCGAGCACCTGATCATAAGTCAGTTTGTCGTACTTTTCTGCTGTCGGGTCAAGGTGCGGGTCTGCGGAATACACACCGTCTACTTTGGTGGCTTTCAGAACGGCGTCTGCTTCAATCTCGATACCACGCAGGCAAGCTGCCGAATCGGTTGTGAAGAAGGGATTGCCGGTACCTGCGCAGAATATAACCACGTCACCGTCTTTCAAATCGCGAACGGCACGGCGACGGTCGTAATGTTCAACAATACCACTCATGGGAATCGCTGACATAACGCGAGTGCGGATGTTTGAGCGCTCCAGGGCGTCACGCATGGCCAGGCCGTTCATAACGGTTGCCAACATACCCATGTGATCACCGGTAACCCGATCCATACCGGCAGCGCTGAGTGAGGCACCGCGAAACAGGTTGCCGCCGCCAATCACGAGGCCGACTTGAATACCAATCCCGATCAACGCGCCAATTTCCAGCGCCATACGATCGAGAACTTTGGGGTCAATACCGAAATCATGCTCGCCCATCAGGGCCTCGCCACTGAGCTTGAGCAGAACACGATTGTATCTTAGTGGGTTTTTCGGTGGTGTCGGCATACTGATCCCCTTCTCGTCTGTTGGCTGCTATCCGGCGTGATACGCATTGCAGGCTTGTATCTGACATACCCCTCGAAAAGGAGGATCTCAGATACAAGCCCGCCACGAAAGCCGGAAAAATCCAGCAAACGTGGCAGACTCAGGTGACGCAATAACAGGATGCTATGGCGCCCGGAAAAATCAGGCCTTGCCAGTACCGGCTGCAGCAGCAACCTCAGCAGCAAAGTCTACTTCTTCTCTTTCAATGCCTTCACCCACTTCCAGGCGAGCAAACCCGATCAGCTCTCCGCCGGCGGCTTTAATCAGCTCACCTACAGTTTGCTCCGGGTTCTTGACGAAAGGCTGCTCTACAAGGCTGTGTTCCTTGAGGAACTTCTTGATGCGGCCGCCCATCATTTTCTCAACGATTTCTTCGGGCTTGCCTGCCATGTCCGGCTGGGCCTTGATGACGTCTTTCTCTTTTTCGAGCTCGTCAGCAGGCATATCTTCCGGCCTTGCCACACGCGGGTTAACCGCAGCAGCGTGCATGGCGATGTCGCGCGCCAGTTCTGGATCACCAGCAGTCAGAGCAACAACTGAGGCGATCTTGTTGGTGCTGTGAACATAGCCACCGACAACCGCGCCTTTTATCTCGACGATACGGCGTACCGTAACGTTCTCACCGATTTTCTGAACCAGTGCTTCGCGTTTGGCTTCCAGATCGCCAGCCATCAGCTTGGCAACGTCGGACTCGCCTTTCTCGAAGGCCACGTTCAGAACATCGTTGGCGAAATTGATGAAGTTGTCATCACGGGCAACGAAGTCGGTCTCGGAGTTCACTTCAACAATGTAGGCGGCGGTGTTATCGTCCGAAATCTTGATCAGCGAAACGCCTTCAGCGGCTGTGCGGCCGGCCTTCTTTGCAGCTTTGAGGCCGGAAGACTTGCGCAGCTCTTCAATCGCGGCGTCTACACTGCCTTCAGATTCAACCAGAGCTTTTTTGCACTCCATCATGCCAAGACCAGTGCGCTCACGCAGTTCTTTGACCAGTGCAGCGGTAATTGCAGCCATGTTCAATCCTCTTAACTTGTTCAATTCGGTGGGTAGATATGCCCGGCGACACCACCGGGCATACCTTACATCTCAATCGTGACGCTGACGCATCACTCAGCCGTCGGAGCGGTTCCTGCAGCTTCTTCACTGACTTCTACAAACTCGTCAGCGCCTGCGCCGCCAGACTGTGCGGACTCAAGACAGGTGTCAGCTACCGCTTTCACATAAATCTGGATCGCACGGATGGCATCATCGTTGCCTGGAATGACGAAATCAACGCCGTCCGGGTTGCTGTTGGTATCGACAACGCCGATAACGGGGATACCCAGCTTGTTGGCTTCTTTGATAGCGATACGCTCGTGATCAACGTCGATCACGAACAACGCATCGGGCAGCCCGCCCATATCCTTGATACCACCGATGGAACGTTCGAGCTTGTCCATTTCACGGGTGCGCTCAAGCGCTTCTTTCTTGGTCAACTTATCGAAGGTACCGTCTTTGCTCTGGGCTTCCAGGTCACGGTAGCGACGGATAGACTGACGAATGGTTTTGTAGTTGGTCAGCATGCCGCCGAGCCAGCGATGATTAACGAAAGGCTGGTTGGAACGCTCTGCTTCTTCCTTGATAACCTTGGCTGCGGCGCGCTTGGTGCCAACAAACAAGATCTTGTTCTTGTTCTCTGTCAGTTTCTGAACGAAATCGAGCGCTTCGTTCATGGCAGGAACAGTCTGTTCAAGGTTGATGATGTGAATCTTATTACGGGCGCCGAAGATGAACTTCGACATTTTCGGGTTCCAGTAACGAGTCTGGTGACCGAAGTGAGCACCTGCCTTGAGCAGGTCACGCATGTTTACCTGAGCCATGATAATTACCTTAAATGTACTTCGGGTTAGTCCTCCACGCGTCCGATTGCCCCAACCAGGCTCCTTTTACTCCGAATACTCTTGACTCAAAGATGAATCAGAGATCCAGAACAGAAGCAGGCACCCTGGGACAACGTGCTGACGCATGTGCGAATTTGCCGGATTCGTTTCCGGCGGGCGCGTTTATATCATAAAACGCTGCCCCTTCGCCATTAATTTTGCACCGGGGCTTCCTTGTACCCAGAGCTCGGGGCCCTTAAAATGGTCGTTTAACACATCAACGAGACACCTTATGCAAGTATCGATCAAGACTCCGGAAGAAATTGAAAAGATGCGCGTAGCCGGTCGCCTGGCGGCTGAGGTTCTCGAAATGATCGGGGAATATGTAAAACCTGGCGTTTCAACAGAGGAAATCAACCAACTCTGCCACGACTACATTGTTAACGAACAAAAAGCGATCCCCGCTCCGCTGAACTACAACGGCTTTCCTAAATCCGTGTGCACGTCCGTCAATCATGTTGTTTGCCACGGGATACCTTCAGAGAAAAAGATCCTCAAGGATGGCGACATTTTGAACATAGATGTCACCGTCATAAAAGACGAGTACCACGGCGACACCAGCAAAATGTGGACGATTGGCAAACCCAAGCCAGGCACCGAGCGCCTGATCAGCATCACTCAGGAGTGTCTCTACAAGGGCATTGAACTGGTCAAACCCGGCGCCCGCCTGGGAGACATTGGCCATGTCATTCAACAACACGCAGAAAAACACCGCTATTCCGTAGTACGGGATTATTGCGGCCACGGCATCGGCAAGGTGTTTCACGAAGAGCCACAGGTTATGCACTACGGCAAACCAGGCACCGGCCTGGAGCTGCAAGAAGGCATGATTTTTACCATTGAGCCCATGATCAACCAAGGCAAGTACCAAACCAAACTGCTTCCGGATGAATGGACCGTAGTGACCAAAGATCACAAGCTTTCCGCGCAGTGGGAGCACACCATTCTGGTGACAGCGGATGGCTATGACGTATTGACCAAACGACTGGAGGAGTCCTTCTAAGTGGATCGCCAGGATCTGGAAGCTCGCATCAGCCGTGACACCTCTCCTGTGGTAGCGGCAAGGGAGCTGCTGGGGCAGCGCTACAACGCAGACGCGGAAGCCTTCCGGCAAGGGGCCGACGTGCGGGCTCTGGTTCACTCCCGAGCGGATACGATCGATACGGTATTGAGATTGATCTGGAACCGCTATCCTTTTGCCAGCTCACCCGATATTGCCCTGATCGCCGTTGGCGGCTATGGCCGCGGTGAGCTGCATCCCCATTCGGATATTGACCTGCTGATTTTGACCCGCAACGGGATTGAGCCTGGCTGGCAAGACGATCTCGGCGCCTTTGTCACCCTGCTGTGGGATCTAAAACTGGATATTGGCCACAGCGTTCGCAGCATCGAAGAAAGTAAAGCGGCGGCCCGGGGCGATATAGCCACGCTCACCAACCTGCTGGAAACCCGCACCATTGCAGGCCCGGATGAGCTGCGCAAAGAGCTCAGTGAACAAGCCTACTCGGACAACATCATCACCGATCGTGACTACTTTATTGCCAAGCGCCAAGAACAGCAGCGGCGCCATAAAAAGTACAGCGACACCGAATACAACCTCGAGCCCAACGTAAAAAGCTCGCCCGGCGCGCTGCGAGACATACAAACCATTGGCTGGATTACCAAACGTCACTTTGGCCTGCAGAGCATCGCCGACCTGACGCGCTTCAGCATCCTCACAGATGAGGAACACCAGATTCTGGTTCAGGGCGAGACTCTGCTTTGGAAATTGCGCTACGGGCTTCAACTGATCGCAGACCGCAACGAAAACCGCCTACTGTTTGACCACCAGCGCGCTTTGGCACAGATGCTGGGTTACAAGGACGAAGGCAAACGATTAGATGTCGAGCTGATGATGCAGTCCTATTACCGTGCTGTACTGGCACTGGCAGAGCTCGCAGACGTCATTCTGCAGTATTACGATGAGGCGATACTGGGCACCGGCACAGAGGACAACATTCAGCCCATCAATAAGCGCTTTCAGATTCGCAACAGCTATATAGAAGCGGTAAACAACCAGGTGTTCGCCTACTCGCCCTACGCGATTATGGAAATTTTTGTGCTAATGGCACAGCACCCTGAAATTAAAGGCATCCGGGCCACTACCATCCGGTCTTTGCGGGCACACAGGCACTTGATCGACGATGCGTTCCGGTCGGACCTGGCGGTAACGTCGCTTTTCATTGAACTGCTGCGAACACCCCATGCGCTGGATGAAACCCTGTCCGCCATGAAAAAGTACAACGTACTGGGTCGCTATCTTCCTGAATTCGGTCAGATTATTGGCCAGATGCAGCACGATCTCTTTCACATTTACACCGTTGATGCCCATACCATGCGGGTTATTCGCAACATGGTTCGGCTGGGCGGAACCGAAGCGCTCGACGACTACCCCCTGGCAGCCCGTCTGTTTCACGGACTCCCGAAACGGGACGTTCTTTATATTGCCGGTTTGTATCACGACGTTGCCAAAGGCCGGGGTGGCGATCATTCAGAGCTTGGCGCCGAAGATGCCGAAGCCTTCTGCAAGCGCCACCACCTCAGTGAGCGCGATACCCAACTGGCATCCTGGCTGGTAGAAAACCACCTCTTGATGTCGATGACCGCGCAGCGCAAGGACATTTCCGACCCGGACATTATACAGTCGTTTGCCCGAGCCCTGCCCAGCCAGGCGCACCTGGATTACCTGTATATTCTTACCGTCTGTGACATCAGCGCAACCAACCCGAAGCTCTGGAATACCTGGCGGGCGTCTCTGCTGCGTCAGTTGTATCTGGAAGCAAAACGCGCCCTGCGGCGCGGCACACAGATTCCTGTTGATCGGCAGGCATGGGTTCGGGCAACACAGTCTGAGGCCCGTGACATTCTTCACGCCCAGAACATCACCACCCAACAGATTGATGCCATCTGGGACACGGTTGATGAAGACTACTTCCTCCAGGATTCCACCGCTGATATTGCCTGGCAAACGGCGGCCATTATCAACCATGTCGATACGCCCGGGCCGCTGGTACTTATACGGGACACCCGCAACGGCCCTACCGGTGGCTACTCTCAGATCATTATTTACATGAGCGACCGGCCAACCTTGTTTGCCGCAACAACCGCGGTACTGGAACAGCTAAACCTGAACATTATTGACGCCCGCATCAGCTCGAACGAAGGCCCTTACACGATCAGCTCATATGTCGTGCTGGATGAAAAAGGCCAACCTCTTGGTGTGGATCCGGCTCGTAAAGAGCGTGTGCGCATGCGCCTCAGCGAAGAGCTTGACGACCCGGAGGACTACCCCGACATCATTCATCGCCGCACACCAAGGCAGCTCAGGCATTTCGCATTCCCAACCGAAGTGCTGTTTTCCAATGACACCATCAATCGACGCACGATAATGGAGGTGGTTACGCCAGACCGACCCGGCCTTCTTGCGCGGATTGGGCAGGTACTGCTGGAGCACCGTATAAGGTTGAGCAATGCCAAAATCGCGACGCTGGGCGAACGAGTGGAAGACGTGTTCTTTGTTACCGATGAGCACGGCGAGCCTATCAGCGACTCCTCCGTATGCCGGGCCTTGCAACAGGACCTATGCAAAATGCTGGACGACATTCAATGAATCCGAACCTGAACAAGCTTCATCCTTACCCCTTCGAGAAGCTGGCGAAACTCAAAGCCGGCATCTCTGCGCCAAATCATCTGTCGTCCATTTCCCTGGGCATCGGCGAACCCAAGCATCCCTCTCCTGAATTTGTGAAACAGGTGATCGCGGACAATCTGGATCGCTTAGCCAATTACCCCACTACACGGGGTTTGAGCGAACTGCGAGATGCAATAAGTGACTGGGCTACGCGGCGCTTTCACCTGCAGGCCGGATCCCTGAGCCCCGATCACAACATCGTTCCGGTGAACGGTACCCGGGAAGCTATATTTTCGCTGGTGCAGGCCGTGGTTGATACGAGCAAGCCTGCAACGGTGGTGAGCCCAAACCCTTTTTATCAGGTGTATGAAGGCGCCGCGTTTCTCGCAGGCGCCACGCCGGTGTACCTGCCCTGCGACGGCTCCAACGGTTTTATTCCGGATTTTGACGCAGTACCCGAGTCGGTTTGGAGAGATTGCCAAGTGCTGTTTCTCTGTTCGCCAGGCAACCCCAGTGGCGCCGTTATGCCCAGGGAAACCCTGACGAAGGTTATCGAACTGGCAGACAGGCACGACTTTATTGTTGCTTCGGATGAGTGCTATTCCGAGCTCTACCCAGACGAAAGCAATCCGCCTGAGGGTTTGCTGCAAACCTGCGCGGCGATAGGCCGGAACGACTTCGCCCGTTGCGTGGTATTCCACAGCCTTTCGAAACGCAGCAACCTGCCCGGCCTGAGATCGGGGTTTGTCGCGGGCGATGCGAGCATTTTGAAAGGCTACCTGAACTACCGCACTTATCATGGCTGCGCTATGCCTGTTCACAACCAACTGGCCAGCATCGCCGCCTGGCAGGACGAAGATCACGTGCGCGAAAACCGGGCAGCTTATCGCGCCAAGTTTGAAGCCATTGTGCCCATCCTGCGCGAAGTCATGAACGTCGACTTCCCCGATGCCGGATTTTATCTCTGGCCGGAAACACCCATAGATGATGAGGCGTTCGCGCGAGAGCTGTCGGCCCAGCAGAACGTTCATGTTTTGCCCGGCCGCTATCTGTCTCGCACGGTGGATGGCTACAACCCGGGAGAAAACCGGGTGCGCATGGCCCTGGTTGCCCCGCTGGAAGAATGCGTGGAAGCCGCAAGGCGAATAGTTGAATTTGTGAAGGCAAACTGATTTATGAAACTGTATGGAATCCGGAACTGCGACACCGTCAAAAAGGCCCGAAAATGGCTTGATGCACAGAGCATTTCCTATGAGTTTCACGATTTCAAAAAAGAAGGGCTCGACGGGGATCGATTGAGCCAATGGGAAAAAGCCGTCGGCTGGGAGCGCCTTTTGAACCGGCGCGGCACTACCTGGCGCAAACTCAGCGACAAGGTTCGTGATACCATTAGCGCCCAATCCGCCCACGACATCATGCTGGAAAATACGTCCATCATTAAACGGCCCGTGCTCGAGCATGAAGGTTCTGTTCGCGTTGGCTTTGATGCCGACGACTGGGCAACACTGATTAACTAACCAGGAGTAATCACCACATGAGCTTTGCATTCGGTATCGGTATCGGCACCCAAAACAATCAGGGCGAATGGCTGGAGGTTTTTTACCCGCAGCCGATCATGACACCCGGAAGAGAGTTGATCGATGTGGTCGAAACCGCCCTCGACTACAAAGGCGGCAACCAGGCTATTCACGCAACCGCAGAGCAACTTACCCAGTTTGCCAATGCCTTGCGCCAGACCGACGCGACTGATCAGGCATCACTCGCGGAAAAAGCGGCCAACAGCAAGCGCCCGGTTGTGGTGACCGTTCTGGAAACAGACGATACAGCCTCCAGCACTCCAGAGGTCTACCTCAAGCTGCATCTGATTTCTCATCGCCAGGCCAAACCCCACGGCCTAAAGCTCGACGGTATTTTTGGCCTGCTGCCAAATCTGGCCTGGACCAACGAAGGCGCTATCGACCTGAACGAACTGCCGGAACGCCAGCTGAAGGCCCGCCTCGACGGACGCACCCTGGAAATTAAATCCGTCGACAAGTTCCCGCAAATGACCGATTACGTGGTGCCCAAAGGCGTTCGCATTGCAGACACAGCGCGGGTTCGTCTCGGCGCCTACGTAGGTGAAGGCACAACGGTAATGCACGAGGGCTTCATCAACTTCAATGCCGGCACCGAAGGCGCCAGCATGATTGAAGGCCGCATCTCGGCGGGCGTTATGGTGGGCAAAGGGTCTGACCTTGGTGGCGGTTGCTCCACTATGGGCACCCTGTCTGGCGGTGGCAACATGGTGATTGCCGTTGGCGAAAACTGCCTGATCGGGGCCAACGCCGGCATCGGCATTCCTCTGGGTGATCGTTGCAAGGTCGAAGCTGGCCTGTACGTCACCGCTGGCACCAAGGTCGCACTGCTGGATGATGACAACAAATTGGTAGAAGTCATCAAAGCCCGCGATCTCGCCAACAAGCCAGATCTGCTGTTCCGCCGCAACAGCCAGACCGGCGCGGTTGAATGCAAAACCAACAAATCCGCCATCGAGCTGAATGAAGAGCTGCATGCAAACAACTGATTCTCCAACACTCGAACTGGCTATCGACCTGATCAGCCGGGCGTCGGTTACGCCGGATGACGCCGGCTGCCAGGCATTAATGATGTCCCGCCTGGCCTCTTTAGGTTTTACCGGCGAACACATGCGTTTTGGTGATACAGACAACCTATGGGCCCGCAAAGGCTCCGAGGGGCCGCTGCTGACCTTTGCGGGTCATACCGATGTGGTTCCGACCGGGCCGGAGAAAAACTGGGCACATCCGCCCTTCGATGCCGTGATCAAAGACGGCTATCTGCTGGGTCGTGGCGCCGCCGACATGAAAGGCAGCCTCGCGGCTTTCATCACCGCCTGCGAGCGTTTTGTAAGCGCTCACCCGGATCACCGTGGGTCCATTGCCCTGCTGATAACAAGCGATGAAGAAGGCCCGGCTCAAAACGGCACGGTAAAGGTCATCGAAGCCCTGGAAGCACGCTCTGAAAAAATTGACTGGTGCCTGATAGGTGAGCCTTCCAGCACGCGAGAAGTCGGCGACGTGATCAAGAATGGCCGTCGAGGCTCACTGCACGGATACCTCACGGTGCAAGGGATTCAGGGCCACGTGGCCTACCCGCATCTGGCCGAGAATGCCGTTCATACCGTGGCGCCCGCTTTGGACGCGCTGGCAAATGAATTCTGGGATAACGGCAACGACTACTTCCCACCGACAACCTTCCAGATCACAAAGGTTGAAGCCGGCACGGGCAGTAACATTATCCCCGGTGAGTGCCTGGTGCACTTCAACTTTCGTTACTGCACCGAGAACACGGCGGAAAGCCTTGAGAAACGGGTGTTGACCATCCTCGATCGGCACAGTCTGAAATACGACCTGCAGTGGCACCTCAGCGGCCGCCCCTTCCTGACCGACAAAGGTGCCTTGGTCGCTGCCAGCCAGAATGCTATTCGCAATGTAACCGGGCGTGAAACAGAGCTTTCCACCTCAGGCGGCACCTCTGACGGGCGTTTTATCGCGCCTACGGGAGCGCAGGTTGTGGAACTTGGCCCGATCAACGCAACCATTCACAAGATAGACGAGTGCGTTAAAGCCGAGGACCTGGATACGTTATCCCTGATCTACGAGCAAATACTCGTGGAACTGTTGGTGTGATCGACTGACTGACGCAACCAAAATGCCGGAGCAAGCTGCCCCGGCATTGTCATTTAAAAGATCAGTAGTGGGGAGGAGGGGTTTCTTCCTCTTCACGCTTCAGATTGGAGGGCGACACCTCTTTCAGCTGGTTATGCAATAACCGTTTTGCGTTCCAGAGCTCACGGATATCCATTTCCTGCTTCGTCACCTGCTCACTCAGGGTATTGATAATATCGTCCTGAAAGGCAAGCCGTGTTTCAAGCTCGTCCAGTCTGGCTTGCAGATCGTTATGGCTCATCGAGTACTGAAACCTCCTCATATAATGTGATCAAAAAACTCTAAAAGACACGACTTCTCATACCCACTTGGTAAGCGGTCGGGATAATCTGTTATCATGCCGCTTTTGCCCGCCCGTACTTCCGTTTTCCGGAAATCAGGCGGTATTCACCGGCCGGATCCGTAATTTTACCCGATATCCGGTTCTTTATCGTCAGAGTTAATAAAAGATGGAGAATTCCCAGTCAATGCGTAATCCAGCCAAAGCGATCCTCGTTGCGCTTCTGATCGCTATTCCAGCACCGTTGGTACTTGCCCTGCTGCTCTCATTTACCCCTGAACCACTTCGCCTGATTGCCATAGGCGAATTTGTAGAGGCATTGGGTAGCACTCGCGGCATCGCCGCTTACATCATCACATTTATTGTTTTCGGTATTACCGGCTTTCTGGTTGTCGCAGTTTCAGCCAAACAACAGCCTGCTCGCAGCGCCGCCTCTCAGCGCGGAAGTTCACCGTCACGAAACCAGACATCCAATCAAGGTTCTAGCCAAGGTTCCAACCAGAGCTCAAACCAGAATTCTGGCCAGAACTATAACGATGACGATGACGGCTACGACGACGACAGCCCTGAAGGCGACGAAGAAGGCACCGTAAAGTGGTTTAACGTTAAAAAGGGTTTTGGCTTCATTGTTCGTGACAGCGGAGACGAAGTTTTTGTTCACTTCCGTGCTATTCGCGGAAGTGGCCGCCGGGTACTGCGCCAAGGTCAACTGGTTCGCTTCAGCGTGGTTGATGCGGATAAAGGCCTTCAGGCAGACAACGTTTCTATTCTGAGCGAATAAAGCGTCGGTTGAAATAAAAAAGGCAGCCCGCTATTCATTACGGGCTGCCTTTTTTTATCCCAGACTATTCAATTCCAGTCTATCTAATTCCAGATAACGAGTTGCTCGCCCCGGTTATCCAGCCGCCACCATTTCTCATCGTCTGCCGGCTCACCTTCTTTCCACTCTCCCGGGCTGCAGCGAATTTCTGTATCCACAATTCGCCGGGCGCTTCGCGCGCACTCCAGATCACTGCCCCAGGGTAGCCGCTCGCCCTCGATAATCAGTGACGTATAGCGCTTACCAAAAGCTTGCGGATACAACGTTACTTTCAAGTGGCTGTCATCGAAGCGGGCGGAGCCTTTTATAACAGATGAAACATCGCTGTCATCTAACACCAACTGCTCCACATGACTTTCCAACCAACGACAAACCACACCTGCCTCTAAGTCACGGATGTAAATTTCCAGATCCTGCACTCGCAGATTCTCCCTGCTGATGATCACAATGGAGCACATAGTGAACCGGCCCACGTTGCGCCGCAACCCAGCGTTCCAGTTCCTGACGCAAATCTTCCAACGTAAGCCGGCGCAGCGTACCCGCCGCTTTGCGTTCGTGCCACGCGACTTCCGTGGCGGCGCGCAACAGGCCTACTTCTTCAAGCGATTGTTCAATTTCTTTCAATGGCTCCTGCCGGGCCAAGGCAACCAGGCTTTGGCGCCTAAGCGTGTCCACCTGACCCGAAAACGCCACCAGATGTGCCGGGCCACGCCGGGCAAACCGATCGAGCCGTGCTGCGGCTCGCTCCACCCACTGCAACATCCCACCCGGTGTACTGACGCACCGGCTGTGTCGGGAGGCCGCAAATTGCGCGGCAGAATACGGCAACTGAATGTTCCAACGGCGCTCAATAGCGGCTTGGTGAGCAACAAGAATAGCTTTGCGCTGCGTGGCACTCGAACGGCACATATCACACGTCTCAAGCGCTCTGCCAAGGCGCCGCTCCAGCAAACGACCGCTTTCTTCACTGCCTGGCATATCAGGCCCCAGAAGTACGACAGGCCCCTGCCAACGCAGCACCAGCTCCGAGGCCAGTCCGGACGGAAGCTCCATGAGCGCCAGCAAGTCGGCCGGCGTTACATTATCCAGTACAAGAACCGGCCAGGGTTTTCTCGCGGCAACAGGAATAACGGCAAGATCACTGGCCATTATCTCCGCTTCACGGCGCAAATCCATTTCAACATAGGGTTGCGTCAGCGACGACAGCAGCGAGTTTAGCCAAGAGGACTTCCCGGCTCCGCGCTCACCTCTGACCCACACCAGGGCTTCAGGTGTTGCGGCAAGAGTGATGGCAACATCTTCCGCCAACTCAACCCACTCCGGATCGGTAATCACAATCGGCGCTGATTCATGCTCCTCAATACCAGGCTGATCCAGATCTACTCCGGCATCAACGGAATCACCTGGCTTTGGCCAGCGCGAAACCAGCTCAAGAACGGCAACGTAGGCCTTTCCCTGCAAACGTTCCGCATACCGTGCAAGCACTTCAAGAAGTTGAGGCCAATCCAGCCAGACGGGCATGCCAAAGGATTCACGCGATGCCGCCAACCAGTAGATTAACTGGGAGGAAAGCAGGCCTTCACCGCCTACCTCGGTCACAATGGGTTGCTCACACTGGATGGTACGGATCAACTCATCCATATCCACACCGGCGCTACGCAGAAAATTGCGTGCACAGAAGCTGGAGTCCAGCAGCGCAAGCAGGAAATCTTCAACCGTGATGACCGCACCGCCACGGCGATCAACATCATCGCGGGCAACCAGCAATGCTTTCTGACATTGAGGGGTAAGGCATCCCTGCCAATCTTCCATGAAACATCTCCTTGTTTTATCGCATCATCCTGATGCTGCAGGCGTTATACCCGTAACGTTCACTTTAACGCGCCTAATACTTTATAGGCGCCTTCATCTAACTACAGTTCTCTCGAACAAAGCGGTTCGTCTCACCAGGTGCCCGAATTTTCCATGCTGAACCAGGGCTCTCTGGGCGCCAATGCCTCACCTTTCTGCAGCAACTCGATAGATACGCCGTCTGGTGTGCGGATAAACGCCATATGACCATCCCGAGGCGGGCGATTGATGGTTACGCCGTTCGAACGCAAAGTTTCGCACAAGGCATAAATGTCATCCACCCTGTAGGCCAAATGGCCAAAATTGCGACCACCGGAATACGCCTCCGGGTCCCAGTTATAGGTTAACTCAAGCATCGGCGCCCTATCTTCGCCAGCGCGCAACTCGTCGTCTGATGCGGCCAGGAACACCAACGTGAACCGGCCCTTGTCGCTGCTTTTCCGATTAATTTCAACCATGCCGAGCAGATCACAGAAAAAATGCAGGGTTTGATCAAGATTGCTTACCCGGATCATTGTATGTAGATATTGCATGCTTTCTCCTGTTGGCTAGCCTTTCTTGAGCACCAGTTTACGGTATTGTGGAGGAATGAACGCAAACGTCGGCTCTTTTCTTATCAATTCCTTCCATACACCCGCGATAAGACATCTCGCCTGGTTATGCCAGGCGCCACAATTAATGCGCTCACCCATCACGTTTGACCCGGCAAAACACTTACCCGCGAACTATCCGAATATTCTGGCAGCCTGGGACCGTAATCCATCTGCAGCGCCGCCGCTCCTGAGCGAACCACCGCAGCGCAGGCTGGGCTTCTATTTCGAGAGGCTGTATCAGGTGTTGCTGGACGACCTGCTGGGCTGGCCCATTTTGCTGAAAAACCAGCAGATACAGTCAAATGGGCGCACAATTGGGGAACTGGATTTTGTGGTACACAATCGTGCAGACAATCGTATTGAGCACCATGAAATTGCCATCAAATTTTATCTTGGCGTGCCTGAACCCATCGGCCACACTCTCTGGTATGGCCCCAACGCCAGTGACCGGCTGGATATAAAAACAGCTCGTCTGCTCGAACAGCAAAGCCGCCGTACAGAGCTACCAGAAACCCTTGCATTGCTCGCAGAATCCAACATAACCGGCCCACTGACGCCGCGTGTGTTTATGCCGGGATATCTGTTCTATCCCGATGTTCCGCAAGCGATAACACCGCACTATGTTCCCGACGAGCATTTGCGCGGGCGTTGGATGTATGTCTTCGATGCTAAAGCGCTCAACACGTCGCATTGGGTTGTACTCAACAAGCCGCACTGGATTGGTCATTGGTTTCAGAGTGAACCACCGGATGCCGAACATGTCCTGGAAGCTTTAGCGCGGGTGGATACTAAAGCCGCCCCGCAGTTATTTGCTGTGATGCAGGAAAATGCGCAAACGGGGAGTTGGTTTGAGACTGACCGGATTTTTGTGGTGCCTGGGAGTTGGCCGTAAAGCCTCTATAAGTCTTCGTGAAGCCGTCGTGGTAACCGAGTTACTCAATCCGATGCTGCGGGCTAGTTCACTGAGCCGAACGAGGGCAACCTCATATTCCGCTTCGCTATTGTCACCAGGTAACGTTGGTTATATTCGGCCCGCCTGCACTTCCTCTGCATGAAGATCCGCGTAAAGATCCGTAATGGGTCGATCCGGCTTAGCCGCCCGCAAAACCCGGAGACGGTCGCTCAATCGCTTTAGCGTCTCGCTGGGCTTAGCCCATTCGCTTTCCGGCAGCGGTTGAGACCAGGCTTCCATAGACTCCGGCAGCGCCTGGTTGCTTAAGCGCTCCATCTTTTTGTTCTCCCATTCCACCAGCCGGTTGGGAATCGTCCAGAAGGTCATGATGTGGTACAGATACCAGAAGAATGTGTAGATCCAACCCACCTTGCCCGCCCTGCGTTGGCTGTGGAGTTTTCGATGGGCATTGTAGAAAAACGGTACGCCTTCGGAGGGCTCTTCCCCTTCGTCCATCAGCTCACCCTGGGGCTGGATTTCCTTGAGGGTATGCACCTCGTATTCCATGTAGGCCCGCAGCGCTTCCCAGTTGTAGATGGAGAGTGGCTTGCCATGAGTCTCAAATTCCAGGGTGAAGCGTTCACCCGTGTCCGGATGATAAAATCCAATGCCGAAACCGTACTGGCGGCGCACGCCGTACTCCGTTACTCCCTGCGCTTCCATGGTCCAGGCAGCCAGCTCTTCCCAAGGAATAAAAATGGGTTCGCTGTGGCCTTCCGGCATGAAGCAAACTTCACGACGTTGGCGATTGAAGCGGGTTGGGATGATTTTTTCTACTTTGGCGTACATTTGCCAGCGGAGGACCATGAAAAGAAACAGCCCTACGAGCCCCGCCCCCAGCCCCCACCGGAATCCCAGATCAAATGCTTGCCAGAAAAACGAATTCGCATCTTCTGCGCCATTCCCATAACCGTAACCATATAAAGACACTACGGTTGGAAAAATCAATGCACATAACAAAAACATGCCGAATGGCACGAACAACGTCATCTGCCACATAAAAACAGCAGACTTCCCGATACCAAAATCCAGATAACGATCATTCATCACGCCAACAGCATGACTATAATCCATCGGCAACGCGCCAGTTGGAAGAGGCTTTGGGGCCAAATAGGTCATATGGCCTGTTGGGAAAGCTTCAATGTCACCAGCGTAGTGTTGCTTCCGATGAGGGCGTGTAAGCGACGCCTCAAATTGACTCATTTATACAGCTCCAGCGCCAGCATCGGTTGCTGAATAGGGCGCCAAATTGGCTCTTCGTTCGGCGTTTCGTCTATAGGTGTTACCGGAAAGGCACTGTCTGGCGGCAGCTTTAGAAAGTAGTCGTCCTTGCGATACCGATCGTCAGATTGGCGTGTCTCCAACCTAAACATCAACATCAACTGGTCTGCTTTGCGCCCCAGGCGGGTTTTTATCGGCGCGGGAACCGTAAATTGCAACTGTAAGCATGATGCATCATCCAGCACCTTCATTGACTCAACAACATCAAACGTACAGCGTTCCCATACTTCCCCCACCGGTATGAATTTGCTCATATCCGCCAGCTGTACCTGCCAGGCAGACAGTGATAACCGATAAGGCTGGTCAGAAGATAAAGCCAAACGTTGCACCAGTGCGTTATTGGGCCATCCCTGAATATTCAGGATGACGGATTTTTGCCCTGCTCCCGCGGACTCTACAGCGGGTGTAATGCTGACCGGTTCGCTGAGCTTTGCGAGGCTGGCCTCATATTTCGCCAGTGATGCTTTGCGGTTTTTAGTAGAATCTGTAGTCCAGGGTGTGCTGAGTAACCATTTGTCCCGCTCGCTCAGATTGTAATGGTTATAAATCCATGTGCCGGCCAGCTCCAGCACCGTGAAAGCCAACCCAAATAGATTCAACCGGGCGAACAGACCCGAAAGACGCGTCCCGGCAGTGGCCCAGGCCTGCGCGCGTGCTTCGCCGGTAACTGAGCCTATTTGTATGGCAGAAAAGTAAGTACGCCCGAAGCCATAAGCACTTGTGGCCGTTAAGCCAGCACTACCCGACATTGCCATTGCGGCCCCGGCTCCCGCTGCTGCATTGCCCTGCTTGATCGCGTCGAGCCACTCAGCGCCATGTTTATAGGTACTCATGGCATAGGCCACTACGCCCAGTCCATAGCCGAAGAACCCTAAACCGACATGAAGTCGCCCCAGCCGGATATGGATCCCTTTAAGTGCGCCGAGTTGCCAATTATTTGCCAGTGCACTAGCACGCGCGGTGAGCAAACTGTCCGCAATGCCTTGGGCCGCCACAAAACCAGCGGTCGATGCCGCCAGGAAGCTTTCAATCATTGGTTTCATAGACGGCACAGGCTGCTTACTCGATGTAAACTCTGACACTACATTGTGAAAGTTAATAGCTTGCGCTACGGCAACCAAAACACTCAACCCATCCCCCATCATATTGACATGCATCGATGGCATTTTTCCCGAACGCGCTATCTCCATCGCATTGCCTATCGCCCGACTTCGTTCGGCAGATAGCATGAGCGTTAGACCCGCCCGGCCAGTAGTGGCAGGCTCCAGTTTCAATCCAGAATGAGTTTCTTCCACTGGGCTCAGTCCCGCTGCAACCTGGCGACCCAGCTTCCGATGCTCCTCTCTAGTTGCCTTAAACTCTTCAATCAGGTTTTGGGCTTTCGCCGAGCGATGGCCGTGATCGGTCTTGGCTCTATCATGTTCTTTTGAAAGCTCACTCAGCTTGTCAGCGAGCGCCATCAACCGTTGCAAATTACCTTTAAAAGTGTTCAATGCATTGGGGCTATCGATCCGGAACTGGGCTTCGCCGGCGTTGATCGCATCCAGCATTCGCCCTTTGAAGAAATACGGCAAGTCTCGGAAAATATCGTCCAGCGGCGGCAAGGAACCACCAGCACTGGCCTCATAAAGCGGCCGCAAGGCCCGCGCCAGCCCAATAGACACGGCTGGTGACAATGTATCGCCCACTGCGGCAGCCTTGCGTTGAATATCCGTTGATAGTTTTTTGAGCTCGGGCAGCTTGCCCGATTCAGCTTGCTTAAGCTTTTGCGCCCACTTCGCCGACTCTTCAACCAGCGCGTATCCCTTCTCCATTATGACCGCGTAGGTAGCCGTCGGCTCTCTATCAGGCGCCTGTTCCGCCAGGCTCAAGGTATGGAACAGTGGACGGGTGTACTGGGGTTTGGACTGCATCCACGTGTTAATTCTTTCAGCGGCCTCGTCACTGCGGCAGATGTCTTTCAGGCAACCATATTCCAGCGTGAAGGCCGCTTCTATCTGCGCTACGTCTGTACTGTCGAAATACCACGCAGCTTTATGGAAACGGCTGTCACACAGGAGGGTCGCGCGGTCGTCGGTAATGTCCTTCAACAGAGCGTGCCAACGGGCCTGCTTTTCCCGTTGAACTTTTAAAAAGGCAGCCATGCGGGGGCGATCAACCAGGTCATTGATACCTTGTTCACCAAGTTTGGCACCGTTGAGGCGGTAATAATTCTGCAGGTTTAAGGTATTGATGGTCGCCTGATGTTTGCGATATCGCGCGTCGCCCAGCGCGTCGTGCATATTCGAAAATGCATGAATCAGGGGGTTATCATTATGCTTTTTGCGGTAAAATTCCTCGGAACCTAGCACTAAGGGGCCACGATAATCCTTGCGCACATCAAGGTATCGGTAGATCGTCTGACGCTCTGCAGGAGTGGTGTCGCCAATCAGATCTTTAAGTTCCTCACTCCCGGTCGAAGCGGCAGTTCCCGCGAGTACCTCGTCTGTCACCGCCGTCATGGACTCGATAAAACAGCCGAGCACGTAATCACGCTCTGTGTCGCCCTCTTGCTCGCCGCTTTTCGCCCACTCATCGATCCAACCGACCACGTCGTCCTGATGCTGAGCCAGATCGAGCATCACGCCAATATCATCATTGAGTACGAGACAAAGGCACTCTGATGGGTCGCCTACGTTTTGTTGTTTGATGAGTGTGCCCGGGCTGGTTTTGTAGTAATAGGGCTGATTTTCCCAGAAGTAGGGCCTGGATTCCTGAAGATTGTGCCCCTCTTCAGCTATCAGTTCTTCATCCTCAGCAAATTCGGCGACCCATTGAGATGCCTGTTTAAGCGTGAGCAGGTCCTTGCCGCCTGAGCAGGCAGAGGCACCCGCCAGATCAATACACTGCATCAGTCCGATGCGTTCTTCGGGGTCATCTAGCACCTGTGCCTTTTTTCGTGCGGTCCAAGCTACATCTGAAAAACAAACATAGAGCGTGCTGTCTTTATCATATTCAAGACGACCTCCGTTGTGGCCGGATAAAGCAGCCGACGTGTATTCATATTCGTGAAGCGCGCCGGCATTCTCATCCAACACGTAGATATACCCATCCCGGAGCAGGCGAATGCCCAGGGGCCGGGAATTCAGCTCAAAGGGTGTACTGACACCCGGCACCAGAGACTCGACACGCCCATAACGTAGAGGCAACAGCGTGACTTTTTCGAGAACCGGGCAACTAACGCCCTTTTCTTCTGGTGTATCCGGCAATTCCCATGCTTTTAGAGCCCCATTTTCGCGGTCATCAACGGGTCTTTTCTTACGCGACATTCTGAATCATCCTTGAACAGCGGAGGGAAGAGAAACGAGAGGCTGTGCGGCTTGCAGCGCCTTATCAAGTCGCTCCATCGCGGCACCCTGGCCGTTCAGATGGGCGAGTAGAGCAGGAGGCAAGGTATCCTCCAACCATGGGCGGATCGCCGATCGTTGCAGCAGCTCAAGAAATAACGCCCGGCTTCTCGGTGTGTTGAATTCCCACTGCAGGGCCTGGTCGAAAGCGATAGTTATTCGTTGCACATGATCAGACCGCGTCCCGCTTCCGAGCCACGCCAGACCACTTTCACCGACCGTCTCAAGGTGCGCAATGACAGACTGTCGCTGGTTAAACTGGCGAAAGCCTTGCAGCAGCTTATCGTCCACAACCAATGCAGGTTCCTCGGCACTCGGCGCCATCAAACCTGCACTCTTCCGCTCATGATATATCCACTGTCCCTCCACTCCGTCGGGGGCAATCAACGCAGAGAACGGCCAATCTGGGCCACCGGAACCTTGTAGCAGGTGCTGTCCAATAACACGCCGTGCGATGTCTGGATGACCGATTCGCAAGAGCTCAGGAATGCCGTCGAAGCGTTCGACCTGCAACAAGCGTCGCATTGCAGCAGCCAGTGTTAATCGGTCCTGGCCGTCTGCGCCGACCAGCAAATAACCTGCCTCCCGCACGGCCTGTTCTTCTAAAAAACGATTAAGAACGGGATTGTTGGGGGCATCCAGGTAAACCAGCCAGGGTGACTTCGACTTAACCTGTTCCCATGGCGTTCCGATATATAGCCAGTCGGCTTCTAACTTGTCCTGCGCCCATTGGTAAACCTTAACCGGAAGATTATCGATGGCGATGCCATCCAGAACCAGCGCGACCTGGCCATATTCAGGCCATGCCCACGCGCCACCAAACAATCCTTTTTCAAATGACCAGCGTTTGCCTGTCACGACGCCTCCCCGCTGCCTTTAGATGGTCTTTCGCAGACGGGCGTCAGCGCGGCCCCTTTTTCCAGTGCCGCCTGTTGAGAGGCAGGGTTGATTGAATCGCCCACGAGCCGCTCATTCAGCTCGGCCAGCTCAACCGGCGCCACAGTTTCGCCGGTATTCTTTGACAGGCTTTGTGGCAACGCCGATACCCGCGACGATTGCCCCGCACCTGCCCCAGGTGCACCACCGGAGTTAATCTTAATCCCCGGCCCACTCAGCGTTACACCGCTGGGGTCCAGTTTGATAAAGCTTCCGCCACCCGAAATGGTGATTTCGACACCGGCATCCAGCACCACTTTGGCACCGGCTTTGTGGTGAACTTCACTACCGGCCTCACATAAGGTCGCGCTGCCGGATTTTTGATGCAGTGTGCCGCCAACGCTCTGGCTGCAATCCGCTCCGATGGCGATGCGTTTCTCGCCACCCACGGTGGTGTGGCTGTTGTTTTTTGTGTGACTGAAGTGATCGTTCTCAACGGTCAGATGGCTGTCGTTGCTGATGACTTCGGTGCGGTTGTGTTCGGTGAGTATGTCCAGGTCTTTCTGGGCGTGAACGTAGACCTGTTCTTTGCCGGCTTCGTCTTCAAAGCGCAGTTCGTTACTGCCCTCGCCCTTGTGGGTCTGGGTTTTCAGGGTGGTTCTTGTTTTGTGTTCCGGCAGCGCGTAAGGCGGTGTGTTCGTGGCGTGGTAGGTTCGGCCGGTAATGATGGGCTGATC
>NZ_DRGY01000143.1 GCF_011049865.1 Marinobacter antarcticus | reverse complement strand
GCTCACGTCGGGTCTTCTTTTTCTTGGCGGCGAACTCGGCTTGGGCGAAACTCGTCTGCTTCATGATCGTTCCTGGTCGGTTCGATTATCGGGAGTTTGATTTTATCAAATCCAAGGCTCAAGCTGAATTAATCAGCGTTTCCCAAGGTAATTCTGTCGGCTTGCGCGGCTGCGGTCGATAATTCGCTGGGTAACAGTGTGGACAGTCGGGTTCATAATGGGCTCCAGTACCTGGGTATCATTCGATCGCTCTTCGTAAGACGTCATTTTACGTTCTTTTTTTCGTTTTCGAACGTTCAAAAATTCATATTCGCGCATTATTTTGTTATATTTACTACATTCCGAAAATTCCACGAATAAAAACATTCAGTTAAGGAGTCAAAATATGACAATTCGTATCGCGATCAACGGTTTTGGGCGGATTGGCCGCAACACGCTCCGCGCACTTTATGAAAACAACTACCGCGAGCAGCTCCAAGTGGTCGCCATTAATGATCTGGGCGACGCACAAACCAACGCCCATCTGTTAAAATACGACAGTGTTCACGGACGATTTGACGCTGAGGTAAGCCACGATGCGGAATCTCTCAGCGTTAATGGCGATCGGATTTCGATCACGGCCATTCGCAATCCGGAAGAACTCCCCTGGAAAGATTTGAACGTGGACGTTGTTTTTGAATGCACGGGATTGTTTACCAAACGTGACAAAGCGGAAGCGCACCTGAAAGCCGGCGCTCGTAAAGTCATTATTTCGGCGCCGAGCCCCGATGCCGACACCATGGTTGTTTACGGCGTAAATCACAACGTGCTGACATCAGAACACCACATTATTTCCAACGCCTCTTGCACAACAAACTGCCTTGCGCCTGTTGCAGAAGCTCTGCACAAGGTTGTCGGCATTGAAAGCGGATTGATGACAACCATTCACTCCTACACGAATGACCAGCATCTAAGCGACGTATATCACTCTGATCTGTATCGCGCCCGCTCCGCAACCCAGTCAATGATACCAACCAAAACCGGCGCTGCCGCGGCCATTGGCAAAATAATCCCGGAGCTTGACGGAAAACTTGACGGGCTGGCTATTCGCGTTCCAACCATTAACGTATCACTGGTCGACTTTGGCTTTATTGCGAGCCGGGATACGTCCGTTGAAGAAGTTAATGCGGCGGTAAAGGCTGCGGCAGAATCAAACCCCGTGTTAGGTTATAACGTCGAAAAGCTGGTCAGTGTGGATTTCAATCACAATGCTCTATCCAGTATTTTCGACGCGAATCACACTCGCGTACTGGGTCGTCACGTAAAAGTCATGGCTTGGTACGACAATGAATGGGGATTTTCGAACCGGATGCTGGACAATGCGCTTGCGCTGATGAAAGCCGCCCAATAAAACCGGTCAACCTTGAACGATTCGTTCATTTGCACAAGACTAACCCGAACCATCACAGGACACGAACTATGCTCAGGCGTACCAAGATTGTCGCCACCCTAGGCCCCGCAACAGATTCCCCCGAATCACTGGCAGCCATTATCGCCGCAGGCGTTGATGTTACTCGCCTCAACTTTTCCCACGGCAGCGCTGATGAACACATCGAGCGCGCGCGCCGAGTGCGCCAGACAGCGGCCGCACAAGGGCGTTTTGTTGCGCTGCTTGCGGACCTTCAGGGGCCCAAACTTCGAATAGCCCGTTTCAAAGAGAACAAGGTTTTTCTGAAGGCCGGGCAAACGTTTGTTCTGGACGCCGCAATGGACAAAGAAGCCGGCACGGAAGATCGTGTGGGCATTGACTATGAGCAGTTGATTAACGATGTAAAGCCAGGCGACATCCTTGTACTGGACGATGGCCGTATCGAAATGGAAGTACAAACCGTTGCCGATCGTAGCATCACCTCGTCCGTTCTGATTGGTGGCCCACTATCGAATAACAAAGGGCTCAACAAGCGCGGCGGGGGTCTGTCTGCCGATGCCCTGACTGAAAAAGACAAGCAAGACATCGTGACCGCCGCTCGTCTTGGAGCGGATTACGTTGCGGTCTCTTTTGTTCGCACGGCCGAAGATATGCACACGGCTCGCAGGCTTCTTAAAGAAGCGGGTTCCGATGCCGGCCTGGTTGCAAAAATCGAGCGCGCGGAACTGGCCCACGACGAGGCCGCGCTGGATGCGGTTATTGAGGCATCTGACGTCGTGATGGTGGCTCGAGGTGATCTCGCCGTTGAGATTGGCGATGCAGAGCTTGTGGGTGTGCAAAAGCACATCATTGCACGTGCCCGCGTACTGGATCGTGCGGTCATTACAGCGACCCAGATGATGGAATCCATGATCACTAACCCCATGCCGACTCGCGCTGAGGTGTCTGATGTGGCGAACGCCGTTATGGACTACACCGATGCGGTAATGTTGTCTGCAGAAACAGCCGTGGGTGATTATCCGGTAGAGGCTGTTGAGGCGATGGTGCGCATCTGCGTAGGTGCGGAAAAGCATCCAACAATGCATCAGTCAAACCACCGGATTCACGAAAGCATGGAGCACGTAGACGAAGCGATTGCGCTGTCCGCCATGTATGCCGCCAACCACCTGAATGGTGTTACCGCGATCATCTGCATGACGGAAACCGGCGCAACGCCGCGGCTGATGTCCCGCATCAAATCCAGCCTCCCGATCTTTGCGTATTCACGGCATCACACTACCCAGCATCGGGTCGTGATGTATCGAGGCGTACAGACGGTTCCGTTTGACTCCGCAAAAATTCCGAACGAAAGAACCAACGCTTTGGCCATATCAGAGCTGGTCAACCGGAAGGTGGTGAGCAAAGGGGATCTGGTGGTTATCACCAAAGGCGATTATGTAAACGCCCAAGGCGGAACGAACACCATGAAGATCGTAAAGGTTGGCTCTGATATCAGCTGATATCAGCTGATATCAGAGAGACTGCCGCGGGCGATTTCACTGATTTTCGCCCAGTCTTTCTCTGCAATAACGTCGGCTGGCGTTAGCCAGCTGCCTCCAACCGTCTGCACGTTATTCAAGGCCAGGTAATCCCTGGCCGTATCCCGATGGATGCCTCCCGTTGGGCAAAAGATCGCGTCCTGGAATGGGCCATTGAGGGCTCTGAGTGCGGGGATTCCACCTGCCACTTCGGCAGGGAAAAACTTGAATTCGCGATAACCCAGGCCGTAACCCAGCATCAACTCGGAAGCCGTCGAAACACCCGGCAAAAGCGGAGCTTCGGAGGTCAACGCAAATTCCAGCAGTGCTTCGGTAACACCGGGCGTTACGATGAACTGAGCGCCCACGGCTTCCGCCTGACGGTACTGCGCAAGGCAGGTTACTGTTCCCGCGCCGACCCAGGCGTCCGGAAGTGCTTCACGAACCTCTTTGATCGCTTTGAGCCCGTGCTCCGTGCGCAGAGTTATTTCCATGACGTGTATACCGCCATCAAAAAGAGCCTGGCAAAGCGGCACTGCGTCTTCCGGATGTTTTATGGTGATAACAGGCATCAGACGCGATGAACTCAAAACCGATCTGATCCGCTCTCGGTGAAAATCGGATACTTGGCTCATGCTATTCTCCACACGGGGATTTAAAGGCTATTTAAATTCAAAGAAATACAACACACTCAAGGGCTCCAGAAAATCTGCAGGCCGGGCTTCAGAAAGCCGCGCACGGGCATGGAGAGCAAATCGTCCGGGTGCTTCATCGCACGTTTCAGCGTGTCCAGCTTGTCGCCGCCTTTAAGGTGCAGTGCGGTAAAGCCGGCCCCACACAACAGCGCGTATGTCAGCGTGATGCGCCTTTGGGCTTGAGATGGGGGCGTGGTGGCCACCACGGCTTCCTGACTTTCCGGGGCCATAGCCTGAGCAAGCTCCGGCGCGTCCGGAAACAGGGACGCGGTATGGCCGTCATCACCCATACCCAGAATCAATACGTCCAACGGAAGCGTCAGGTGCGCAAGCGCGGTTCTGACGTATTCCAGACCCTCTTCGGGGGTCTCGCCTTTTTGCTTCAGAGAGAAATACCGTGCGACCGCAGCGTTGTTCTGAAGCAGATTCGCGTTTACAAGCCGGGTGTTGCTGTCGGCATCGGTTTCATCTACCCAGCGCTCATCTGCCAAAACAACATCAACCCTGCCCCACTCCAGATCCTTGCACGACAACGCCTGGAAAAAGGGTATGGGCGTGGAGCCACCTGAAACCGCAAGACTTGCGCGCTCAGCTATCCGAAGCCTGTCCTTGAGGCGTGCGGCAACCGTTTCCGCGAGTTCCAACGCTGTCTGATGCGCTGAGTCGGCAAAGCGCGGCTCAACGCCCAGCGGAAAAACCATGTCAGGCGTCTTCATACCAGCTCCTTCCATCACGGGTGATCATGGCAATGGAGGCAACCGGACCCCAGGTTCCAGCAGCGTAGCGCTTGGGCGGATCACCACCGTCGGTCCAGTTACGGATAACCTGATCAACCCAACTCCAGGCATACTCCACCTCGTCGCGCCGCACGAACAGATACTGGTTGCCTTTCATGATTTCCCACAGCAAGCGCTCGTACGCATCAGGGATACGCTCGACCTCAAAGGCCTCCGAAAACGTCAGTTCGAGTGGCCCCTGGCGCAGCCGCATGCCTTTGTGCAGGCCTTGGTCTTTCGTCAGTATTTTAAGGGACATGCCCTCATCCGGTTGCAACCGGATAATCAGCTTGTTGTTTGCCAGGTGTTTCTGGTCAGGATCAAAAATGTAGTGGGGCGCGGGTTTGAAGTGGATGATAATCTGCGACAGTTTTTCCGGAAGGCGTTTTCCTGTACGAATATAAAACGGTACGCCGGACCAGCGCCAGTTATCGATTTCAACCTTCAGCGCCACGAAGGTTTCCGTGGTACTTCGCTTGTTGGCGCCCTCCTCTTCCAGATACCCCGGAACCGGCTTTCCAATGCTGGTGCCGGCCGTGTATTGGCCGCGAACAACATAGCTTTCCATCATGGCGGGCGTGATGGCACGCAGCGCTTTAAGCACTTTCACCTTTTCATCACGAATACTGTCTGCAGACAGATCCGACGGTGGGTCCATGGCTATCAGGCACAACAACTGGAGCACGTGATTCTGGATCATGTCCCGAATCTGCCCGGCCTTGTCAAAGTAACCCCACCGCCCTTCTATGCCCACGCTCTCGGCAACCGTTATTTCCACGTGAGAGATGTGGTTCTGATCCCATTGCGACGCAAACAGATTGTTGGCGAAACGCAAGGCAATGAGATTCTGAACGGTTTCTTTTCCCAGGTAGTGATCAATACGGAAAAGCTGGCTTTCTGTATAAACCTCTCCCAGTTCGTCATTAATCACGCGAGAAGATTCAAGGTCGTGGCCGATGGGCTTCTCGACAACAACCCGCGTCTTTTCGTTACAGCAACTGGCCGAGCGAAGATTGCGTGCAATCACGCCGTACATGGCAGGCGGGCTGGCCATATAAACAATCAGATCGTTACCGTTTCTGGTGCTTCCATCTTTGCGACTCTCAATGTTTTTCTCGTCGCGCCAACGATTGAGAACATTGAAACTGTCTTCATCGTGGAAATCGAGAATCTGATATTCAACTCTCTGCAGAAAAGCCTCCGCAACGGTGCGGTCGAACTCTTCGGGCTTTACATAGTGTTCCAGCTTTTCCAAAATCTGCTTGCGAACCGCCGCTGTATCAATATCCTGGCGGGCAAGGGCCAGGATTCGACTGTCATCCGCCAGGAGACCCGCTCTCTCCAACTGATAGAAAGCGGGGAACAGCTTGCGTTGAGCCAAATCGCCCAGCGCCCCGAACAACATGATATCGCAACGATTAATAAGCCGATTGACCATCGGGAATGCCTCTCCGGTGAATCAGGCCACAGAAAACCAACCTGCTCTCACATTAAATGTAGTAATTTTATCTAAATAATGACATTGGTTCCGGACGAATCCAAGGTGATTATCGGATTAATGATACGTTTACTACCCTAAATCCTTCAAAAACCCGGTATAATCTGTCTAATTCGTGAAACCATGCCACCAGGTATTCAGGGAGTAGCTTTATAATTAAGGAGCAACTTTGATGGCTGTAAACCAGACACATCGTGATGAGAATCTGCTGACGGATATACAATCGCGAGTGGAGACTCTGAACAAGTCGGAACGCAAGGTGGCAGAGGCAATCCTGCGGGATCCAAGCGCGGCTACTCGCTATAGCATTGCAGCCTTGGCCCGGGCATCTAACGTAAGTGAGCCAACGGTTAACCGATTTTGTCGAGGATTCTCGGCCACCGGTTTTCCGGATTTCAAGATTCGCCTCGCCCAGAGCATTGCCACGGGCACGCCCTATGTCGGACAAGACATCGAGCCTGACGATTCGGTTTC
>NZ_DRGY01000142.1 GCF_011049865.1 Marinobacter antarcticus | reverse complement strand
GGGCCAGGAACGCCAGCCACGTCAGTACGCCTACAAACAAAGCGCCGAGCAGCATCACGAACAGGAAGCGCCGCACCTGATGGTGGAAGTCGTCCATGATTCGGGCGGCTTTGCGCATTCGCCCGAATGAAGGGCCTGATATTCTTACAACTTTACGCTTGTAGAGCGAACCCACCGCCAGAATGAAGTACACCAATAGCAGTACCGAGAAAAATTGGGACACAAGAACTAAAGCCGCCGGAGAGCTCTTCAGCACGTACTGTTCAATATCCACCGGTTTCTCGATTACGCGAACAGGCGTTATGCCTTGACGTGCCGCAGCGCTGTCATTTTTCTTCTTTCCGGCAGAGTCCTCAATTTGTTTTGCGGCGGCCTGGGCCTTCTCTATGAGGCTCTCTTCTTTAACGGGAGAGTGGTCTTCATTGTGCTGAAACTTGCTGATGGCAACGGGAACTTTGTCCAGTATGGCCATGGCTTCACGCTGCAAGGGAATGCTGGCGCCGGCGATCGCGCTGAGCAACAGAATCAGTACGATGGCGGCGCTCAGTGGGCGGGGAATTCTTAAGCGGTCCACCGTTGAAACGAGCGGGTCCAGCGCGTAACTAATCAATACCGCAACCACCAAAGGAAGCAACACGGCCTGGGCCCAGTTGATGAAATAGATCGTTGCGATGCTGGTCAGAATAATCAGCGCCATACTGCGGATGTTTACGGCCTCAATCAGCGCCGGCTGGTGTTCCTTATTGTTATTTTCGTCGGTGTTGCCTGGTTCTCTGAGCTCGTTACTTGCCATGGTTGCCCACTGTTGGATATTGCCGGCTTTATACTCTGTTCATTGTAGACTCATCTGGCGGCCTGCAAACGATAACAACAGATTTTTAATTGACTGGAAACGTCGTTGGCAATCAGAAGTAGGCGGTTAACCGCCCTGTCAGCCTTGGGTTTTTGTTCTCGTACTCGGAATTTACGGTCAGTGGCTTGCTCAACTCGATGTAGGCAGAAAAACCACGGGTAAGCATGCGCAGGCCAAGGCCCGACGACGCCGCAGAGTGGTTGTCACTGCCCTCGTTCGCTCGACGATAAACATGGCTCACGAATTGGGCATGACCGCTGGCTGGCGGCGCGCCAAAGCGGTGGTGCCCGAGGTTTGAAATCTATCTGACCCATCGCTGTCTTTTTTTTGCGTCGCGACGACACCCACTCCTATACTCCATTATTGTTGCGACGCGCTTGGTGCCCCGTCGCGTATTCTCCCTGACTAATAAAAAGGAAAACAAGATGCTCAAATCCCGCTCATTGATCGCTGCCGCGGCGGCCACGCTGTTGATCAGCTCTGTGGCTCATGCGCAATACAAAGATGAATACACGGTTTCTACGGTGCTGCCTTCCGCGTTTCCCTGGGGCCAGGCCGCAGACAAATGGGTGGAGTTGGTAAAAGAGCGCTCAGACGGGCGCATTAATATGAAGATTTACAGCAATTCCCAGTTGGTCTCCGGGGATCAAACCAAAGAGTTTTCCGCCATGCGCTCAGGCCTCATTGATATGGCGGTGGGGTCTACCATCAACTGGTCGCCTCAGGTTCCAGAGCTGAATCTTTTTTCCCTGCCGTTCCTGATGCCGGACAACGCCGCGATTGATGCCATCACCCAGGGTGATGCAGGCAAAGCGGTATTCGAAGCCATTGAAAAGCGTGGCGTAACGCCGCTGGCGTGGGGTGAAAACGGCTTTCGTGAGTTGTCCAACTCCAAGCGTGCCATTAGCGAGCCTGCGGATCTGGACGGTTTGAAAATTCGGGTTGTAGGTTCGCCTTTGTTTCAGGACACGTTCACCGAGTTGGGCGCCAACCCGACCCAGATGAGCTGGGCAGATGCCAAACCCGCACTGACCACCGGCGCGGTTGACGGCCAGGAAAACCCGCTGTCGGTTTTTGACGTGGCGCGTATCGACCAGGTTGGGCAGGAGCACCTGACACTCTGGCATTATATGGCCGATCCGCTGGTGTTTGCCGTTAGTAACCGTGTCTGGGGCCAGTTTAACGCCGAAGATCAGGCGCTTTTGAAGCAAGCGGCTGTGGATGCCGGTGAGTGGGAAATCGAAAAATCCCGCGCCGAGCTTGCGGACACGCTGCAGGCGATCAAAGACCGCGGTGTTACGGTGACCGAACTCAGCCAGAAGCAACACGACGCGTTTGTGAAGGCTACCGAATCGGTTTATGACAAGTGGACATCGCGCATTGGTGAAGATCTGGTGAAACAGGCCCAGGCTGCCGTCGCCAACCGCACGCAGTAATAACCTGCTGTTCCGGCACCCGTCGATCTGGGCGGGTGCTGTTGTTTGAAACGGAGTAAACATGTCCTCCCGACCCCCGAAATTTCGGCCAGAAGCCTGGTTGGCGACGGTGGCCCTGATCGCAATCTGTATGATCAGTCTGGGCAACGTCATTGTTCGCTACACCACGGACGCCTCTTTTGCGTTCACGGAAGAGTTCTCTGTATTTCTTCTGGTTGTACTCACGTTTGCCGGGGCAGCGGTAGCCGCCCGTCACAACCAGCACATCCGGATCGAGCTGATCGAGCATTACCTGCCGCCCGTTGCTTTGAAGGGATTGTTTGTTGTGCAATGGTTGGTAAGCGTGGCTGTGTTTGGCATAACCGCTTGGTATGGAAGTGTTTTCGCGATGCAGGAGTACAATTGGGAATCTTTGTCTCCGGGGTTAGGGTTGCCAAGCTGGATCTATGTAATCTGGCTGCCAATCCTGTCAGGCGCGATCGTTATTCGGATAACCCAGAACCTCGTTGACCGCCTGCGCGGTAAAAAGGACCCGGAGATTATTCATGAGTCCTGACCTGCTGATGATCGGGAGTTTCCTGCTGGCGTTATTGCTGGGTGTTCCGGTAGCCATTGCGCTGGGATTTGGCGGGTTGGTGGGGATTGTTTCCGGCCTGTCTCCCGACATGCTTGCGACCTTTGGCACCAATACCTACAACAGTGTGGCCAAATATCCGCTGATTGCGATACCGCTGTTTATTCTGACTGGGCTTATTTTTGAACGTGCCGGGGTGGCGGCCAGTCTGGTGCGCTTTGCCCAGGCGATCATCGGTCCTCGCCACGGTAGCCTGACCGTTGTGGCGGTTCTGGTGTGCCTGATCATGGGGGGGATGAGTGGTTCGGGTCCGGCGGATGCGGCTGCCGTGGCTATGGTGATGCTGCCGAGTATGCGCAAGGCCGGTTATCCTCAGCCTTTTTCCGCTGCGTTGATTGCGGCTTCGTCGTCTACCGCGATCCTGATTCCGCCTTCCATCGCGCTGATTCTCTATTCTATCGTGGTGCCAGGCGTGGATTTGCGGGCGCTGTTCGCGGCCGGCTTGTTTCCGGGCATTCTGGCGGGTTTGTCTTTGCTGGTGCCGGCGCTGTATCTGGCTCGCAAGTATGGTTGGGAGAACCCCGAAACCACCGAGCGACCGCCATTCTGGCCCAGCTTCAAAGCGGCG
>NZ_DRGY01000141.1 GCF_011049865.1 Marinobacter antarcticus | reverse complement strand
CGTTTTCTGACCCGTTTCCAGTTCGGGGGCGTAGCGACTAACCAGTTTGAGGACGTGCCGCCTTCGTTGCGTTTCTTTGGCGGTGGCGATCAGAGCGTGCGCGGTTACGGATACCAAACCCTTTCGCCGGAGAATGATAACGGTGTTCCGGTGGGGGGGCGTTACTTGTTGGTGGGCAGTGTCGAATACCAATATCAGTTCGCCGATAAATGGCGAGCAGCTACATTTATCGACCATGGCAACGTGGTGAATAATCTGCTTGATCCCCTTGCGACGGGCGTCGGGGTGGGCATTCGCTGGATCAGCCCGCTGGGGCCTCTGCGGCTAGACATTGCTAAAGGATTGAACCCGGAATTTGGCGGTGATTGGCGACTTCACTTCTCAATGGGGCCTGAGCTGTGACAGAAACACCCAAAGACAGCGAAAGTGTGGATAGCGCAGAACAGCCGCAGCGCGAGCGTACAGGTCGGCTCCGGTTCTGGTTGTTGTTGCTTTTGGGGCTGCTCGTGTTGCTGCCGGTTGTGCTGGTTTCGGCCATCTTGCTGGCGCTGCGCTCGGAGTCGGGAACCGCTTGGGTAATCGACCAGATTCCAGGACTTGAGGTGGTTAACGACCAGGGTTCCCTGTTTGGAACCTGGAAAGCGGATCGCCTTGAGTGGCGCGGCTACGGCGTCGATGTGGTGGCTGCATCGCCCCTTATCGATTGGTCACCTTCCTGCCTTTTTGACCTGCAGTTCTGCCTTGAAACCCTGCATGTGCAGCAGTTGGACGTCAGTGTACAGCCCTCCGATAAAGAACCCGCTCCGGCGGAAGACGTCAGCCTGCCGAGCATCGAATTGCCCCTGGGGCTCAAAGCGAACGATGTAAGACTGGGCACATTTACCTTTAACGGCGCCAAGGTATGGGACATATTTGAGCTTGATGCCGGCGGCGCAGGAGCCGACTGGAAACTCAATCGCGTTTACTATCAGCTTGATGACTATACCGTAGTGGCCTCTGGCCGAGTGGAAACACGACGGGACTGGCCAGTTAATCTGGAGGTGAACGCCACTTTGCCGCCACCTTATGGTGATGCCTGGAACATTGACCTGACACTCTCCGGCAGCGTGCGGGATCTTGGGCTTGCGGGCCAGAGCCGTGGTTATCTTGACGCCGCACTGGAAGGCAAAGCCCAACCGTTAGCATCAAACCTGCCTGCACGCGTGAAAATCACCTCCAAAACCTTCCGCGCGGCTGAAGCGCTGCCGGAAACCCTGGTGCTGGAAAACTGGTTCGTGGAGGCTGAAGGCAGCTTGCAGAGCGGGTTTAAAACACGAGCGCAGGCTACACTTCCGGGCACCACCGGGCCGATCGAGCTAACACTTGTAAGCCTGGTGACAACCGCTGAGGCTCGGGATATCAGGTTGGAGCTGTCCGCTGGGAGCAAAACCGCGACGGATAAGGCCAACACCTCACCGCAAACGGTTGTGGTTATCGGTAAGACGCAATGGCAGGGCGGCCTCAGTGCGGAAGCAACGTTGCAACTGCGGCAATTTCCTTGGTACTCACTTTTACCCGGCATGGAAGAACCGCCGGTTGCGCTTCGTAAGCTCGACGGCAATATGTCGTGGCAAGACGGGCGTTATAAAGCCGACCTGACCGCCGAAGTAGATGGCTCCCAGGGCAGCGCCGAGCTGGCGACAGTGATCACCGGCGATGCCAATCAACTGCGATTAACAAAACTCTCTGCGGTGACGGGCGCAGGTTCGCTTTCGGGTGACGGCGCCGTGGATTTTTCCGGTCCTCTGAGCTGGCAGGCAGCGCTGGAACTTGAAAACTTCAACCCGGGTTACTGGCTTCCGGTTCTTGAGGCCAGTCTCAGCGGCCAGGTTACTTCCGAAGGAAAGCTTACCGATGGCCCGGTGCCGGTCATGCAGGCGAGCTGGGATCTGAAAGGCCAGTGGCGCTCCAGCCCAACAGTGGCGGCGGGACGGATTGATACGTCGACCGGTGACTGGGTGGTGCCCGAGCTGAAACTGGTTATTGGTGAGAACCGCCTCGAAGGCAATGGTATATGGGGCAAGGAGTTGCAGGCCAGTCTGGATCTCAAGTTGCCCGATCCGGATAAAATCATGCCGGGCCTGGGCGGCAAGGCGGAGCTTCAACTGGCAGTTGCCGGAACGCTCGATGATCCCCGTGGTGAACTGACGGCCAGCGCCGCCGAACTGCGCTGGCAGGATCTTGTGGTCGTTGAGTCGCTGAGCCTGAATGCCGACCTGAATTCGGGATTCCGTTTCAACGGTGAACTGCAAAGCAAGGGCATTACGGTGGCGGGACAAAATGTCAGGTCCCTTGCCGTCAAGGCCAAAGGCACGCAGAGTGATCACTCGGTAACCATTGATGCACAGCGAGAGGATGCGCGGGTGCAACTGGATTTCCAGGGAGCAGCGGGCGACGCGTGGGCAAGTTGGAAAGGTCAGCTTGCCCGGGGTGTCATTGATGTGCCCAAACAGGAACAGAGCTGGGCACTTGATTCTGCGGCGCAGCTAACGTTTGCCAAAGACGGCAAGCTCAGTGTTGGGCCGCATTGCTGGCGCTGGCAACAAAGTTCTGTGTGCGCGGACGAACAAACCCTGCTGCCGGTGCCCAGTATTGCCTACCGTATCGACAGTTTCCCTGCCGCCGCCCTGGCGCCGATTTTCCCTGAGACCCTGCGTTGGCAGTCAAGCATTAACGGCGAGGTTGAGTTTACGTCAACGGACAAGGGCCCCAAAGGCCGTATAGCGCTTGATGCTGGCGAAGGCAGATTCGAGCTGCTTTTAGAGAACGAGTGGCAAAACCTGAGTTACGAGACCTTGACGGCGGAGCTGGATTTAAAGCCCGATGAAGCGGATCTTTCCGTAAGGTTCTCCGGCCCGCAGCTTGGCAAACTCTCGGTGGATATGACTCTGGACCCAACGGAGGAAGATCGGACGATTGAGGGCCAGTTCAAACTGGAGGGTCTTGATATCGCCCTCGCGGGTATCTTCACCGGGCTTGAAGAGGTCGCCGGTGAGATCAACGGCGAAGGTAAAATTTCAGGGCCTCTGATGAAGCCTTTGGTGAACGGAAAAATTGCGTTAACCAATGGCCGCGTGGTCGATCCCCGTTTGCCTTTGCCCATTGAGGAAGTGGCGGTCACCGTATTACTCGATGGTTATTCCGCAAACATCAGCGGTCAAATCAAAAGCAATGCCCGAAGCGAGGCGCAAATTGAAGGTGAGGTTGATTGGCAGGATGCACCCGGCGGAGAGGTTCACATTACCGGCGACAGGCTGCCTTTCAGCGTGGAGCCCTACGCCCGTCTTGAGGTGGCGCCAGATCTGACCATCGCGTTCCGGGAGGGCGCGTTGCGTGTGGAAGGGCGGATTGAAGTGCCCAGAGGTGATATAAAAATTGAAGGGCTACCGGAGCAGGCGGTGTCCGTATCAGACGACGAAGTGATTGTCGGAGCCGAGCCGGAAAAGCCTCTTGTCCAGTCAATGGACATGGATGTTACGGTTGTGGTTGGCGAGGATCGCGTCAGTTTTGTCGCCTTTGGCGTAACGGGTGATCTTGAGGGAACCTTGAGAATAGGCAAGGATATGGACACCAGGGGGACGCTTCAACTGGTTAACGGTCAGTATGAAGCGTATGGCCAGGAGCTTGAGTTGCGGCGTGCCCGGGTGCTGTTTGTGGGCAGTCTGGCGCAGCCGTACCTGGATATTGAAGCCATCAGAAAGGTCGACGCTGTGGTGGCGGGGATCCGCTTGAGTGGTCCGGCCCAGTCTCCCACCACCGAAGTGTTCGCCAACCCGGATATGCCGCAGTCCGATGCGTTGTCTTACGTCATTCTTGGCCGTGCGCCCAGGGGGAAGACTGAGGACGGGCAGATGAGCAAAGCCGCCCTCTCGCTCGGGCTGACCCAGGTAAACAAGGTTACCGGACAGATTGGCGAAGGCTTTGGCATTCGGGATTTAGCACTGGAAGCGGAGGGCAGCGGAGACCAGACATCGGTTGTCGCCAGTGGTTACCTGAGCGATGAACTCAGTATTCGATATGGCGTGGGTATTTTCGAGCCTATCAGCACTGTGGCTCTGCGTTACGATCTGGGCCGGTTCTTTTATCTTGAGGCTGCCAGCGGGCTGGCAGCCTCTCTGGATATCTTCTATACCCGGGATTTTTGAGTTCAGTCCAGTTCAAACGTCGCGTTTACCGATGCGTTGATTTCTCGCTCGCCGACACTGGAGATGGTGCCAGCGCCTCGTGCGTCCGCAGACATCATCATGGGCATGGGGCGGTGGCCGCCGTTAATGTTGAGCGTGACCACTTTGCCGCAGCTCTGGTTCATCTGCTGGGCTACAAACTCGCACCGGGATTTTGCATCGGCCAGCGCAAGTGCCAGTGCGTCCTGCTCCATGCGGGTTTCCTGAGAGTGGAAAAATTGATGGGGACCGAGGTTGTAATTCAGCCCGAGTGCCTGAGCTTGCTGCAGAATCGGATTCAGCAGCGACAGGTCTGAAATGCTGAAGCTGATGGTTTGTGAGGCAACAGCCGTTTTTTCCGGCTCCTGATCCCGCTCTTCAGAGGGCAGGGTGCGACTATACAGATGCACGGACGCGTCGGCGTACTCTTGCAGTTGGGGCCGATAGTCGCTTATGCCTTCGCGCCACTGCTTCATGATGGATGCCACCTGATCCGTGGCTTTTTGAGGCAGCTCATGTTCGGCGCTGGCGGTGAATGTCAGGCGGGCACTGTCCGGCTCATAGCGCACGCTGCCCTCGCCGGTAAGAGTGACCTCACCCGCCATGACAACGCCCGGTAAAAACAGCGGTAGTGCCCATAGAGCGCGAATGTTCTGCTTATGTCTGATCATATAATGTGCCTCCCCGGCATCGGGTTTATTATCTGAATTCAGGTCAGGCCCGGCTGGATTCGGGCTCCAGCCTGGCCAATTTGAAAGACAGCGCTGCCTGCACGAATTCGTGAAAAATCCGCCGGTGGCCACTTTGGTAAAGTAGATATTCAGGATGCCACTGCAAACCCATAAGCCATTGACCCCGGGTGCTCTCGATAGCCTGAACGAACAGGTCATTATCAACCGCTGTCACTTTTAAATCTGTGCCAAGGCGTTTTATGGTCTGGCTGTGTATTCGGTTGGCGCCAATGACCGGGGCCCCCATAAGCTGTCCCAGGCGGCTGGTGCTTACAAGACGAACGGTTTGCATCGGAAATAACAGTGGCCGGTGCCGCGTATTCACCCTCAGTGGCGTTACGTTCTGGCACAGCGACCCGCCGTAAAATATGTTGATGAGCTGCGCACCCCTGCAAATTCCGAGCACTGGAATTCCCACCGATTCAGCCTGTTCCAGCAAGTGATAATCGGTTGTATCACGGGCGTGGTCGTAACGGGCGCTCACCTGAGGTTCCTGACCATAACGCGAAGGATGAACGTGGGTGCCGCCCGAGAGCACCAATCCGTCAAGCAGAGCCGCATCCACCCGGGCTCCGGGACGAATGTAATAAGGGCGTGCGCCCTGCAACCGCAAGGCAAAGCTGATCAGCTGCTGCGCAACCCGCTTGTGGGCCGGGCCACTGATGCCAATCGTCAGCCCCGGAACGTTATCGACAATCGGTTTCGGTTCAGACATAGCCTTTGCTGTGCAGCCATTTTGCGGAGGTTTCCTGCCAGTTCTGAGTCAGGTTTCGGAGGCTGATTTTGCGGCTTTCCCGGAACAGAGCGCGAAGTTCTGCCAAGTCGTCGGCGTGATTTGCCAACTGCTCCACCACGACCCAGTCGTTCCAGACCGTTGAAAAATGCCACTCGGGATTATCGATATCACAGTCCGGAAGCCGGTAGTGCAATGTGGGCCTGCTTTTTATGCGCGGGTCTTTCACATACTGATCGAGAAGCGGTTTGTCCAGGTGAGCAAACAGCGGCAGCAGATCGAGCGCACGATTGCGGGTCGGGTTGGTTTCAAGATAATCCACCATCATCTCATGCTGATCCGGCGCGTAATCGTCTGCTACGAGCAAATCTGTGTAACGGCTGCTCCAGGGCTCGATGTAAGGCGTGAACTTCCGGCTGATATCCAATTGATGAAGGGCTTTGAGCCAATCATAAAGCAGCGCAAACGCCTGGTAGTAACGAACGAGCGTCGCGGGTTGAAGGTCGGGTAACTCGGGATTAAGCTGCAAACCGAACGCGAAGTAAATGGCGTTTCGGCTGCCCAGGGCGCCGGCTTTACGCAAACTTTCAACCAGAGCTTCAATCGGTTCCAGCTCTGAGAAAAACATCGGTGGGCTGATGATCTCCAGCGGCACAATGCGTTCAGCGGCCGCATCTATAACGTCCATCGCCTGCCCGCCGAGTTCACGTATGGACTGAGGCAGACGCTCATCCGCAAGTGCCAGTTCCTTTACCGGCTCTGAATCCAGCTCAATAATGAAGTATCCGAGGGGCGTATCAACCTTGCTTACATAGCGGGACTCAAGCACCGCTTTTCCACCAAGAAGTTCTGCAACCAGAGTGACGAGCTGCTCGTAGCCGAGCCCTGACAATTCTATTTCAACCCCCACGCGCCGCTCACTTCCGTCGGTGGTTTTCAGGTTGTCTGGCATTCTGCAGGACGTCGCTTGGTTCATAATTCTCACTGATGACAAATAGAGGTTTATTCTACGATATCACACTACCGCAAGCGCTGTGGTTAAGGGCCTGCAAGAAAATAGGTCACTTGGCTTTACACTGGATAAAACACTGTATATAGTCAAAACACTGTATAAACAAACAGGCTGACTGGCGCACGGTAACGCCAGCAGATATCAGGCCAAGCATGCATGAGCCCTGCATGCAGCACGCGGAGCAGCCCAATAATGAAGCTGACAGCAAGACAGACCCAAGTACTGGATATTATTCGCCGATCTGTAGATGAAACCGGCTACCCGCCTACTCGTGCTGAAATAGCGACGGAACTGGGTTTTCGTTCGGCGAATGCTGCTGAAGAGCATCTGCGAGCTTTGGCACGAAAAGGTGCCATCGAAATGGTGCCGGGCACCAGCCGCGGCATTCGTTTGCCCGAAGTGGCGGAAGATCCGGGGCTTCCCGTTATCGGCCAGGTTGCGGCAGGCAGCCCGATTCTAGCCCAGGAACACATTGAAGATCACTGTACACTCAAGCCGGAGTTCTTCTCCCCATCAGCAGACTATCTGCTCCGGGTAAGGGGTATGAGCATGAAAAACATAGGCATCCTTGACGGCGACCTGTTGGCGGTGCACAGCACCCAGGACGTTCACAATGGCCAGGTTGTTGTGGCCAGAGTGGGCGACGAAGTAACGGTAAAGCGGTTCCGGAAAGAAGGCTCGAAGGTTTATTTGATCGCCGAAAATGAAGATTTTGCGCCGATAGAAGTCGATCTGAAAGAGCAGGAACTGTTCATTGAAGGGCTGGGTGTAGGTGTTATACGGCGCTCTGATTTGCACTGACCGAGCTGGTACAACCACAGACACATTGAGAAACGGGTGACTTATGGAACAGCTTAGCTTCAATCAGAATGTGGCGTGGCAACAAGGCATTTTACCCTGCCCGGTGCCGGAGTATGCCGCCCGTAAACAGCGCGCTGTCATCCGGGCACAACATAAACCGGATGTTGCGGATTCCCCGCCGGCTGGCAACGTTACAGAGATTATTTTGCCAGAAGGGCAAGTAGAAAACTTTCAGTTGTTGTTACCGATGCTGACTCAGCTTAATCAGGAAAAGCGCTGGCTGGCGTGGATTGATCCGCCTCAGGCACTGGTGAGCAAATGGCAAAAAATGCACGGTATAGTCGCTGGGGAACTTTTGGTGTTGCGCTCCACTGCGGAGTACCCCGCTCGCCAGCTCGCGGAAAGAGCCTTGAGCGCGGGAACCTGCCATGCAGTGGTTATGTGGACGCGTAAGCTGGGCAAAACAGCCTTTGATTCGCTGCAAAAAGCGGCTGCGCAAGGCAACAGCCATGGCGTGGTGCTCAGGCAACGCTGATTGCCGCGTTCAGTGGAGAGTGTAGGCGGGTTGAGCGTCTGAAACGTCCAGCTCGTCATCGTCCCAGTCAATATCGTGATTAACACTGCCCGCAGCTTCTATTCCGGCAGCAATCATTGCTTTGGCGACAGACATGTCCCGGTCTTCCATCATTTCACGGGCTTCATCTGAGAAAGAAATCTTGACCAGCGGTGCACGGTCGTCGTCGATGCGTCGCAGGGCGTAATCGCCATTACTCAGTTGTACAATTTCGAAGAACGATGGTGACATTTCATTAACCTTTTAATGTTGAGAACCAGAAGTGATTGGCCAGTGTAATCACCACTCGCCATGTTGCTCTTCCAGGTTGTCGGTAAACTTTTTTAACGCGTTCAGCGTTTTTATCAGCGTTGGAGCGGAACGGTCCGGTCCGGCGTCAGCCGATATGGCAATGATATTTTCCTCATTAACCGTTTTTCGTGCCGCAGGTGGCCTGCTTTGCGCTGTGTCGAGTTGGTCGAGGTGGTTCCACCAGCTTCCCGCCTGATCCTCAAGTGCTCTCAGTTGACTAATTTCAGTGGCATGCTCGCCAATCAGGTTTGCGAGTTCCGCCAACGACGACGGCTCCTCGGAGCGTTGGTTTTTCTGATAGTACCGAGCGATCAAAACCAATAAGAGCCGTTTTGCCCTGAGCAGAAGTTCTATAGAACCTTGCGTAGCCGCTTCACGTTGCAATGTTTGCACAGGAGCATTGGACGGGGTGCCGGCATCGGCGGAGTGCTCTGATTTTTCAAGAAGCGTGCGTGCCAGAACCAGCTTTTGTGAAATAAGTGAATACCATTGAGATGCCATAAGGTTCCTTTCCCTTTCCCTTTAACGCGTGGGTTCGGTTAGCCCGTTCCGCAGATCCTGTTAAAGAGTTTCCCAACACCCGTTTGATGAAATAATTCCCCATCTTAGCATTTCAGCGCACAGATTTCTTTACCCCTTCCTCCAGGGGTCACCAACCAGAGGCCAATAACATCTGCTATTACAATGCGCGGTTGTTCTGGACTACCATGTAGCCTGCATTCGCCTTCACGGCGAAGCGCATGTTTACCGACAATCACTGCCATCCGGTTGGTTATGTTCCGGATTGATTGCTCATCACCGCTTTGTGGAAGGAGGTAGCGCCATGGTTGATTCTTACGATGATTCGCCGATTGAACTCCGATCCTGTCTGGAAAATTTTGATCAGTTAATGGTGGATCTTGGCAGCACCCTGGCTGATCACGATTGGGATGCTTTAGTGAGCCTAAATGACCGGGTAAAGCCCATCACAGAGCCTCTGATTACGGCGCTGGAAGCAGGGCTTGTAGAGCCGGAGTCGGTGCGTATGAGGCTGGAAGAGTTGCGTCAGTTTCTGGATGCAGCCGGCGAAGGTGCTGCTCTGGCGAAAGCAGAAGCGGAACAGGCCTTAAAAGGTATAAATCGTAACAGCAGTGCCGCAAAGGCGTATCAGAACATTTCAACGCACCGGCCTAAATAGCGTCATAAAATTGACTCTTTTGATTTTACCGTCTTAAATACCGCACAAATTCCCAAAGAGATTCTTGTGGATGTCTAAAAGTAACAAGGTTCTGGTGCTGAGCGAGGATGAATCCAGACTACGCGATGTTGCTATGATTCTTGAGTTCATTGGCGAAGAGCAAGTTGTTGTGGGCGATCAGGCCCTCGCACTGCTGGAGTCGGCGGATCAGGAGAGCCTGGCGGACATTTCTGTTGCCGTTTTAAACGGCGCGGATGCGGGAATTGTAAAAACAATAGAATCTGTGTGCAGGGCGGTTCAGGGTGTGCCTTTGCTGATGGTGGGTGATCCTGATCTGAAAGGCCTTGGGGAGTCGGATTCTGCCCGTGTGATTGCCCGCATGGAATGGCCTCTAAACTATACCAAGTTTGTCGACTCGCTCTATCGCGCCCAGATTTTTGCAGACCAGTTCCGTCGTTCAAACGAGCGTGGGCAGCAACGGGGTCTGCAGCTATTCCGAAGTTTGGTGGGAACCAGCCGCAAGGTTCAGCAAGTGCGACAGCTGATGGAACAGGTGGCTGATAAGGATGTGAGCGTTCTGATCACCGGGCCGTCTGGCACGGGCAAAGAAGTGGTTGCGCGCAATCTTCACTACCATTCGTCCCGCCGCGACAAGCCGTTTGTGCCAGTAAACTGCGGCGCTATCCCGGGTGAATTGCTCGAAAGCGAGCTCTTTGGCCATGAAAAAGGCGCGTTCACGGGTGCGATTACCTCCCGGGTTGGCCGTTTTGAGCTGGCGGAAGGAGGAACCCTGTTCCTGGATGAAATAGGCGATATGCCGCTCAGCATGCAGGTGAAAATATTGCGCGTATTGCAGGAGCGCACGTTTGAGCGAGTGGGCAGTAACCGGACGATTTCGGCGAATGTGCGGGTTATCGCCGCGACGCACAAGCACCTCGAAGATATGATCGAGTCGGGTGAATTTCGGGAAGACCTGTATTACCGGCTGAACGTTTTTCCCATTGAAGTGCCGTCTTTGCGCGATCGGGTGGAGGATATTCCGCTGTTGATCAACGAGCTCATATCCCGTTTAGAGAAGGAGAAGCGCGGGTCCTTACGAATGAACTCGGCGGCAATCATGAGCCTTTGTCGGCACGACTGGCCGGGTAATGTCCGTGAGTTGGCAAACTTGGTTGAGCGGCTCTCGATTATGCACCCTTACGCCGTTATAGGCGTGCAGGAGTTGCCGAAGAAGTTCCGGTATGTGGACGATTTCGATGAGAATCGGCCGATTGAGGATTCCGGGTTGCCTTCGGGTATTCCAGGACTTGTCGGGCTGGATGCGCCTGCTCTGTTGCCGGTCAACGGTATTGATCTGAAGGATTATCTGTCGAATCTTGAGAAGCAGCTTATTCAGCAGGCTCTGGATGAGGCCGGGGGTGTGGTTGCCCGGGCGGCTGAGAAGCTTCGGATTCGGCGGACGACGCTGGTGGAGAAGGTTCGGAAGTATGGGCTTCGGGAGGAGGAGTCTGAGGAGTCCTGATCGGCCAAGCTTTGGTGGTGCCCCACACCCACTCAGAAACTGAGGTAATAGCCTCTTCTTGTTTTGTGACAATAAGGCGTCAAGGATCTCGGGTCTTTGGCGTTTTTCTCGTTTTGGGCGACGTAAAACTGTCGTTTATCTTTCTCTGGATTTCTCTACCTATTGATATGTAAAGAAAAACCTTAGTTGGCACGGAGCTGGCTTAATGGCTTGTAAAAGGATCATCCGAAAGGTGTGGCTTCGTGTACGAGGCTAATCGGGAGTCAGGTTATGAGTCAGGCACAGTTTGTCATTCAGTCGGCGGAGCATGAGGCGCAGGCCAATGCGGCGGCGGATGCTAACGATAAGGTGAGGGCGTTATTCCCACAGCAGGATGATGAGGCGGTAGGTTCTGCGCTGGAGATGTTCAACCAGATGTCGCGGCAGATTACCGATTCTTATCGCACGTTGGAGTCGCGGGTTAATCAGTTATCCGGTGAGCTGAGTCAGGAGTCTTTGCAGCGTCAGCAGGAGCTGGAGGAGAAAGAGCAGTTGGCCGACCGACTCTCTACGTTGCTCAAAGCGCTGCCCGCCGGGGTGGTCGTTCTGGACAGCCAGGGTGCGGTGTCGCAGAGCAATCCTGCGGCTATCGCGTTGCTGGGTGAGCCGTTGGACGGTGAGCGCTGGGTGGATGTGATTCGTCGTTGTTTTTCTCCGCGCCGGGATGATGGTCATGAGGTGTCCTTGAAGGATGGGCGCCGGGTGAGCATTGAAATCCGTACCATGGACAATCAGCCGGGGCAGTTGATTCTGCTGACCGACCTGACCGAAACCCGTCATCTTCAGTCACAGCTCGCCCATGCCCAGCGGCTCTCTGCCATGGGTAAAATGGTGGCGTCGCTTGCGCACCAGATTCGTACGCCTTTGTCTGCGGCCATTCTCTACGGCGGTCACTTAACCCAGAACGATCTGGATGAGGAGATGCGCCAGCGCTGTGCTTCGCGACTGATGTCTCGGCTTGCGCATCTTGAACAACAGGTGCGGGATATGCTGATTTTTGCACGAGGCGAAACCAGATTGGCAGAAGAATTGTGTGCCGACACCCTGGTTTTGGCCCTGGAATCCGCAATCGAGGGAATCAAACCTGCAGCCAGCTCCGGCGTGATGTTGAAGAACGATGTGTCCACAGACTGCCGGTTGATGTGTAACCGGGATGCGTTGGTAGGCGCCTGTACCAATCTGGTGAACAACAGCCTGGAAGCCGGTGCCACCGCCGTGGTGGTTCAGGTTACGTCGGACGTTGGCGAGCTGTTGATTCGCGTTGTGGATAACGGCCCGGGTTTTGCCAAAGACGACGCCAGCCGATTGACTGAGGCTTTTTACACCACGAAATCCCACGGCACCGGGCTCGGTCTGGCGGTGGTACAGGCGGTTGTGAAGGCTCATCAGGGCCGGTTTTCCATTGAATCGCCGGAGCAGGGCGGCGCTGTTGCAACCTTGCGTCTACCGCTATTGCGTAACAAAGTCTGATTGGAGGCGTTCATGGCCAAGGCCCAGATTCTGATTGTTGAAGATGACCGTGATCTGCGCGAAGCGTTGGTCACCACCCTGGAGCTGGCGAAGTTCCGCGTACGCGAGGCTTCGAACGCCCACGAAGCGTTGGCCAGGTTGGCAGAGGCGCCGGTCGATATGGTGGTGAGCGATGTCAACATGCCTGGGCTCTCCGGCCACGAATTGCTGGGCGAGGTTCAGCGGTTGTACCCCGGCTTACCGATGATGTTGATCACCGCGTATGGCCAGATCAACCACGCTGTTTCTGCCATGCAATCCGGTGCGGTCGATTATCTGGTAAAGCCGTTTGAGCCGAAGGTTCTTGTTGATGCGGTTAGCAAGGTGGTGGGCGGCAGTCGCCAGAAATCCGCAGATGAACCCGTTGCAGAAGACCCAGCTAGCAAACGTATTTTTCAGCTGGCCGCAAAGGTGGCCGGCAGCGAGTCCACCGTCATGATCTCCGGTGAAAGCGGAACGGGTAAAGAGGTTCTGGCCCGGTATATTCATCAACAATCGCCCCGCTCCGATCAGCCATTTATTGCTATTAACTGCGCCGCTATCCCCGAGAATATGCTTGAAGCAATTCTGTTTGGCCATGAGAAAGGCGCCTTTACGGGCGCTGTCGCCTCCGCTCCCGGAAAATTTGAGCAGGCCAACGGCGGAACCATTTTGCTGGACGAAGTTTCAGAAATGGACCCGGCACTCCAGTCCAAGTTGCTCAGGGTGTTGCAAGAGCGTGAGGTTGAACGGGTGGGTGGTCGCAAAACCATCTCACTGGATGTTCGCGTGGTGGCGACAACCAACCGGAACTTGGCAGATTTTGTGCGGGAGGGTCGGTTCCGGGAGGATCTGTATTACCGGTTGAGTGTATTTCCCATGCACTGGCAGCCGCTGCGAGAGCGCCCGCTGGATATTTTGCCTATGGCAACCTCACTGCTAAAAAAACACTGTCGTAAAATGAAGCTTACCGGCATCAGTTTTGCGACAGATGCCCGCAACGCAATGATGCAACACCCATGGCCTGGCAACGTGCGCGAGCTGGACAACGCGATTCAACGATCGCTGGTACTGCACCAGGGTAATGTAATCCACGCCGGTGACTTGTGTCTTGAAATTGGCACCAGCGGGCGTTTCGACGGCCACGGGGCAACGGCGGCTTCGGTCACGACACCGGTCTTCATTGCACCTGCTGGCGAGGCCTGTTCATTGCCACCAGAGCCAGGCCCTGTATCGGTTGAAGTCGGATCGCTTGGAGATGATCTGCGCCAACAAGAGTTTCGTATCATTATTCAGACACTCAGAAAAGAGCGTGGTCGTCGCAACCGGGCCGCAGAGCAGTTGGGCATAAGCCCTAGAACGCTGAGGTACAAACTCGCTCAGATGCGCGACGCCGGGATTGATCTGGATGCGGAACTTGCCATGGCGTAAATGGTTATTTGTAGTACCCCTATTTGTAGCACCCCTTCATGCAGTACCCCTTCATGCAGTACCCCTTCATTATTGCACCCACAAGGGTGCTTTTTTTTGGCATCCCACCGTAAAAGCTTCGCCGTCAAAACTCTGTCATCATCGGCTTGCTGTCTCTTTAAAATTGTTCTAACTCACTGATAAGTAGAAGAAAATAAATTGTGGCCTGACCATTGCTAAGCCTTAATCAATACAGATAGGCCAGCAAGATCGCTCGCCAGGGCGGTCTCAGGAGAAAGTTATGGTTCAGCGTGCCGACATCAACAGCGTTCTTTCCGACATTCGCTCATTGCGTTCGCAAATGAACCAAGATCAGCGTGTTGAACAAGACCAGTCGGTGCGCGGCCGCATTGACGGCCCGCGTCAGGTTGATCAGGTTCGGGAGACATCGAACTTCAGCGACATGCTTGGCAAGGCCGTCAACAGCGTTAACGACGTTCAGCAACAGGCCGGTGCTTTGCAGACGGCATACGATATGGGCAGCAATCATCACCCGGGTAATATCCACATTGGGG